>NZ_JBNHGJ010000039.1:0-41462 GCF_059091165.1 Arthrobacter sp. Hb9-2 | reverse complement strand
GGCAGACGGGCCCGTCCAGCGGCTCGGCCACCGCCTGGAACGTCGCGTCCACTTTCTTTTTCTCGTAGGTGGCGTACTCCGGGAAGGCGACCAGCGCGGCGCCGTCGCGCGCCGCCTCGGCGGCGGACCGGTCGATCGCGGCGAGGTTGGCCCGGATGTCGGCGCCCGACGCCAGCTGCCCAAGCGCAATCCTCACAGCTGTTCCTTCCCTCGGCCCAACAGCCGGGACCAAACTAACCAAAAATCAGGCGGCTGCCTCCACCGTCGCCTTCTCCGTGGCCGTCATCTCCGGCGGCGAGGCCTTGAACCCGCGGGTGATCAGGGCCAGGACCACCACGCCCAGCACCAGCCAGGACACACCCAGCGTAATGGCGTTGCTGTCCAGCCGGGAGAGCAGGTAGGCGCAGATGACCGCGCCGATCACCGGGACCACCACGTAGGACACCGGGTTCAGCTGCTGCCCGGCCCGGCGCTGGCGCACATAGTGGAACACCACCGCGGCGTTCACCAGCGTGAAGGCGGTGAAGGCACCAAAGTTGATGAACGACGTCGACGTGGCCACGTCCAGGAAGATCGCGATCAGGCCCACGATGCCCGTGATCACCAGGTTCGCCACCGGCGTGTGGAACTTCTCGCTGAGCCGGCCGAAGACCGCCTTGGGCAGGACAGAGTCGCGGCCCATAGCGTACAGCAGCCGGGAGGCGCTGGCCTGGGCGGCGAGGCCGGAGGCGAACTGCGCCACCACCAGGCCGGCCAGGAACACGGCGCCGAACAGCTGCCCGCCGATCTGCAGGGCGATGGAGCTGGCCGCGGAGGCCGAGTCCTCAAACACGCCCCCGGGGTGGACCAGCTGGGTCACATAGGACACCGCCACGAAGATGCCCCCGCCGATCAGGGCCACCAGCATGATGGCGCGAGGCACGGTCCGGCGCGGGTTGACGGTTTCCTCGGTGAGGGTGGTAACGGCGTCGAACCCCAGGAACGAGTACGCGGCGATGGCCGCGCCGGCCGAGACGGTGGCGAAGCTGGCCGTGTCGTTGAAGAACGGCTGCCCGCTGGCCAGTCCCCCTGCGCCGTTGGCGGACACCACGCTGCCGATGGCCAGCGCCACAAAGAACACGAGGACCAGCAGCTGGAACGCCATCAACACGTAGTTGGCCTTGTCCGCCACCTTGATGCCCAGGATGTTCAGCAGCGTGGTGATGACGATGAAGCCCACGATCCAGACGCCGATGGGGACGCCGGGGAACTGGGCGCTCAGGTAGGAGCCGCCGATGAGCCAGATGACCATGGGCAGGAAGAGGTAGTCGAGCAGGACGGCCCAGCCCACCAGGAACCCGACCCTGGCATCGATGGAGCGGCGGACGTACGTGTAGGCGGAACCGGCCACGGGGTGGGCGATGGCCATCCGCCCGTAGCTGTGCGCGGTGAACAGCATGGCCACGAGCGCCACGAGGTACGCGGCGGGCGCGGCGCCGCCGGTGGTTTCGGCGATGATGCCGAAGATCCCCAGGACGATGATCGGGGTCAGGTACGCCAGCCCGAACAGGACCAGCGAGGGCAGCTTCAGCGTGCGGGTGAGGGTGGTTGTCACGGTGTTTCCTTACGGCTTGTAGGACGGCGGTGTCCAGGTGGCCGGATTGATCCGGCCTTGGTAGACGGAAAGTTCGACGGCGGGCTCCCCCTCGCGGAACTGCGACCAGGGACGGTTGAGGTTCTCCGTGCCGTGCGTGCGGACGCGCTCGACGGCGGCCAGGTCCAGTTCCGCGGTGAGCAGCTGCGGCTGATCATCCGGGGCCTCGGCGAGGGTGTTGCCCTCCGGGTCCACGATGATGCTCTTGCCCTGGCCGGTGGGGCCGGCGCAGTTCACGCTGACCATAAAGACCTGGTTCACGATGGCGTTGGCCTTGGCGAGGATCAGTTCCTGTTTGCGGTCCGGGGTGGTGGTTTTGACGACGTTGAGGATGACGTCGGCGCCCATCCAGGCGAGCTGGCGGGACACCTCCGGGTACCAGGCGTCGTAGCAGATGTTCAGGCCCACCCTGCCGATGCCGGGCAGGTCCACGGTGGTGAACTTGTCGCCTGGGACATAGGGCTCGAACGGGCGCCAGGGGAAGATCTTCCGGTAGTAGCCGGCGAGCTCCCCTTCGGGGGACAGGACCAGTTGGGTGTTGAACAGCTGTCCCTCCGGGCCGCGTTCGCAGACGCTGCCGGGGACCAGCCAGATGTTCAGGTCCTTTGCCAGCTGCTTGAGCTCTTTGACTCTTGGACCGTCCAGGGGCTCCGCACTTGCCCGGAGCATTTCGGTGCGCTGCAGGTCGGGGTTTTCATCGCCGAAGAGGTGCAGCTCGGGGAAGACGACCAGCTTGCTGTGGGGCTGGGCTTCGAGGGCTTTCTTGACCTCGTCCGCGAAGGCCGAGACGGGTTCGCCGATTAGCCTTGGCCGGGCCTGGGCAGCGATGAGGGGAAGGATGCGTTGCATGGGTAATCTCCGCGATTGGGTGTGATCCGGGTTATATTAGATCAGAATGAACCAATAAAGGAAAGGGGCCGAGGTGGGCCGTAAGGTAGCGGATATGACCCGTCAGTTGGAGGACAGCGCCGAGCCCGCCCGCCTTGGTACCGGCAGGATGCCCGGCATGGAGCGACGCAGTGCGATGGACGCGGTGCGGATGCGGATCGGGATGGCGATTTCGCTGGGGCTGCTGAAGCCGGGCGAACGGCTGCCGGACCAGGAGGACGTGGCCCTTGGTCTATCGGTCAGCCCGATTACCGCCCGCCGTGCACTCGCGAGTCTGGCGGAGCAGGGTGTGGTGGTGCGTCGGCGCGGGCGGGCCGGCGGAACGTTTGTAGCGGACGCGCCGCCTACTGAAGTTTTGGCCTCACTCTCGGCGTCGCCGGCCGAGTCCCAGGCGGTGAACCGGCTTGTGGATCGGCGGCTTTTGTTCGAGTGCGCTGTGACGCACTACGCGGCGGTCAACGCCACAGCTGAGCAGCTGGACGAGCTGGAGCGGCTGACCCGTGAGATGGCCGAAGCGAGCGACTGGTCCTACTACCACCGGATGGACGAGCAGTTCCATCAACTGATAGGTACTGCTTCATGTCTGGACTCGGCCGTCGAGGTTTATCACGAGACCCTCGCCGAGCTCTACGACTACTTCATCCCCTACCCCATCGAGAAGCTGCACAAATCCAACCACGACCACGTCGCGCTTGTGGCAGCCCTGCGCGCCGGCCGGGTTGAGGAGGCCGTGGAGGTCTCGCGAAAACACGTGGACATCCTGCACCGGACGATGTTCATGGGGCTTACCGGTGGCGGTAGCTAAGGGCTAGAGAAGTGGAGGAGCTCTCTCGAGTCCATGGCTGTACGCGGCACGGACGTCACCGCAGCCGGGGTAGGTCGTTTGCAGGTGAACGATCACGCAAGCATCTCCAAGTAGGCACAGGAAGACGTTATCAATGGTATTTACGGGTGCAGAGATTGAGGTTAGCGCGCCACAGGTCATGGCCTAAGGAATTCCGCCCTAGCCCATTTGCTGCATGATAGCGTCAGGAATATGACCTTCAACTACAGATTTATGAGCGGCCCTAATCACGGTGAAGAATTTCTTTCCCAAGTGAAAGTACTTTCCATCTCATTAGATGGCGGGAAGTACCTGCCAGGCGGTGACGTACACATCGAGGATACTGCTGCCGATGGGCCGCACATCAACGAGGACATCAAGCTGCTTGAATGGCAACCTGGAAACTAAGTCTTAGACAGAGGACAGTGGGGACGAGCCGGAGACGAAGGCGTCGCTGCGCAGCAAGCAAGCTGGGCTCGTAGTCAGCGGTAGAACTATCAGTTTCGGGCTCCGGAAGACATTCCCGCACGCATCGTTGTCAGAACAACGAAAGGCGCCCGGTCGTCAGGCCGGGCGCCCTTCGTTGCCTAAACTTTCAAGTGGTTCAGGGCACTTGATTCAGTCGACAAGCACTGGCGGCTTGGCAGGGTCAGACGTTTCGACGGCGGGCGAAACCTTCCGCGACCGGTGATTCAGCCAGTTCGCCACCGCCAGGAGCGCCACGAGTCCGAAAGTGCTCAGGAGCTGGGGACGGGAATCCTCGCCGATGAAGCCCACCGTGAAGATCGCCGCAAGGATGAGCAGGCCAAAGCCCGTGAGCCACGGGAAGCCGGGCATCCGCAGCGGAAGCTCCGTTCCCTCGCGGTCGGCACGGAGGCGCAGCGCGAGCTGGGCCAGGAGCGCTGACGTCCACACCAGCAGACAGGTCGAACCCACGATGTTCAGCAGGACGCCAAGGACCATCTCAGGGAATGCCAGCTCCAGCACGACCGTGACAACGCCAAAGGCGACGCTCGCCAGGACTGCGACCACCGGGACACGCGCCTTGGACACGGAAGCGAGCAGCCGGGGTGCTTCGCCCCGCTCGGCGAGGGAGTACGCCATCCGGGAGGCACCGTAGAGGTTGGCGTTGAGGGCGGAGAGCAGTGCTGCGACGGCTACCAGCGTGATCGCGGTGGCTGCACCGGGCATGCCGGCGGCTTCCAACACCGCGGCGAAGGGGCTCTTCAGCCCCTCAGAACCGACGGGAACCACAGCCGCGATGATGAAGATGGCACCGATGTAGAACACCAGGATGCGCCACAGCACCGTGCGGACTGCCTTCTTCACGCTCCGGGCCGGCTCAGCGGTCTCAGCTGCCGCCACGGACACAATCTCGGTGCCGCCGAACGCAAACGCCACAACAAACAGCGCCGTGGCAATGCCGGCGAAACCACTGGGCGCGAAGCCGTCACCCGTGAAGTTAGACAGGCCCGGCGACTGGACGCCCGGCAGCCAGCCGAACAGCAGGGCAGCGCCCACAGCCAGGAACGCGACGATTGCTGCCACTTTCAGCAGCGCGAACCAGAACTCGAACTCACCGAAGTTCTTCACACTGGTCAGGTTCACGGCGGTGAGCACCACAATGAAAACGAAGGCCATCAGCCACACCGGCAGCGCCGGGAAGATCGTCGCCAGCAGGCCAGCCGCCCCGAGCGCTTCGGCTGCGATGACCACCACGAGTTGGATCCACCAGAGCCAGCCCACCGTGGCACCGGCCACCGGCCCGTAGGCCTTGGCGGTGTAGACAGAGAACGCGCCGCTGTCCGGGTTGGCGGCGGCCATCTCGCCGAGGGCCCACATCACCAGGATGATGAGGGTGCCGGCCACGAGGTAGGAAATCAGCACCGCCGGGCCGGCAGCCTGGATGCCCGCGCCGGAGCCGATGAACAGGCCGGCGCCGATGGCGCTTCCGAGGCCCATCATGGTGAGCTGGCGTGGTTTGAGGGCCGCGCCGAGGGCGCGGTCAGACGTCTTTGTCTGTTGTTCCATGGGGGATTCCTCTAGTTAGTAGGTGGAACGGAGTAGTAAGGGATCAGAGAATGGTCAGACCGCGTGGGCTGCGAGGAGCCGGAGCACGCGATTGTTGGCGGCGGCGTCGGCAACGGTGATCCGCACGCCGTCGCCCTGGTACGCCCGCACCAGGATGCCCGCGCCGTCGAACGCCTCGACGAGCCTCGCCCGGAGCTCGTCATCCGCACGGATCCACAGGAAATTGCCCTGGCTTGGCTGGAGTTTCCAGCCCTGGGATGCCAACTGCGCAGCCATCCGTGCACGCTCCTGCTTCACGACGGCGACCCGCGCCTCCATCTCCTCCCCCGCGTCAAGCGAAGCGATGGCTGCCTTCTGCGCCAGTGCGCTCACCGAGAAGGGCAAGGCGGTCCGGCGCAGCCCCTCAGCAATGGCCGGTGCCGCCACGGCGTACCCCACGCGCAGGCCGGCGAGCCCGTAGGCCTTCGAAAAGGTCCGCAGGATGCAGACGTTCGGGTACTCACGGTAGAGCTCCAAGGAATCGGGCCCGCTGCCCGCTTCGGCATATTCCACGTAGGCCTCGTCGATCACCACGAGGATGTCAGAGCGGACGGCGCGCAGGAAAGCCTCGATGCGTTCGTGGCTGATCGGCACGCCGGTCGGGTTGTTGGGGGTGCAGAGCAGGATGACCTTCGTACGTTCAGTGACGGCGGCGGCCATGGCATCGAGGTCGTGGCCCTCAAGGTGGTCCAGCGGGATGCGGACCGGCCGGGCGCCTGCCAGCTCAACCAGGATGGGGTACGCCTCGAAGGAGCGCCACGCGAAGATCACTTCATCCCCGGCGTCGCACAGGCCGGTGATGATCTGCTGGAGGACGCCCACGCTGCCCGGCCCCACCGCGACCTCTTCGGCGGTGACGCCCAGATGCAGGGCGAGCCGTTCGCGGAGTTCGACGGCGGCGCTGTCCGGGTAGCGGTTCATCTTGCCAGCAGCTTCGGCCACCGCAGCGGCGGCAGCGGGCAGGGGCTCGTAGTGGCTTTCGTTGCTGGCGAGGGCTGCGATGTCCACGCCAGCACCGCGCCTGCCCGGGACGTAGGACGGAAGGCCTGTCACGGCGCGGCGAAGGGTGGGCAGCGCTGTGTCCGGCCTCGTCAGGAGTTGTTCAGGGGTCATGGGCACCGATCATGGTTGTGACCCGGCCCACATAGCAAGATACGCTTTTGTGCTTGGGACTTCTGCTCAACTTCTAGTAGCTCTGGTGAAAATATGACCATCACGAATGCTCGCACCCTCGATTCGCTCGACGGCCGGATCATCCTGGCCCTCGACAAGGACCCCGAAGCCAGCGCCCTGGCACTCTCCCGGACACTCGGCGTCGCACGCAACACCGTCCATGCCCGCCTGGCACGGCTGGAGCGCAGCGGCGCACTCCGCTCCTTCAGCCGGCGGCTGGACCCCGCAGCGCTCGGCTACGAGCTCATGGCCTTCCTCTCCCTGGAAATCAGCCAGACGCGGTTCGGCTCCGTGGAGAGCGGCCTCGCAGCGATCCCGGAAGTCATCGAGGTGCACGCCACCACCGGCGACGCGGACCTCATGGCCAAGGTGGTAGCCCGGGGCACCGCCGACCTCTACCGCATCACCAACCAGATCCTGGAAATCGACGGGATCCAGCGGACCAGCACCGCCATCTCCGTCATGGAACTCATGCCGCCCCGGTACGACGGACTCATCAGCCGCCTGTCCGAGCAGGAAGGCCGCCCCTCCGACTAGAAACAGGTGACGGCGGCCACAGTTTGGGCAAATTGTCACTTGCTGCTTCTTCTACTGCCAAAAGTCCCAGCAGTATCGAGCGCTATTGCAAACGTGAGACGCAGGCCACACGATTCCTCCATGACTTCACTTACCGTCTCCGGCCGCGTGGCACAGGTTCTCAGCAGCTACCTCAGCGACATCTTCGGCGTGATGGGCAACGGAAACGTCTACTTCCTGGACGCCGCGGAAAAGCTAGGCCTCCGCTTCTCCCCCGTGCGGCATGAGGGTGCCGCCATCGCCGCTGCCGACGCCTACTACCGGACCTCGGGACGGCTCGCGGCGGGCACCACCACCTACGGACCCGGCTATACCAACGCCCTCACCGCCCTCGCCGAGGCGGTTCAGGCGCAAATCCCCGTTGTGCTCGTCACCGGAGATGCCCCGAGCAGTGGCGCCCGGCCGCAGGACGTGGACCAGGCGGCCATCGCCGCGGGCATGGGCGCGGCAACCTTAACCGTCACCCGCGACGCCGCCGGCTCCATCACACAGCAGGCGGTGGAGTACGCATTTACCAAGCGCACCGCCGTCGTGCTTGCCATTCCCTACGATCTAGCGTCACTCGAGGCTGCGGATGAGGACCTCCCCGAGCCGCACGCGCCCAAGGTGACTGACGACGTCGACGGCGGCCTTGGGCAGGCAGCCCGCCTGCTCGCCGGGGCGAAGCGGCCGCTGATCCTGGCCGGCCGTGGTGCGCATCTCGCCGGAGCCGGCCCGGAGCTCCGCGAACTCGCCGACCGGCTCGGCGCACTGACCGCCGGAACCGCCCTGGCGCTCAACCTCCTCAAAGGCGAGGGGTACTTGGGCGTCGCGGGCGGTTTCGGCACCGACACCGCGGCCGGGCTCATGGGCGAGGCCGACGTGGTGCTGGTGGCCGGGGCGAGCCTGAGCCCCTTCACCATGCGGTTCGGGCACCTGCTCGGCCCGGACAGCACGGTCATCCAGATCGACACCGGACTGCAACCCACGCATCCCCGGGTGGACCTGTTCGTCAGCGCAGACGCGAAGACTGCCGCGGCGCGCCTCCTGCAGTTGCTTGATGGTGAGGCTGCGGCGGAAGCGTGGCGCGCGGAAGCCCGCAAACGTCTGGCCGAAGGACCCGCCCACCACCCAGGCTCGGACGAGACCCCGGACGGCCGGCTGGATCCGCGCTCCCTCGCCACCGCGCTGAATGCCGTGCTGCCCGAGCGCCGAACGGTGGTTCAGGACGGCGGGCACTTCATCGGCTGGGCACCCATGTACTGGAACATCCCGCGGCCGCAGGACCTAGTGATGGTGGGGACCGCCTTCCAGTCCATCGGGCTGGGACTTGCGAGCGCTGTCGGGGCAGCCCGCGCGGTGGAGGACGGCCGCACACTTGTGCTGGCGTCCGGCGACGGCGGTTTCCTGATGGGCCTGGCTGACCTGGAATCACTCATCGGCACGGCAAAAAGCGCTGTCGTGGTGATCTACAACGACGCGGCCTACGGGGCCGAAATTCACCAGTACGGCTCTCAGGGCCTGACCGAAAAGCCGATGCTGATCCCCGAGGTGGACTTCAGCGGTGTCGCCCGGGCACTGGGAGCTGAGTCGGCAGTCATCCGATCGCTGGTGGACCTGTCCGCGCTTACGGAGTGGATCGACGCCGGGGCCAAAGGAACCTTTGTGGCCGACTGCCGGATCACCTCCACCGTCCGGGCGCCGTGGCTGAGCGAGTGGATGAACGCCAAGCAGGCGGCGAAGGCGGCAGTGGCGGGGTAGCTCTGGTGCCGCCGCCGGGCCTTCCCCCGCCTCGCCGGCGGAGCAGGACACGGACTTTGCCTCTCTATCTCGAGGACGGGACCGGCAATACAATGAGCCATGCCCGTGACCGGCCGAGCCGTTTCTGCCGCGGTGCTGCTCGTCGTTGGGGCAGGACTGGCGTTGCTAGCCGTGATGGTCCACTACGAATTCATGAGAATTTACGGCGATGTGAGCGGTACTGCGTTCGAGGGGCTCACGTGGGGGCTCACGGCCGGACCCTCCGGATTGGGGCTCGGCCTGGTCGCGGTGGTTGCCATGATCAGCTTCATGGTCTCGACACGACGGTGGATGCGGCTGACAGCCGTGGCCATCCCGGTCCTCATGCTGCTCGGGATGTTCACTGTCACCCCCGCAGCGCTGGGGCAGAAGTTGGAGAACCAATTTGTCTCCGCTCCTCAATGCGTGGCCGAGGGCACGGAGGAGCCCATGGCAAGCGCAGATCGAGAGGCCCAGCAGGCGTTCGATTCCATCAGCCATATCGGCCACTTCAGTGGCGGCGGCATGAGTGGCGTCGGCGGCTGTACCCGCTGGTTCAAGCTCTCAGGAGGCGTCGATGTGTTGCAGCACTATCGGGCAGCGCTGCCAGCGGCGGGTTGGGAAGTGGTGGAGGATGACGGGCGTCACCTGCGGGCGCATCGTGATGGCCTGGCGTTCGACGTGATGCCCTGCCCGGGAGGCGGTGTCATCTGGGCGGGAAGCGATGGCGAGCCTTCGTATGGGCAAGGAAGGCCTGAGCTGGTGGGCACTGAAATCTGTCCACACGACCTCTGAACACAACATTTGGGTCGTCGGTTTAAAAAGACCTTCCGCAAACGCTTAGGCTTTCCACGAGCCGCAGCCGAGACCGGCTATGATCGCCGCCGCACCTGTTCGTGCGATGCGCCACTTGGAGGCCTGACCCGGAATACCAAGGTCCAACCACGCGGTTGTGGAAGGCATGAAGGCAATCACTTACAACTCATACGGAAACCCGGACGTCCTCGAATACGGCGATCAGCCGATGCCAAAGATCGCGCCAGGCATGGTCCTGGTAAAGGTCAAGGCCGCAGCAGTGAACCCGGTGGACTGGAAGATCATGGCCGGTGGCCTGGACGCCATCATGGACCTGCAGTTTCCCGCCATCCCCGGGTGGGACGTGGCGGGGGTTGTGGAATCGGTGGGGATCGATGCCAAGCAGTTCAAGCCGGGCGACGAGGTCATTTCCTATGCCCGCAAGGACTACGTCCACGGGGGCAGCTTTGCGGAGTACATCGCGCTGCCGGAGCGGCTCCTGGCGCGGAAGCCTGCCTCGCTCGGGTGGAGCGAGGCAGCGGGCCTCCCGCTCGCCGGCCTGACCGCCTACCAGGTCCTGAACCGGCTGGGCCTAAAGGCTGGCGAAACTGTGCTGATCCACGGTGGCGCCGGCGGCGTGGGCTCGCTTGGCATCCAGATCGCCGTGGCCATGGGCGCCACCGTCATTGCCACCGCCTCCGAGAAAAACCACGAGTTCCTCCGTTCCCTGAGTGCGGAGCCGGTTGCCTACGGAGACGGGCTCGCAGAACGCGTCCGTGAACTGCGCCCTGACGGTGTAGACGTCGTGGCCGACTTCGTGGGCGGAAACCTCGAGGCAACCTTGGCGGTGTTGGCCGAGGGAGGCCGGCATGCATCCATCGCCGACAATGACGTCGAACAGCACGGCGGAGACTGGATGTGGGTCAACCCGGTGGGCGCCGACCTGCAGAAACTCGCCGACCTGGTGGACAGCCGGAAGATCCGCGTGGAAGTTGCCGGAGTCTTCCCACTGGAGAAGGCCGAGGATGCCTTCCGCAGCAACATGGAGGGCCATACCCGCGGCAAGATCGTTGTAGCCGTGGACCAGGACTCCTAACAGGCAGCTGGTTGACGAAGGCTCCGTCCCGAAGGGACGGAGCCGTCGCTGTGCGGAGCTCTTGCCGCCCCTGACGCCGAATGGTTCGGCACCCAGCCAAGTGCCGCCGTCGTACCTTCACCCTTTACATCACCGTCGGCTTCCCGGGCCGCCCCTTGTGCTCCGCCCGCGCGATCTCGAAGCTGCTCTCAAACGGAAGCGTCTCCAGGTCCAGCAGCGGGTTGTTGTCCTGCGTCGCCACCAGCTTCTGCGCAGCCTCAACAGACTCCACGCTGGGCATGGACCCAGGCAGGTGCCGCCCTGCCGATTCGGGCAGGAACCGGATGGCCACGGCGGCAATGGCGGCCACAGTAATGAGGTAGTACGCAATCGCCATGTCGTCGCCGGTGAACTCGATCAGGGCCGCGATGATAAACGGTGCCGTCCCGCCGAAGATGGCCACCGCCAGATTGTATGCGATGCCCATGGCGGAGTAGCGGTGCTCGGTGGGAAACAGCGCCGGCAGCGCCGACGCCAGGTTCGGCACCGAAAACGCCACCGGGAAGGCGATCAGGGCCAGGCCCAGCAAAGTCATAGGGACGCTGCCCACCGCTATCGCCAGGAACGCCGGAACCGCGAACACCACCGTACTCAAGGCCCCGATCCACAGCACGCGGCGGCGGCCGATCCGGTCCGAAAGCAGCCCGGTAAACGGGATGCACAGCGCCATGGCCACCAGCACCGGGATAGTCAGCAGCGTCCCCTCCACCTCGCTGTAGCCCTTGTTGCTGGTCAGGTAGGTTGGCATGTAGGACGTGAGGGCGTAGGCCACGGTGTTGGCGGCCGCCGCCAGGATCATGGCCAGGACGATGGGCCGCCAGTGTGCCTTCAGGATCCCAATCGGGCCCACGGGGCGGAGCTCCTCCCCGGTCTCGGGATGCTGGGCCGCCACGGCTTCGGCTTCCATCGTGGCCTTGAAGGCGGCCGACTCCTCGATCTTCATCCGGAAGTAGACGGCCACGATGCCCAGTGGACCAGCCACCAGGAACGGGATCCGCCAGCCCCACGCCTCCATCTGCTCCTGCCCCAGCGTCAGCTGCAGGACGGACACCACCAGCCCGCCCGCTGCGAACCCGAGGTAGCTGCCCATGTCCAGGAAACTGACGTAGAAGCCACGTCGGCGGTCCGGTGAATGCTCGCACACGAATGTGGTGGCTCCCGAGTATTCGCCGCCGGTGGAAAAGCCCTGCACCAGCTTGAGGACCACCAGCAGCACCGCCGCCCAGATGCCCAGCACCGCGTACCCGGGAAGCAGTCCGACGGCGAACGTCGCCACGGCCATGAGCATCAGCGTCATGGCCAGCACCTTCTGGCGGCCGATCTTGTCGCCCAGCCAGCCGAAGAAGATCCCGCCCAGCGGCCGGGCGATGAACGTGGCGCCGAAGGTCCCCAGCAGGAACAGGTTCTGCACGGCCCGGTCCGCTTCGGGCAGGAACACCGGTCCCATGGTGGTGATGAGGTAGCCGAATACCCCGACGTCGTACCACTCCATCGTGTTACCCACGATGGTCCCGCCGAGTGCCTTCCGTAGCGTGCGGCGGTTGACGACGTTGACGTCGGATACCTTCAGCCGCCGCTGCTGCCCGCTGTGTTGTGTCATGGCCCGCTCACCGCGCCTCGCTTACCAAGCCGGGCACACGTCGTCGTTCTTCTTACCCCTTGACCGGCAGCAGCCCAGCATTTCCGTTCATCTTCCCACTGCCGGACCAAGGCAACAACGGTTGCGGTTTAGTCGTTGGATTCCTCGGCCCGTGCCTCAGTCCGCAGGTTTGATGTTCTGGTTGATATGGAACAGGTTGCCCGGATCGTACTTCGCCTTGATCCTGGCCAACCTGGCGTAATTGCCGCCGTAGTTGTCCTGGATGCTGGACTGGTCGTCGGCGTCAAGGAAGTTAACGTAGCCCCCGCCGGCTCCGTAAGGATGCAGGGCCTGGTGGTAGTCCCTGACCCACCTCGTGTTGGCCGCGTTGTCCGCCGGGGACTCCCACATTCCGGCGATGGCTACCGAGAAGTTGGCATCCCGGTAAGGAAAGGCAGTCTCCTCCTGTCCCACGCGTTGGGCTGCACCATTGATGGGGTAGTAATGATTGGCGGTTTGAGGACTGGGCACCCCGGCTCCGAATTTCCGGGCAACGCCGATCACGTCGTCGCTCAGCTCCGGCAGGAACTCCGCCTTCCAATATGCTTGAAGGCCCTTCGGGAGCATCGGGTCGAACAACGTGTTGAGCATCGGGTACGGGATCGGGCCGACAAACTGCCCGGCGACTGGGGCGACATCCAGGAACTGCTGCCATTGCCGCTGGCCTTCATCGTGGGGACCGGTCCAGCAGCCCACCACAACCACCACGGGTTTACCGTGGTGCTCCTCCGGCAGGAAGGGAACCGGTGGGCCCTGGTGGAATCCGAGGAAGATTCCCATGTCTTCAGGAGCTGTGGCGATATAGTCCCGGTACAGCTGCCCAACAGCCTCAACCTGCTCGAGCAGGTAGATCACCACACCGCCGTAGACCACCTCGACCGGATGCAGGGTGAATTCCAGGGAAGTTACCGCGCCGAAGTTTCCTGTGCCGCCGCGTAACGCCCAGAAGAGATCGTCATTTTCGGTGGCGCTGGCCGTGAGGAACTTCCCGTCCGCGGTGACCACGTCCGCGGATATGAGGTTGTCGCAGGACAGGCCGTGCTTACGCGCGAGGTATCCTATGCCGCCGCCGAGCGTCAGTCCGGCCACACCCGTGGATCCGATAATGCCGCCGGTTGTTGCCAGCCCGAACGCGTTCGTTGCGTGGTTGAAGTCGGCCCAGGTGGTGCCTGCCTCAGCTCTGGCGGTCTGGGCAGCAGGATCCACCCGGACGCCCGTGCGGTCGGCGAAGTCCAGCACGAGCCCACCGTCGCAGGTCCCAAACCCCGGGGCACTGTGACCCCCACCCCGAAGCGCGAGGTCCATACCGTTATCGCGAGCGAAATTTACTCCGGCGATGACGTCCGCGACCTGCGAAACCCGCAGTACCGCGGCGGGACGTTTGTCGATCATGCCGTTATAGACGGACCGCGACGCGTCGTAGCTGGGGTGTTCGGGGGTAATGACGTGGCCCCGGACATTCTCCTGCAGGGCCTGAAATCCATTGTTGTCCATGGTGACTTCCATTCGCCCCGGGCATGGCTAGACGCTCGGGGACCTGGCACGGCATCCCCCGGCCGTGCGGGACCTTCATGATGCAGCCGCTGCGGGCCCGGGAAGAACCCGGACGGCCTGTTCCAGCGGCGGAGACCGGATGCGCCGGTTCTGCATGTGCGGCATGTAGCACCGGCGTGATTCTCGAGTATGCACCTGCCGGCGACGCTGCCGGGCGAAGCTTTGGACACCCTTGGGCCAACCCACTAACCGTAAGGTACGCCTGCCCGTTTTCAAGGTCAAGAAGCGGTTGGAAAGGCACGCCCGGCAGCCGGCGGGCCGCCATCGTAAATTTACGACGGCGGCCCGCGGCCAAGGTGCCGAACTCCCCTACTGTCCCGGGGCTTTACTGTCCCGGAGCCCGGTAGGAAGGCGTCTTCTTGGCAGCTTCATCGAGGTCTTCGACCGTCAGGAGCGGCTTCAGCCGGACGTTGACGCTCCCCGACGAATTGATCAGCAGCGACAGTGCTGCAGCACTTGCATCATCCGGCGCCTCAAAAACGCCAAGGACGTCGTAGTAGCCAAAAGCGTAGTAGAAACTCTCCAGCGATCCTCCGACGGATTTCAGCGCCTCGGTCAGGGCGTCGCGCCGCTTGGTGCCGCCTTCCTGCATGAGCCCCTGGATTCCTTTGCCAACGTAGGTCGCTTCAAACAGATACTTCGGCATGGCCTTTCCTTTCCCTAGATTTCCATTCCATCCGGCGCTCATCAGGCTGTCCCGAGTGCACCCGCGCAGCCCGGACACACGCGGTGCTGAATGGGGCACACACAGAATCCTCCTCACCCGGCTCCATCGCGCGGTGCAGGAGCGGCCCAGATCCGGCCCCTCATTCCGTGGAAGCGGGTATTTGACCCCGCTAACGCAGAAACTATTCCTCCGGCTACAGGCAGTCAATAGGCCGGGGAAACCCTCCCGCACTGGACAAGTGGGGCGCTTTTCCCCTGTGCACCGCCCGGCGCGGGGAGTAGCCTGATCCGCACCACTGTCCACCGCCGTCGAGGAGCCGTCATGGCTGGGTTTTTTCAGATCATCGAATTCAGGACTTCCCGCATCAAGGAGATCGAAGAGCTGGGCCGTCCCACACAAACCGAGGGAAGCAATCAGCCCACTTTCCGCCGCATTGTGGCCACGGCGGACAGAGACCACCCCGGGACCTACTTAACCATCGCAGAGTTCGAATCCTATGACTCGGCAATGGAGAATTCGGGCCGGCCGGAAACGTCCGAGTTCGCCGCAAAAATGGCGGCACTGTGCGACGGACCTGTCACCTTCCGCAACCTGGATGTGATCTGGGAGGACACCGGAAACGGTGCTGGCCGCGGCTAAGATCAGGCGGCCAGCCTAGTCAGTCAGCAGGTTCATCGGTCCGCGCCTCACCATCGTCTGTACCTGGCTTGTCGTGAACCTTTTTCGGGATCTTTCCCTCAACGTCAGCGGGCACGGGAGGGTCCTTCTCATCATCAGTAGACATAGGCCAAGCCTAAGCCGCGCCCGCTTGTCACCGCCCCGTACGCAAACTGACGGCCACCCCAATCTTCCGGGTGGCCGTCAGTTTCACGTACTTTCGGCTTACCGCTCTTCTTCCGCGGCAGCGGCCTTCACAGCGTCCTTCTCGGCGCGCAGGGCCTCGGCGTCGTGCTGTTCCTCGGCCTTTTCCTGGTGGATGACCTCTGCGAAGAGCTTCTCCATCTCTTTGGCCACGCCGGCAGCGGACGCCGGGTTCTGCCCGGTCACCAGCCGGTCGTCAACCACCACCTTCTCCTCAAAGACACCGGCGGAGACGTGGGTGGCGCCCTGTTCCTCGAGCCGGTCCGCCAGGAAGAACGGGATGACCTTGTCCTTCCCTGCGGCAACCTCCTCGTCGTTGGTGAAGGCGGCCACCCGCCGGCCCTCGACGAGGCGAAGCCCGTTCTCTAATTCCACGTTCAACAGTCCGGCCGGTCCGTGGCAGACCGCGCCCACCAGGCCCCCGGCGTTGTAGACGCTCGCCACCAGATTCTGCAGGCCTTCGCTGTCCGGGAAGTCCCACATGGTGCCGTGGCCGCCCACGAGGTAGACGCCGTCGTACTGGTTCGGATCCACCACGTCCACACGGGCGGTGTTGTAGAGGCCGGCGCGCGTGGTCTCATCCTCCGTGAAGGCGACCTGGATGGGGTCTTTTGTGTCCACCTCGTCGCGCGGCGGCTGGCCGCCCTGGATGGACGCAAAGTCGACGAAATGCCCGGAATCCTTAAACACCTTCCACGGATGCGCAGCCTCGGCAACGTTGTAGCCGGTCTTCTCTCCCGTATCGCCAATCTCGGAAACGCTGGTCAATACCATGAGGATTTTCTTCATGAAGTGCTCCTTTCGTCCACCTCCCACCCTACGCGCAGCCTAAGCAGGGCCCTCCGCGTCCCGGACGGTGAGCTGTCGGGTCACGCCGCTGAAGCTATCGGCACGGAATCTGCGGCGCTGCCCCATCCGGCCAGCAGTGCCGGAGGCACAATCATGCTGCCGGTGTGGGCGTGCCGCAACGTGTCCAGCATGGCTCCCAGTGCGCCGTCTTTCGGAAGGAATCCGCAGATGCCCGTGCGGGCGGCTTCACATAGAGCTTCCTGGGACGGGTTTCCCGTCAGCATGATGATCCTGGTTTCCGGCGCCTCCGAGAGGATGCGCCCGGCAGCTTCGAGTCCGGATCCGTCGGGGAGGTGCAGATCCATAATCACGACGTCGGGCGCAAGGTCCCGGAACATCGTCACCGAAGATGCAACGGACTTCGCCGCTCCTACGCTTTGCAGGTCCGGCTCACGGTCCAGCGCCCCGGCCAACAGGTCGGAAAACGTGGTGTGGTCATCAACAATCAGGATCCGCAGGCGTCCCGTTTCCTGCGGGGTCACCCTCGCAACGGGACGGCTTTCCGTCACCGCGGGACGACGGCCCCCGAACTCCGCAGGTGCCAACGATGCGGTGCTCCGCAGGAGTCTTGCCTGTGCCTCCCTCAGCGTGGGAGCAGGGGCGCAGCCCAGTTCCTCATCCATGACCCTCCGGCAGCGGTCGTAAGCGCGCAAGGCTTCCGTGCTCTCGCCATTCTGCTCAAGCCCAAGAATCAACGCCGTCCATGCCCGCTCGTTGAGGGGATCCTCCTTGGCCGCCGCTCCGCCCCAGGCAATGGCCTTGCTTGTTTCTCCCACGGAGAGCGCGATTTCCGCAGCCGCAACGCGTGCCAGGCCGACGCGCGCTGCGTGCGCGGCGCGCTCCTCCTCTGCCCACGCCGGCAGCAGCTCGTCCCCAAGCAGTGGAGCGGAAGCGAGGTCAAGCGCTTCTGTCAGCAGTGCAAGCGCAACGCGGGGCTCTGCCTTGGACGCCGTTTTGGTCAGCGTTTCGAACTGGTCCAGGTCCAGTTCCACCAGTGACCGGTCGATGGCGTAGCCGCCGGTGACCGTCCGCAGGGGACCGGTTCGCCCGGTGCCGGGCTGCAGGTTGCGCCGGAGGACGCTGACATAGCTTTCAAGGGTGGCCAGCGCAGCGGCCGGGTGGTTGCCGCCCCACAGCAGATCCATCAGCCGGGACTTGGACACTGCCGTGCCAAAATTCATCAGGAGAATTTCGAGTACCTGGCGGGGCTTGGGTCCGCCAAGGTCGTTGGCGCTCAGCTCGATGTCGCCCCGGCGGATCGTCAACGGGCCGAAAACCGAAATCGAAAGCGCCCGCGTCGTTGGCGGCATGTCGGGAACGAGGCTCGCCTGGCCGGTGTTGTTCGGCAGTTCCAAGGTAATCACGGTGGTATCCCCCAAGTAGTCCTGTGCTGCGTGGTTCCCATTGAAGTGGCGGGTAAATACACAAACCACAGTGCTCAGTACTCGCTTTTTTGTGCCTGCATTCCGTCGAGTACTTGCTTCAGGGCGCAGCTACGCAGGAATTGTTGAGCGGACACTCAGCAACGAATCGGGGAAAGTGAGCTGCCCGGAAGCCGTTTGCGCTGGTGAGATCCTGGATCATGATCCATGCCGAAGGTTGGAAAAACCCTAGGTAGTGCCACGGAGGCTCCTCCTGACGGGCAGCCAGCCGTTGGCGCTCATTTTTGGGACTAGGAGGGAAAAATTCCGGGTCGAACACCACGGCGCCCTTAAGTTACGGAATCACTGCGCCCGCACGCCTGCACGACTCGACCACCGCTCAGGTGTCGGAGATGCGCCCATCAATCATGCGCTGCAATTCCGCCTCATCCGGACACGGATGGTTGTCGATGGGGCACTGACGGTTCCCGGGAAGCACACCCATGCCTTCAGCCGCCTCGATGCACCCCGTGCACACGATATCCGAGTCATGCAGCAGTGCCGGCTCGTTCTCAATGTGGCCGCAAAGGGCCCGGCGCCACTCCGGGTCCCGGCAACACACCAGGTGATCCAGTTTCCCTGGTTCCTCGATGAGATTGTACGTAGCTCCCGGAACAGGGCCGCGACCCAAGTCCATAGGCCCGGCTTTTCCGGCTGCCTTCGGATTTACCGCTGATGTCCCAGTCATCGCTCCCCGATGGAAAATATTCAGATATTGCTCGCCCCATTGGACGACATCGGTAAACGATTGTAAACCCTCGCTCTTGGATGGGGCCGATAATGCTTCGCCAGCCTTGCCAGTCCCTCGTCAATCGAGACGGCGGGCGTCCAGTCGAGGAGCTTCCGGGTTTCGCGCTGGTCGAACCAGTGCGCAGTGGAGAGCTGCTCGGCGAGGAACCTGGTCATGGGCGGCTCCTCTTGCCGCCCTGCCCGGGCCCAGAGCTTTTCCACCACCGCTCCCGCCGCCCGCGCCACACCACCCGGCACAGACCACGACGGCGCCGGGACGCCTCCCGCAGCACAGATGCCCGCCAGCAACTCACCCACCGGCCGCGGCTCGCCGTTGCTCACCACCAGTGCTCTGCCGTGAACATGTTCCATGCGGTGCAGCGCGGCGACGATGGCCGCGGCGGCGTTGTCCACGTAGGTGGTGTCGATCAGGGCCGCGCCGGCGTCGAGCAGCGGCAGGCGTCCCTGGCTGGCGCGTGCCAGGACCCGTTCCACCAGCTGGGTGTCCCCCGGACCCCAGACGATGTGCGGGCGCACTGCCCCGACCCGGCAATCCGGAGCGTCCGCCGCCAGCGCCAGGAGTTCCGCCTCGGCCTTGGTGCGGGAATAGTTCCCGTGCGCGTGCTGAGGGTCCGCTGGCTCCGCGCCCAGCCCGGCGATGGCCGCGCCGGAGTTCGCCACGGACGGGGAGGAAACCAACACCACGTCCCGCACCCCCGCAGCCCGGGCGCAATGGAGCAGGCGGCGGGTCCCTTCGACGTTCACCTCATCGAACTCCTCGGCCCGGCCTGTAAAGGAAACCTTCGCGGCCAGGTGGATGACTCCTTCTGCGCCTTCCACTGCTCCCCGGAGCGCTTCACCGTCCGTGACGGACCCGCAGAAGTCCAAGGCGCTGTCGACACCTGATGGCCGGCGCTGGAAGGTGGCCACGTCATGGCCCTGGCTCACCAGCAGCCGGGCCACTTCTCCCCCGAGCAGCCCGCTGGCCCCAGTGACGAGGACCCTCATGGTTTTCCCGGCCGGCCGCCGGCCAGCACCCGTGACGCCCAGCGGGACAGGCGGCTCCTGTCGATCTTGGCATTGTGCCGGATGTCGGTGGGCTGGGCTGGGACTTCGAGCACGGCGGAGACCTGCACGCCAGCCTCCCGGGCCGCCTTACGAACATCCCCCGCAAGCTGCGGCGTAGCAGGGCCGGCTTTCCGGGCAGGAGGGACGGTCTCGACGACGGCGACCACAGCCTGGGTGCCCGCCGGTCCCACGCCGGTGATCGCCGCCAGCCGGACAGAGTCCAGCCGTTCGATCGCCTGTTCGGCGCCGACCGGCGTTACGACAGCACCGGGCGCCGTCACAACATGGGCGAGGCGGCCCTCCACCCACAGCCGCCCGGCGGCGTCGAAGTGCCCCACATCGCCGGTGCGGTGCCATCCGGGCAGGCTGGCACTCTCCTGCTGGGTCAGCCACAGCCTGTCGTAGGCTTCCTTCACGTGCGGGGCGCTGACCAGGATTTCGCCGGTGACGCCTGCCTCGGTCACCGGAAGAGACCCGGGCGCCGTTCCGTCCGCGGCCAGTGGGACGACGGCTACCCGGGCGCCGTGAACCGGCCAGCCCACGCACACCCCGTTCCCGGCTCCCGCAACAGCGCCGGTGGGATTCTCAGCGCCGGCGGCAGCGTCGGCGTCGGCGGCCTGGATTTGTTCGAGGCTGATGTCGGTAACCGGCAGCGCCTCCGTCATCCCGTACGGGGTGTGCAGCGAGGCCCGAGGCAGCAGCCGCTGCACCTCGGCCAGCAGCGGCTCCGGGACAGGCGCGCCGGCAGACAGCAGCAACTCGACACCTTCCAACGCCTGATGCCCGGCAGCAGTCAAGGCATCCCGGGCGGCGAGGACATTGCGCAACGCGGCCGGCGAGGCGAAGACCACCGTAGCGTCTATCGCCGCGGCGGCATCGGCGAGCGCGGTCGCCGTCAAGGTGCGGGGCGCAGTGACGTCCATGGCTGGCGTCACCGACACCGCTCCGAGCGCCGGTCCCAGCAGCGCAAACGGTGCGAAACCTGCCACGAGCCGGGCACCAGGACGGATCCCGAAGGTTGCGGCCACCGTGTCCCGCATCGCGGCAAGCTGCCGGTGCGTATAGAGGACCCCTTTGGCGGGGCCGGTGGAACCGGACGTGAAGAGGACGGCGGCAGATGCATCCGGTTCCACCGTGTCCACCACCTGCCCTGAACCGCGGCTAGCACCGGACCGGGCCAGGGCTTCGAGGGAAGCCTCGACGCCCAGCATCCGACGGCGGGCAGCCGGGAGCTCCCGCACACTGATGCGCCGCCCCGGCCAGCCGAGCACGGAGGCAGCAGCGAGCGCCTTGTCGATGCCGATGAGGAAGTCGGGGGTGGCGCCTTTCACGGCACGGCTCAGGCCCTTGGTTCCCAGTCCGGCGTCGGCCACGACCACCACGGCGCCCAGCCGCAGGCAGGCGTAGAGGGCGACGGTCAGGTCCACCCCGGGCGGAACCATCAGGCTCACCCGGCTGCCGCTTCGCACTCCGGCTTCCCGCAGCCCCGCGGCGAGGTCCAGGATGTTCCGGTCCAGCTGCTGCCAGCTGAGCGAGCGGGCCACCGTACCGTCCGGCGCCATTTCCGCGACGGCGGCATCTCCTCCGGCCGGCCCTGCCGCCTGCTCGCCGAGCAGGTCCCCCAGGGGCCGGAAGGCTGGCGGCTCCGGCTCGGCCGCCTCGTCGAGCCCCTGGCTGCCGGGCGTTGTGGCTTCCGCTGCCGGAGTGCTCCCCATGTTTTCGGCGAGCCACTGAAATACCGGTGCGGCAATGTTCCGGTCTTCCGCCACGAGGTGGCCGGCGCCTTCAAAGCGGTGCACGTCGGCGTGCGGTAGCCGGTTGATGAGGTCCTTGAGGTACCGGTCGGAAAAGATGGGGTCGCGCGGGCCCCAGAGCATCAGCGCCGGGACCTTCAGCCCGCGCAGCCCTTCCGCCACGGAGTTGAGCGCTGGAAAGCTCGGGTGGGACTCGTCCACCGGAATGTCCGCCACAAAGTTCCCCACCCCGGCCCGGCGGCGAGCTCCGCGGTAGGGCGAAATGTAGGCGTTCCGGATATCGGCGGGCAGCGGCGGGTGGGCCAAGGAGTGCGTCACCCGCAGGAACGCGTCCGACGTCGTTGTTCCCCACGTGTGCACGGCGGGGTGCAGGGCAAGCCGCAGGGCGGGCGGGATGGCCGAACCGGCGGGCTGGTGGACGGCGGTGTTGGTCAGCACCACTCCGGTGAGCTGCTGCGGGTGCGCCAGGGCCCAGCCCAGGCTGATCACACCGCCCCAGTCGTGGCCCACCGTCACCACGTTCCCGTCAAGGCCAAGTGCGTCCGTCAGGTCACCGAGGTCGTTGATCCGGTCCGCCAGCCGCCGGAAGGTGCCGGTGCGCTCCGAAAAGCCCATGTCCAGCTGGTCCACCGCCACAACGCGCCACGGATGGGCCGGATCCGATCCGGCAGCCAGCAGCGTCCGCCACAGATAAGACCAGGTGGGGTTGCCGTGCACGCACAGCAGGGTACCCCGCGGCGACAGGCCGAGGCGGGAGAGCTGGGCGCCGTTGTCCAGCAGGTGCCAGCGGCGCCCTGTGCCGGGCGCATCGGCGTCGGACGTGGACTTAAGCTCGACTTCGCGGGACCATTCCGGGTCCACGCCAGGCCAGCCTGCGCCTACCAAACGATTTCCATCATGGCGGTGTTCAGCCCCGATCCGACGCCCATGCAGAGGACCCGGTCCCCCGTTTCAAGGGATTGCGCTTCAGCCGCGAGGGTCATGGGCAGGGAGGCCGGGCCCACATTGCCCCAGTGCGGGAAGGTGATGGGCACCTTGGCAGGGTCCAGGTCGATGGCGTCGATGATGGCCTGCGTGTAGGCATTGCTCACCTGGTGCGTCACGTACCGGTCCATGTCTGCCCAGTCCCACTCCGGCCGGGCTTCGTGCCAGGCGTCGACGACGAGCTGGAGGCCGCCGTCGAGCAGGCCTTTGGTGTCGGTGTTCATGCCGTCAATGCCGCCCACGCACAATTCATGGTGTTCGGTGCCGGCACGCATCACACCGCCAACGATCCGGTGCGCACCCGGGTGATGGTCTGCCGGGCCCAGGACGGCGGCGGCGGCTCCGGAGCCCAGGGTGAGGGTGGCGAACTCCCGGTTGAAGTCCTCGCGCGTGGTCTCGGGCCGCTGGAGGCGGGCCAGCGTGGCCTCCTGCGTAGCCTCGGCGTCCTCGGCGTTGACGATCATCGCGTACTTGATCTGGCCGGAGTCGATCATGTTGGCCGCCAGGGTCAGGCCGTTCACGAATCCCAGGCAGGCGTTGGCAAGATCGAAATTCATGGCCGACGACGGCAGGCCGAGTCCGTGGTGGATCTTCACCGCGACGGACGGTTCCAGGTTCCGGCGCGTGACCGAGGTGTTGATCAGCAGTCCGACATCGGACGCTTCGACGCCGGCCTCGGCCAGGGCCTTCGCGCCCGCTTCGGCGGCAGCATCATCAAAGGACGTCCCGGCCGCCCACCAGCGGCGGTGCGTGACGCCGGCCACGCGCTCGAGCAACCGGGGCGGGAACTTCAGCCGCTGCAGGGTGGACGCCAGCCTGCGGTCAAAATCCGTGGAGCTCACGATCCTCGGAGCCTCCACACTGCTCACCGAAAGCAGCGCGGTGTTGCTATGCCGGAAGGTTGCATTTCCTGCCAATTCGAGCCCCTGTTCCTGTCCGTCCTGCAGCCATGCGCTGACAGTACGTTAGCCGACTGACCCGAGACGCGATGGTAAGCATGCTTAGGATATGTTACAGGTGCAACCACGGCCCGCCAACCGGAAGAGGGAGCAAAACGGGCTGGGGGCGGCACGCCTGCGCATGGTTTTTCATGATGCCCGCGGAGCGCGCCGCGACGGGAATGCATGTGAAGGAGTGGTTCGAAGGCGCATAGTTGGACGATGACAGGTCCTTACACCCGGGGCGACTCCTTCAGTTGCGGGGCTTCCCGGGAACACATCAGACAAGCTCTCGTGGACCACGGGGCGACGGACGTTCTTTTCAGCCAGCGCGGGAACCGGAGCGCCATCGCCTTCAGGGCCGGCGGAAGGCAATTCCGCATCGTCGTTTCCTTGCCGCAGCCTGATGGTGCCTTGCCAGGTTCCGGGGACACAGCGGAGGGCCCCATCCGCGAAGCGAAGTCAAAAGGGCTTGAACGCGCCAACCGCAGGTTTTGGCACGCCCTGTCGCAGTCGATAGACGCCAAACTCCGGGCGGCCGCGGCAGGCATTGCCACCCTTGAATCCGAATTCCTGGCCCATGTGGTACTTCCTGGGAACCGCACGGTACTGGACGAACTCGAACCCATCATCGACTCCGCTTACCGGTCGGGCCGGCGTCCCTCATTCGGCGATTTCGACCCGACATCGCGGCTAAGCCCTGCGGAGCAATAACGGCGTAGATCGCCCAACTTCCGCTAAGGGCAACACAGCGGAACTGGTTCCGGTGGAGGACGCAAAAAGCTGTGGCCTCCTGCCCGCGGCAGTGCCAGTATGTGGAGAACCAAGTTCACCCCGGCGCCCCTCCCGGGCAGCAAGGACGCGGTCATGACCTATATCAACGATTTAAGCGATGTGGGGCCAGATGACGTCGCCGCCGCTGGCGGCAAGGCCGTGGGTCTCGGTGGCCTGATCCACGCCGGGCTGCCGGTCCCGCCGGGGTTTGTCCTCACCACCGATGCTTATTCGCGCTTTATCGATGCCAACCACCTCGCAGCGGACATCCAGGACATCGCCACACTGCCACCCCAGGCGGAGCCGCAGGCCTACGAGGATGCCTCCCAGCGGATCACCGCACTGTTCAGGACCGGCACTATGCCCGCCGAAGTCGCAGCCGAACTCGGCGCCGCCTACGGGCATCTCGGCAGCAGGGAGACGGCCGTGGCCGTGCGCTCCTCCGCCACCGCCGAGGACCTTGCCTCCGCCAGCTTCGCCGGCCAGCAGGAAACCTACCTGAACGTCCGCGGCATGGTGGAGCTGTCCACGGCGGTGATCAACTGTTGGGCTTCCCTGTGGACGGCGCGGGCCATGGCCTACCGTGCCCGGGAAGGTGTGGGACCGCAGGAGGTGCGCCTCGCCGTCGTCATCCAGCAGATGGTGGAGGCCGAGGCAGCCGGGGTGATGTTCACCGCCAACCCCTCCAACGGCCGGCGCGACCAGACGGTGATCAGTGCGGCGTGGGGCCTGGGCGAGTCGGTAGTCAGCGGTACCGTCACCACCGATGACGTGGTGGTCGACGCCGGGACGGGCACCGTGGTGTCGCGGCGGACAGCCGACAAGGAAGTGATGACGGCCTACGCGGAGAAGGGCACCAGGGAGCAGCCGGTGGCTGCAGCCCGCCGTCGTAAACCTGTGCTCGATGACCGGTCTGCGGCGGAACTGGCCCGTCATGGACGGCGGGCAACAGACCATTTTGGCGCACCGCAGGACATCGAGTGGGCACGGGCTGCCGGCAAGTTCTTTATCCTGCAGTCCCGCCCCATCACGGCGCTGCCCGAACCGGCGGCTGACATCCCGGACACCTGGCCCCTGCCCTATCCGAAGGGGCTCTACTTCCGGGCGAGCATCGTGGAACAGCTCCCCGACCCGCTGTCACCACTGTTCGCCGACATGGTTGACGGCTCCGTGGCGGGGTCGCTGACAGCCTTGCTGGCCGAGGCCCTGGGCAAGAACGTCATCCGCGACGGCGACGTCAGAATGCCCACCATCAACGGCTACGCCTACTACTATTACCGCACCGCCGGCATGTGGCGGATGATGGGCAAGGCCCCGGCCGCAGTGGGCGCGCTGGCCCGCGGCAAGGCGCACATGGGGGTGGCCGGCTGGCGCGAGTTTTCGCACCCCCGGTACGAACGGGTCATCAAGGACTGGCAGGCGAAGCCCCCGGCGGAGCTCACCGGCGAGGAACTCCTGGAGGGGGCGCAGGCATTGCTCGACGCCGGGACCGTGTATTACACCGCCGTGCAGTCCATCATTCCGCTCGCCGCCACCAGCGAGCTCTCCTTCCGGGCGTTCTATGACAAGCTGGTCCGGCGAGACGGCGATCCCCCGGCCCAGACGTTCCTCCTCGGGTACGACAGCGAACCGATCCGGGCGGAGAAGTCACTGCATGACCTGGCCGTGTGGGCCCGCAGCGACCCCGGGGTGACGTCGGCTTTGCTGGAACGGCCGACGGCGGTGCTCGCCGAGTCCCAGCGCACCGGTTCCCCGCCCGCCGGTGTGGACAATGCGCTGTGGCAGGAATGGCGGTTCGCCTTCCAGGAGCATCTGGACCTCTACGGCCACGCGGTCTACAACCTTGATTTCGCCAGCCCCGTAGCAGCCGACGACCCGTCCGCCCTTTTGGAGACAGTGAAGTTCTACCTGCGCGGGAAGGGTACCGACCCGCATGAGCGGCAGCGGCAGCTGACCGAACGCCGGGAGTCGCTCACTGAACAGATGGCCGGCCGGCTCGGGCCGCGCCGGCGGGCAGCCTTCCTCCGTCTGCTCGGGTGGGCCCAGGAGATGGCGCCGATCCGCGAGGACGCGCTGGCCGACGTCGGACTTGCCTGGCCGCTGCTGCGGCGGATGCTGCTCGAACTCGGACAGCGGCTGGTGGATTCCGGTGTCACCGCTTCGCCGGATGACGTGTTCTGGCTGCGCTACCAGGAGCTGCGGAGCGCGGTCGACTTTGGCCTCGCCGCGCCGGGGGTGCGGGCCGCCGTCGTTATTTCCGGTGCTGCCCGGCCTGTCCGCGCGGCCGCCGTCGAGGAGCGCAGGATGCTGTGGCGGGGCCAGGTGAAAGCCGCAGCCCCGCAAATGCTTCCCGAGCGCCGGTGGATGGAACGGGCCTTTGGGTCGATGATGCCGGCCGGCTCGCAGCGCCAGCGCGGTGACGTCATCAAAGGCGTGGGGGCCAGTTCGGGCCGGGTCAGCGCTCCCGCCCGCGTCCTCGCCGGGCCGCAGGACTTCGGCCAGATGGAGCCCGGAGACGTCCTCGTGGCCCGCATCACCACTCCTGCCTGGACCTCGCTGTTCGCGATGGCCTCGGCCGTGGTGACTGACGTTGGCGGCCCGCTCAGCCACAGCTCCATCGTGGCCCGCGAGTACGGCATCCCCGCCGTCCTCGGCACCGGAGTGGCCACGCAGCGAATTGCCACCGGCCAGCAGATCCTCGTGGATGGCGACGCCGGCACGGTCACCATCGAGCGGCAGGCCGGTGCGGATGCCACGCCAGGAGGGGACGTCGTCGGCGCCTAAGAGACCTCAGCGGGGCGGGCGGCCGCGCGCCGCTATCCAGCCTGCGTAGGTTGATCGCTTGGAACGAGCCGGTAGGCGAAGCGGCTGTCCAGGCCGCCAGGGCTCATGGTGAGGTCTACTCCTTCGGTGGGCAGCAGCACGGGCGCCTTGAACACGTTCCCGCCACAAGGGACCTGCACGGGGGCGAGAACCCCAACTCCTCCCCACGTGGAAACGGAGAGCTCAGCCACCGGAAGTCCCGAGCAGACGAAGTGCAGTTCGTACTGGCCCGGTTCGGCAGCCAGGGATCCGGTGGCGGTGGTTTCCGCGCTGATGGTGCCACGCAGTTCACCCGCCAGGTGCGGCTGCAGCTGCTGCGCCGACCACTCTGACAAGTCTTCCAGCTCTGAGGCCCTGCGGTCCGGGTTGGTCTGCACTTTAACCCCCGTGGCGGACGGTTTGCCCGTTGGCGGAACCGCGCTGATGGTGATGGGCCCGCCGTCGTGCCTGACAAAGCGGTCCAGTGTGGAGGTGCACTCAAAGCTCGCCGCCTCCGGAACGCCGTCCGCCTTCACAATGGTGAGCTTGGCACCGTAAACCCCGGCACAGGCGCCCGTGACCACGTAGTCTCCGGGCGCCAAATCCAGGGAGAGCTTCCCTGCGGGCTCCGCCTCTGACGGCAGGCCGGGGTCGGCGGGGGAAGCCTCCAGCAAACGGGCCACTTCATCGGCGTTTTCCTCGAAGGACCGGGGCTGCGGTGTTGCTGCCGGCGGGGATGTTTGAGCCGGTGGTTCCGACGGACCGCTGTACTCGCACGCCACAACTGACATAACCATGGCGGCCGCAGCGAAAAGGACTACTCCGAGCCGCGCCGGCATCCCCCCAAGAGCTGACATGGCTCCGAGTCTAGGGCCTCTGCCCTCTTCTCAGCTGGACCTTCACGTGCCGCCGGTGGGAGGTCCCAGTGAAAGCCCCTAGCCTTGGAACATCGGTTGCAAACAAACCACCCCGGAAAGGTACGCACCCATGCGGATACTCGTCGTCGGAGCCGGAGCCACAGGCGGGGCCTTCGGTACGCTCCTGCAGGAAGCGGGCCGGGATGTCACCTATCTGGTGCGGCCGCGCAAGCAGGAGGTGCTTCGCCGCGACGGGTTGCGCTTCATCTCCCCCACCGCTGACCGGACGCACGCGGTGAAGACCATCACCGCCCCGGACGGGTCAGGGACCTTCGATCTGATCCTCGTCACGGTCAAAGCCACCGCAATCGATGGCGTACTCGCTGAGCTGGACGCCTTCGTCGGGCCTGGCACCGCGATCATTCCCATCCTCAACGGCATGGCCCATGTGGACCGCCTTGAGCAGCTGTACCCGGGGCAGGTGCTCGGCGGGCTGGCCCGGATCGTCGCCACCCTTGACGGTGATGTGGTCCGCCAGCAGATGGCCCTCACCTCCCTCACGGTGGGCGGGCTGAACGGAAACGCCGTTCCCGCGGATGTTTCCAAGGCTCTTGACGTGCCCGGCGTCGACTTCTCCGTAGTAGACGACGTGGTGGGCGCGCTGTGGGAGAAATGGGCATTCATCGCTGCCGCAGGGATCATCAATTGCCTGTTCCGGGCGCCGGTTGGCCGGATCATCAGTGCCGGTGGTCACTCAAGGATTCTGGAGGCCATCAGTGAAACCGAAGCGGTGGCGGCGGCAGCAGGACATCCCGTTTCCGACGCCGCTCATGCACAAGCGGTCGGAATCCTCACTGAGCCGGGATCGGCCTTCACGTCCTCCCTGTACCGGGACCTCAGCGCCGGACTCCCGTCGGAAGCCGAGCACATCCTCGGTGACCTCGCCCGCAGGGCCCGTAGCCTGGACGTCCCAACGCCCCTGTTGGACCTCACCCTCATCCAGATCAGGGCGAGCCTCCCGCTCTGAAGCCAGGCGGTTCGGCTGAAGGCCCCCCACACACAAGAAAGCGCCTGCCGCCGTTTCCTTCCGGAAGGGCAGCAGGCGCTTTTGGTGCGTTTCGCGGGTTAGCCGACGCGGGTGTAGCTGATTTCCGTCTTTCCGGCAGGAACCGAGTGAAGGGTCACGTACGTGCCCTGGGCTTTGTTCGCATTGCCGGGAAGGACGCCGGGCAGCGAAACGTAGTTTCCCTCGACACGGCGGAGCGGAACTTCCCGGTCAGCCGGGAGGCTGACGTAGCTGCCGCCACGCGGGGTGCTGTTCGTGACGGTCGTTTGGGTTTCCTGGGTTACGGCCCGTCCGGACTGCAGAGTCATATGATCTCCTGTGGTTGTGGGGGCTTGCCGGCGTCACCGATGCTGGTGCTGTACCGCCTGCACGCCATTCAGAAAGGGGGCGCAAGCATGGGCAGTTCGACGCGGCGGCCGACTGCCGGCACGCGGGGATGTTATCCCTGCGGCAGCACTGAAGGGCTTCGGCGGCCTGGTAACCAGTCTACGGAGTTAATGTGAGTAACTCAGAATAAGGTGGGCGATCTCACGGGGACTTCGTCCGTCCTTCCTGTGACCGTCAGAAGTGTTTGTTTTCCGTTGGGCCAGGCCATACCGTAAAGGGACGCTCAGCCGAAGCAGGTGCAGCCATGCGGACTAACTCGTGGTCAACGCGCTGCCTGCTGGTGTGCTTCCTCCTGGCCGGAACCCTCGGCGGCGCCACTCCTTCCCGAGCTGTCCACCTTGGCCTCATGCCCACCCAGCCCAGCACTCCGGAGCAAACCTACGAAGCTGTGGACACCTTCCTGCGGGAGCAGATCGAAGTCCTGGGGATTCCCGGTGCCGCGGTCGCCGTCGTCCGGGACGGCACCCAGGTGCACTCCGCCGCCTTCGGCCGCGCGGACCCCTCCGGGCGGCCGATGACAGCCCAAACACCGGTACTGCTCGCCTCCACCAGCAAGTCACTGACAGCCATCGCCGTGATGCAGCAGGTGGAGGCCAAGCGACTGCGGCTGGATGAACCGGTGCAGACCTACCTGCCCTGGTTCACCCTGAATGACCCCCGTTCGCCGGCGATCACCGTCCGGCAGCTGCTCCACCAGACCAGCGGCATGTCGGCCAGGGACACCGCCTTCGAAGCGTCCCTGGCTCAAGACCAGGGAGCCCTCGAAGAAGCAGTCCGCGCGCTGGCCGGCTCCTCACTGGCGGTCGAACCGGGGCAGCGTTTCCACTATGCCAGCGCCAACTACAACATCCTTGGCCTCCTGGTGCAGACCGTCGCCAACCAGCCCTTCGGGGACTATCTGAAGCAGCACGTCTTCGGGCCCCTGGACATGGTCCACAGCCATCCCACCCGCGCCGCTGCCCGGGCGGATAACGGGGCCGCGGGGCATTCCCGCTGGTTCAGCTCGTTCTGGCTTCAGACCGACGTCCCGGTACCCACCGCCGGAATGCCCTCCAGCACCATGTACTCCTCGGCCGAGGACCTGGGCCACGAGCTGATTGCCCTGCTCAACGGGGGGCGTTACGGGGATGCCCGGATCCTGGAGCCCGAGAGTGTAGCGGCAATGTTCGAGCCCCGGACCCGGGTGGACGAGGCGAAGGGCTACGCCATGGGCTGGTACACCCGGCCGCTCGTGGAGTCAGTCGATCCCGCAGCCCCCGCTCCGCAGGACTTGCCGCTGCTGCTGGAGCACCAGGGGGAATGGGGCAACAGCCACACTTACCTGGCCCTGGTTCCGGGCTCCGGCCTGGGCGTCGCCCTGGTCATCAACGGCAACGACACCGCCGCCCCCTCCCGGCTCAAGGCCATCGACACGAACATCCTGCGGATCCTCCACGGACAGTTCCCGGCGCCCGCCGTCGTGTATGAGGACTGGCTGCAACAATTCAGCTGGGCCGTCTCCCTGGCTTTGCTGCTGACGGAACTGCTGAGCCTGTGGCTGGCGCTCTTAGTCCTGCTCCACGGCCGGTTCGGGGCCGGCAAACGCTGGCCGCACCTGGTCTGGGCCGGCGGCACCTTAGCGCTTGACGCGTTCGCCCTGTGGCTGTGCCTCATCTATGCACCCGCCCGGTTCGACACCGATTTGCTGGTGATCATCCGCCAGTTTCCCGACGTCGGCGTCTCGCTGGTGCCCGTGCTTGGGCTGGCTGTTGTGTGGTCCATCCCGCGGACAGTGTGGCTGCTCGTCACCATGCGGTAAACGCCGTGACCACCCGTCAGCGAGCGCGCGGCCTACTCCCCCATGCCGGGATGCACCGGAACGAAATCAATCGTGTTGCCGGAATTCGTTCGGCCCGCCGGAGTCCTGGAGTAGCCCCGCGCATCGAGGCCGTTCTTCGCACGGAATTCCGCGAGTGCTGCATCGTAGGCGTCGTTGAGGGTTTGCCCTGAGAACTCACCGGTGCTGCCGTCGGTGAAAGTGATCCTAATGCGGACGCTGGCCGGGTAGTGCCGGTTCATCCGGATATAGCCTTCTGCGTCCTGCTGGAGGGTAATCAAGGAGATCTGCTTTCGTTAGGGGCCAAACTCCAAGTGTGGCGCAGATTGCGGGGCACAGATACCAGCTCCGCCGCTTCGAAACACGCCGCCCTGCACGGAAGCACTTAGTTCACCGGGTAAACTTGTTGGAGGAATTGTTGGGCCAGCAGCGCCAGGTTCCGCTCCCCTCCCCCTTGAATGGAACATCCCTCATGTCCTCCGCGACTTCCGCGCCGGCGCCCCAGCGTTTCCCGCTGGCCGCCATGATGGTCCTGGCCACCATCGCCTTCACCGCCATCACCACCGAACTGCTGCCGTCCGGCCTGCTCCCGCAGATCAGCACCGGCTTGAACGTGTCCGAGCCGGTGGCGGGCTACCTCGCCGCCGCTTATGCCGCCGTCATTGTGGTCACCGTGGTGCCCGCGGCCCGGCTGCTGGCCAATGTACCGAAGCGACCCTTGCTGGTGGCCCTTGTCCTCACCTTCGCGCTCAGCAACGCCTTGGTAGGCCTCGCGCCCGATTTCACGTTCGCGATGGTGGCACGGCTGGTGGGCGGTCTGGCGCACGGACTGCTCTGGACCACGATGGCTCCCTATGTGGCCCGCGTGGTCCCGGCCGACAAGGTGGGCAAGGCCCTGGCCATCGTCTTCAGCGGCAACAGCCTGGGCCTGGCCATTGGCGCCCCGATTGGGACGGCCTTGGGCACGGTCCTCGGCTGGCGTGCGGCTTTCCTTGCCCTCGCCGGATTCGGCGTACTCCTCGCGGTTCTGGGCTTTTTGTTCCTCCCGTCCATGCGGCGCAGCGCCGGCGAGGTCCGCCCGTCGATGCGCGCAGCCATCGCCCAGCCTGGCGTGAAGCCCGTAGCCATCGCCTGGCCGCTGCTGGTCCTGGCCCATTTCGCGCTTTTCACTTACATTGCCCCGTACATCCGCGAGGCCGGCCTGCCCGACTACGCCATCAGCCTCTCCCTCACTGTCCTCGGCGTCTCCGGCCTGCTGGGCATCTGGATCGCGGGGCTCACCGTGGACTCGCACCCGCGCCGTTCGCTGCTGATTACGACGGCGGCAATCGCCGTTTCGATGCTCGCGTTGCCGTTCGTGGGTGGGAGCCTGCCCATTGCCCTGGCTTTGATGACCGTGTGGGGCGCGGGGCTGGGAGCCATCGGCATCTACAACCAGTCGGCCATCCTCCGGGCCGGCCGGGAGAACAAGGATGCTGCGAACGGGCTCACGGTCCTGACTATTCAGCTGGGTATCACCATTGGCGCCCTCTACGGCTCCGCTGCGCTGGTAGTGGCCGGCCCGCTACTGGTCCCGGCCGCCGCTGCCCTGCCCGTGATCGCGGCACTCGTCATCACGTACGCCGGCCGGAAGGCGGCCTACCCGCCCGGTGCGCGCGAGTCCACCTGGAAGCGGCCCAGGCCGGTCGGCGAGCGCGAGAGCAGCCACTAATCGGCGATCCGCTTCCTTTTCAGGCAGCCGCTTTCAGCACGCCTGATTCAGCGCGTTCACCGCCACTTCTGACATCTCGAGCGACTGAGGATCATCAAAACCAATCACGTACGGCTTCGGTGCCCGCGCCACAGCCATGGCAATCTGCCGCGATCCGTCGGCGCTGATCAGCGCAAGCGCAGCGTATCCCCGCACCACACCGACATGTCCGAAGTAGGCGTTGTTGGAGCAGGAGTCATAGCGGCGGACAACACCGAGCCCGTACTGCTCGTACTTCGGATGATGCATTTCCGCCACGCTTTGAGGAGTCAGCAGTGTCCCCTTCTGAAGCGCGGCGAAAAACGTGTTGAGCTCGGGGACAGTTGAGATCATTCCGGTGTCCGGGGAACCGGCGTGGAATGGAGCCAGGGCGTTGTCCACCAGCTCACCGCTGTCCGCCTTCGAGTACCCGTGGACCAGCTTCTGCGGACCGGGCTCGTCGCCCGTCATAACGGTGTCCTGAAGCCGCAACGGCTCGATGGTGTCCGCGCGTATGACCGCACCGATCTCTTGGCCGCGCAGCTTCTCGACGAGCAGGGCCAAGGCGGAGTAGTTGGTGCCTGAGTAGCTGAAGAGGCTGCCCGATCCTCCCGTCCAAGGGTCAGCGGCGGCGGACAAGCGTTCCTCGTGGCTCCGCTTGCCATCCCCCGGATCGCCCGCCCTGAGGAGGCTTTCCCAGTAGCGCGGAATGCCGGACCGGTGGCTGAGCAGGCTGCGGATGGTGATGGGTCCCGGCGGCTTGATGATCCTCTCGAAGTCCGGAACGTGCTTCTGGATAGGATCATGCAGCTGGATTTTCCCTTCCTCCACCAGCTTCATCACGGACACCGCCACCATAGTCATGGTGATGCTGCCTACGTGCGTTTGATCGGTCAGCTGGACGGGCTCATTGGTTTCCAGGTTCCGGACTCCCTCCGCCGAGGACCACTCACCCAGCCGGGACTTCATCTGAATGACGACGGCGGTAGCTCCCCCGGCGCGGATGTCCTCGCTGTACTTCTTGAGCACGGCTGCGAACGCAGGCGCAGTTGCCGTGGCAGAGGCAGTGGCACCGGCAGACGCCGATGTGCCCGGCGCAGTTTGTTGGTCCCGCGGGGCGGGCGCGGTAGTGCAGCCTCCAACCCCGAACAATACGAGGGCTGCGGCGGCTGCGGCCGCACCGCGGAACAGCGCGAAACGTCCTGCCTGCATCTCAAATCCCTTCGAGACGCCGTACCACAGCTGGACCCCTGGGAGACCGCCAGTTGCACCGACACTTCCGATGTTCCTCAGCGCGGGAAAGGGTGTCAAGACCGGCGGTAAGCCCCAAGGTGAACGCCCCGACCACCGCCGTTAACCCACCCTCCAACTCCCCGCATCAAAGACGCAACCTGCCCTCCCTAGCGTGGGCGGGTCACCGGCGAACAGCCGGTCCCCGTCATCCCAGGAGGAACCACCCATGCGCCAAGTCCTGACTGCCGCGGCAGCCGCCGCCCTGATCGCAGCAATGGCGAGCCCCGCCGTCGCCGCCCCGGAGAACGAAGCCGGCACGCCGTCGTCGAACGCTGCCGGAGCCGCCACCTCCGCCCTGAAGGTAAACGAGCGCAACGGTTCCTTCGACCTGCAGAGCCACCGCGGCGGCCGCGGCGAATGGACTGAGGAGTCCCTGGCCGCATTCGCGAACTCGCTGGCGCTGGGCGTGACCACCCTCGAACTGGACACCCACCTGACCGAGGACGGCAGGGTGATCGTCTGGCACGACGACACCATCCAGGCCGCCAAGTGCATCGACACCGCAGCCGCCACCGCCGGCGACCCCGAGTTCCCGTACGTCGGCGACCGCGTGGCCGAGCTCTCCTTGGCGCAGGTCAGGACGCTCAACTGCGGCTTCGTGCAGCTGCCCGGCTACCCTGAACAGGACGTCATCGAAGGCAACCGGATCGCCGAGCTCAAGGACGTCTACCAGCTGGTCCGCGACGCCAACGCCGGCAAGGTCCGCTTCAACGTGGAGACGAAGGTGGAGAGCAGCGAGGTTGGCGGCGCCGGCATGGAATCCCTCACCCGCGCCGTGGTGGCCGAGATCCAGGCCTCAGGCATGGCGGACCGCACCACCCTGCAGTCCTTCGACTGGTCCTCGCTGAACCTCACCAAGGAGATCGCGCCCGAGCTGCCGCTGGTGGCGCTCTCCAGCGGCGACGCCTGGATGGGCGTAGGCCAGCCCGGTGCCGGCCGCAACCTGGGCGGCATCGACATCGACGACTACGACGGTTCCCTTTCCAAGGCGGCGGCTGCCCAGGGGTACGACGCCGTCTCCCCCACGTTCCGCTCCGTCACCCCGGAGATGATCACCGAAGCCCATGGCCTGGGCCTGCCCGTCATCCCGTGGACGGTGAACACCACCGCTGACATGGTCCACCTGATGGACCTGGGCGTGGACGGCATCATCACCGACTACCCCACCCGACTGCGCACCCTCATGGAGGAGCGGGGCCTCAAGCTGCCGAAGGCTTACGAAGTCAAGGGCTAACTCCCCCTGCGTGTCCGGCCCGGCGGCAGCTTCCGCACTGCTGCCGCCGGGCTTTTCCATTCGGTAACCTCTGTTCATGGACAGCGACACCCTGCTTAATTTCCTGTTGGTCCTCTTTTTTGTGCTGCTGGGCGGGGTGTTCGCCGGCACGGAGATGGCGCTGGTTTCCCTCCGCGAGAGCCAGGTACGCCGGATGGAGAAGTCTGGAAAGCGCGGCGCCCGAATTGCAGCGCTGGCCGGGAACCCCAACCGGTTCCTCTCAACGGTCCAGATCGGCGTGACGCTGTCCGGCTTCTTCTCTGCTGCCTACGGCGCCTCCACCATCGCGCCCGACGTCGAACCCCTTCTGGAAGGCATCGGTTTCGGCGCCTCCGCGGAACCGATCGCCTTCATCGGCATGACGCTGCTGGTCGCCTACCTCTCCCTGGTCCTCGGCGAACTGGTGCCCAAGAGACTGGCCATGCAGAGTGCCGTCGGCTTCACCAAAGTCCTGGCCCCTCCCCTGGGCGTCCTCTCCGAAATAATGCGGCCCGCCGTCTGGCTGCTGTCCGTGTCCACGGACGCCGTCGTGAGGCTGTTCGGAGGTGACCCGAATGCCAAGCAGGAGAGCGTCAGCTCCGAGGAGCTGTGGGATATGGTGGCTGAGAGCGAGGTGCTGGAAGAGCACAGCCGCAGCATCCTCTCGGACGTCTTCGCCGCCGGAAACCGCTCACTGCAGGAGGTCATGCGCCCCCGCACCGAGGTGACCTTCATCAATGGCAACCTCAGCATCGCCGAGGCGTTCAGCATGGTCAGGGACGCCCCCTATTCGCGCTATCCCGTGATGGACAAAACACCCGACGACGTCCTTGGCTTCATCCACGTCCGTGACCTCGTGCCCCGGGACGGGAAGCACGACGACGGGCACGTGCGGGACATCGCGCGGGAGATCCTTCCGCTGCCGGGGACCAACAAAGTGCTGCCCTCCCTGCAGCGGATGCGCAGGCTGGGCCAGCATATCGCGCTGGTGGTGGACGAATACGGCGGCACGGACGGCATCGTCACACTTGAGGACCTCGTGGAGGAACTAGTGGGCGAAATCTACGACGAGTACGACGCCGGCGCGGACGCCGAGGACCGTGTTACCAGGGCCAACGGATCGCTTGACGTGGACGGCGGGCTCATCCTTCAGGAGTTCGCCTCGGCGTCCGGCATCGGACTGCCGGAGGGGCATTACGAAACAGTCGCGGGGTTCGTCATTGACCGGCTGGGGCGGCTGCCGCGGACGGGAGACAGCGTGGAAGCGGACGGCCATGTGCTGACCGTAACGGCGATGGACCGGCTGCGCGTTACGCGGATCCGGGTGACGCCGGCGGACGGGCAGGAACCGCCGTCGACCGGGAAATAGACCGGAAATCAGACCGGAAGCCCGCGGCGCAGAAAGCCATGGAGCGCTTCATGCGTCGTCAGTAGTATTTCCTGCTGTCGTGCTGAGGTGGACGGTCCGCGGAAGGCAAGTGCCCCGACCACGTTTGGGTACCCTTGTCGTATTTTCCGCACCGCGTGCAGCGCCGGCGGAAGGTCCCTTTCGGATTCTCTTCGAGTAGCCAATGATGTCCGAGATTCAGCTTGCAAAACAGTGACTTGAGCATGATGAAATCCATCTCGAAAAGCTCGGGTTCGGAAGTGGATCGGAACCACCGGAGCCGACTCCATTTTACGCTCTCTCGGCGTCTCACACAGTGGTGTTCATCGGTACTGCTGTCTCCACCAGTAGCTTGGCCACGAGTTCACCGCGGTTGCCCACGCCCACCTTCCCGAAGAGCGACCTCCGATGCTCAGGAGATTGACAGGTAAATCCGCGCAGATGTGCAATTAAATTGGCTCCAGCAGTCAGCCGGAGCCAGTCCACGAAGCGGCCTCCGCTTCCGTGAGGCCGCCCAAAAATTGGAGGTCCACAATGGGACAGGCACGCGAAGTCATGGATCGCCTCACCACCGCCATGAATGACAAAGACAAAGACGTGCTGGCAGCTTGCTACGCAGCAGACGCCGTTGCCTACACCCCCGACGAAGGGCAACTGAACGGGCGGGACGCCATCACCAGCTATCTCTTCCACTTCTGGGAAGCCCTGCCCGACGTGCACTACGAGTACGCGGAGAGGCACGAAGCCGGCAACGTGGCCATTGACGAGGGGTACGTGGTCGGTACGAACACCGGACCACTGCGCATGCCCTCCGGCGAAGCCCATCAGCCCACCGGCAAGCAGATCAGGATCAGGAGCTGTGACATCGCCAGGGTCGAGGGCGGGGAGATCGCCTCCCACCACTTCTACTTCGATCAAGTGGAGTTCCTGGCACAGCTCGGACTGATGCGCGAGTTGTCTTCGCACTGAAGGACGCCCGGCCTGCCGTTGCCTCCTAACGGCAGGCCAGACCGTCCGGTCCAAACGCGGTTCACCTGGCGGAGCCGCCCGCCCGCGCGGGCGTCGTACGTTCCTTCCGTCAGGCGCCCTGACGCGTCCCCTCCGGCGCTAGGTACGCTGGGCGACGTTGAGGATGTTCCCCTCGCTGTCCAGGAACCAGGCGGCCTTTCCCCAGTCGGTCGTGGCAAGGCCGTTCTCCGTCTTCAAACCGGGCTGGTCGTAATCCTCAAATACGACGCCGCGGCTCCGCAGTTCCTCCATGTCGCGTTCGATGTTGTCCGATTCCCAGCCCATCTGGGTGTGCTTCGCTGTCCCTGCGTTGTCCGTCTGATAGATGAGGAAGCTCGTTCCATTGCCGCAGCGGTACAGCAGGCTGTACTCCTCCATGGACTCGGAACTTTCCAAACCCAGCTTGTCCCGATAAAACTCCTTGGCCCGGTTGATGTCCTTCGCGGGCAGGACAGCCATAATTGCTGAGTCCTTGAGCATGATCGATTCCTTTGTGCATTGTTCGCGTTGGCGGGGATGCTCTCCCCCTTTTACGTACCCGGAATACCCCTAATCCGAGGCCGCGTGGCCGCCCGTTCCGCCATGACCGGGCCAGCCACCTGGGACCCTGCTGCGCCCCCCAGCAAGAATCGCCGCAGGGGTCCCCGACGCCTACGTGGCCATTATGGAACCGAATTCCCTGGACGGAAATAGGTAAATCATTCTCACTATGCCTGCTTCAAGCCCTTGGCGTATGCGGCCTGCCCCACGTGCTGCAGGCAGTCCGCGATGGTGCTCACCAGCCGGACCCCGAGGGTGACCGGCGGGTCCCAACGGGTGTCTACTATGCGGTCCAGATCCTCATCGCCGAGCGTATGCACAAACTCCACCGTTTGCCGGTGGACAGCGTCGTAGTAACCGAGCAGCAGTTCCGGCGGCGCCTGTACCGCGTCCACCTGGTCGCTTGAATGTCCGTAGCCGGTGTCGTTCCGGGACAGGGGCAGGCCGAAGCGGCCTACGAAGTCCTGCGCCGTCCACACTTGTTGCAGTCCCGCGGCGTCGGCCACCTGCACATCTTCCACCCGGGCAAGGTGCCAAATCAGCCACGCGATTGAGTTCCCGGTGCCACCGGGCCGCCGGGCCAGGGCCCCGTCGTCGAGCCCTTTGAGTGTGGCTTCCACTGTTTCCCTGATTCTGCTGAAGGAGTCCAGCAGCAGTTCATTGAACTTCATTGGTGCCCCTCATCGCTTCGGACCTGCCGAAGACCCTCTGACTAGTTCTCCTGGCCGCCGGTTTCCTCGTCAGACTTGTCGCGGGCCTCCCGCAGACGCTGCTCCAACTTGGCCTCTGCGTCCCTTCTGCGGTAGCCGATGGAGCGGGCCTGCTCAGACGTGGGATAACGGTGTTCCCGCTCCCACGCATGGTCGTTTACCCCGGTTACCGGCACAGAGGCCGCGTCCGGTTTGTTGTTTTCACCCATACCGGATGGTCTCACACCCGGGGGTGGGGCAACAGGCCCGGACCCTCCTGCGGGACACGTATTGGCGGTCAGGACCGCCCTTGCGAATCCGTCACCCCCTCTCCCCATCTGTTGTTCACCGCGCGTTTGGAACCCGGACGCCGGGGCTTCCTACTGTCGCAGGGACGGCGGCCGGAAGCGTGGCCGCGCAACAGGCAGGAAGGCAACCATGACCATCAAAATCCACCAGCCCAGCTTCAGCCGGCGGGCCGCTTTGGCAGCCGCCGGAACTCTGGGGGCGCTGGGAGCCATAGCGGCCGCGGGAACCGGGGCTACGGCAGCACCGGGCGCGAAGGCGCCGAAGCCAACCCTCGCGTTCCGCCCGGACGGCCGCTTCAGGGTAGTCCAGTTCAACGACACCCAGGACGACGAGCAAACGGACCGCCGGACCATCGAACTGATGGACCGCACCCTGGACGCCGAGAAGCCGGACTTCGTGGTGATCAACGGCGATGTCATCAACGGCGGCTGCGATACGGAACTGGAGGTCAAGCAGGCACTGAACCACGTGGTCCAGCCGATGGAAAGCCGGAAGATCCCCTGGGCCATCACGTTCGGCAACCACGATGAGGACTCCGTGGCCAGGACCGGGATGACCGAAGCCAGGATGCTCCAGTTCCTGCAAACCTACGAATACAACGTCAATGGCGACACCACCGACGGCGTCACCGGAACGTCCAACTCGCTGCTGCTGGTTCAGTCCTCCAAATCCAAGGACCCTGCCTTCGGCCTGTGGCTCATTGACACCGGCCGCTACGCACCGGACAGCATCAACGGCCAGGACTTCGAGGGCTACCCGGACTGGGACTGGGTATGGATGGACCAGGTCACCTGGTACCGCAACCTCTCGATCGCCACCGAGCAGAAATACGGGAGGAAGATCCCGTCCCTCATGTGGGGGCACATCGCCCTTCACGAGCACCGCAACATGTGGTTCGCCAGCATCGATTCGCGGACGGACGCGGACCACCAGCGCGCCGTGAAGAAGCACCACATCACGGGCGAGCGGAACGAGGACGAGTGCCCCGGCCCCTTCAACTCCGGCCTGTTCAACGCTTTCCTTGAGCGCGGGGATGTGCGCGGCTACTTCGTGGGCCACGACCACGTCAACACCTACGTGGGCAACTACTACGGCGTGGAGCTTGGCTACGGTCCCGGGACAGGGTTCGGCGCCTACGGGCTGCCGGGCGCCGACCGCAACAGGCTCCGCGGCGCGCGCGTCTTCGAACTGGACGAGAACCACGCGGGAATCTACAAGGAGACACGGCTCGTTTTCGCCAAGGATTTGGGCATCGACCTGGCGGCGAATGACCAGCCGATCACTCCCCTGCCCCTGGGACCGGCGCAGCTCTAGCGGCTGCTTCCTTACGTTTTCAGAAAGTACGACGGCGCAGGCTTCCAGCGCAGGCCACCCCTTGGGCGTGACCCCTTGCCCGCCGGGATCACCCCTTCCGCTCCCAGCCGGATCGGGAACCATAGGTTTGGGAGAAGGAGTTCACCGGTGAGTTATGTAAAGGACCCCCGCGTTGACCAGTACATCGACGTGCTTCCGCCCTGGCAGCAGGACATCTGCCGGCAGGTGCGGGACCTGGTCCACGCCGCCGATCCCGCGGTCGAGGAGACCATCAAACGCACCGTCCAGCCGTACTTTGTCCTGCAGGGCAACATCTGTGCGCTGCTCGCGGCGAAGGACCACGTCAACGTGTTCCTGTACGACGGCGGCATCACCCCGGACCCGCACAACATCATCACCGGGGGCCACGGCAACAAGACCGGCAGGATGATTTCGTACTACGAGGGTGAGCCGGTCAACGAGGAAGCCCTGGTGGAGATGTTCCGCGCGATTATCACCAACAACCGCGCCGGCGGCTGGCGGAAAATCAAGGCGGGACAGTAACAACCACGGAGATGCCCGCGTGTTGTCAAGGTCAGGTCACCTTCCCGTCTCAGTTCCGGGTCTGCCGGATATTCAGTTCGCCCGGCCAGTGGGGTGGTTCCCAGTCCTGGTGTTCGCTGTTGTAGTGCCGCCCGGTGGGTGAGATCCAGCCGGGTGGCTCGGTTGTGCTGGCTGGTGTTGGTTTCCAGCCGCCGGTGTGTCGGAGTTTGTGGTGCTTTGGGCAGGGCTGGCCGAGGTTCGATATGCCGGTGGTGCCGCCTTGGTGCCAGGCGAGGAGGTGGTCTGCTTCGTTGTCCAGGGAGTTGTTGCTGCAGCCCGGGAACGGGCATTTGCCGTCCCGCAGCCGCAGCCAGTTCCGCATGGCTTTGGTCAGCCGGTAGC
>NZ_JBNHGJ010000038.1:0-47257 GCF_059091165.1 Arthrobacter sp. Hb9-2 | reverse complement strand
CCGCGCCTCGCCGCGCTGCTCGACCAGCGCCTGCTCGAAGCCGGGGTGACGGACCGCGACGTGATTGTCCTGGCCGCCGCCGGCTCGTCCAACCCCAAGGCAGCCAGGAGCGTTGAGGAGTTGCTCGGCCAGCTCCAGGAACTGCGGCCCAACCGGATGGTCGCCGCCTATGGGGCGTCTGCCAAGCCGTCCGTGCCCGACGCCGTCGCGATGCTTCGTGAGGAGCTGGAAGGGGGTGCCGGGGCAGGGGAGTCAGCAGGAGCTGTCGACGTCGGCGGGCGGGTGGTGATTGCCTCCTACCTCCTGGCGCCTGGCTACTTCCACGACCAGCTCGCCAAGGCGGGAGCCGACCTCGTGACGGAACCACTGCTGCCGTCGCCGGTGCTCGCCGAAATCGCGCTGGAAAGGTACGACGCCGCCGTCGCGAAAGCCCACGAAACCGCAGCCGGAACTGCTGCTGAAATACCAACAGGAACACCAGCTGAGGCGTCAGCCAGCGGTCCCGCCGCAGCCCCCGCGGAAGCCGGGCCAGATGCACAGCAGGGTGGCTTCTTCAAGGCCGTCCGGCGTTTCGTGACGAAATATTTCCCTAGGTGACTTAGCGTTTCCGGGCCTTTGTGACGCTATTCGGGCGGGACCTACAGTCGATGCATGACTGATACAGCTCTAGCCGGAGCGTCCACGGACACCGCCGCCCCGAAGCGCCCGGCCCGCACGTCCCGACCCGCCGCGAAGCCGCACGGGCAGTGGAAAGTGGACGGCAAAACGCCTTTGAACGCCAACGAAACCTGGAAACAGGAAGACGACGGCCTTAACGTGCGCGAGCGTATCGAGTCCATCTACTCCAAAGAGGGCTTCGACGCCATCCCCGGCCAGGACCTGCACGGCCGGTTCCGCTGGTGGGGCCTGTACACCCAGCGCAAGCCCGGGATCGACGGCGGCAAGACCGCAACGCTTGAGCCGCACGAGCTCGAGGACAAGTACTTCATGCTCCGCGTGCGGATCGACGGCGGTGCGCTCACCACCGAGCAGTTGCGCGTCATCGGCCAGATTTCCGTTGACTTCGCACGGGATTCTGCCGACCTCACCGACCGCCAGAACATCCAGCTGCACTGGATCCGCGTGGAGGACATCCCCGAGATCTGGACCCGACTGGAAGCTGTTGGCCTGTCCACCACCGAGGCCTGCGGCGACGTTCCCCGCGTCATCCTGGGTTCGCCCGTGGCCGGCATCGCCAAGGACGAGATCATCGACCCCACTCCGCTGATCGAGGAGCTGGGAGAGCGGTTCATCGGCAACCCCCTGCTGTCCAACCTGCCGCGCAAGTACAAGACCGCCATCACCGGCCACCCCAGCCAGGACGTGGTCCACGAGATTAACGACTTCGCCCTGGTGGGTGTCCGCCACCCTGAACTCGGCATCGGCTACGACCTCTGGGCCGGCGGCGCGCTCTCCACCAACCCCATGCTCGGTAAACGCCTGGGCGCCTTCGTGACGCCGGAGCAGGCCGCTGATGTGTGGCTCGGCGTCACCAGCATTTTCCGTGACTACGGCTACCGGCGCATGCGCACCAAGGCCCGCCTGAAGTTCCTGATGGCCGACTGGGGCCCGGAGAAGTTCCGCCAGATCCTCGAGGACGAGTACCTGGGTTACAAGCTGGCCGACGGTCCCGCCGCGCCCAAGCCCACCACTCCGGGTGACCACATCGGTGTCCACGAGCAGAAGGACGGCAAGTTCTTCATCGGCGCCACCCCGCTGGCCGGCCGCCTGTCCGGCGCAGCCCTGGTCAAGCTGGCCGACACCCTCGAAGCCCGCGGCTCCTACCGCCTGCGCACCACGCCGCATCAGAAGCTGGTGGTCCTGGACGTCGCGAAGGACCAGGTGGAGCCCCTGGTGGCCGAACTGGATGCGCTGGGCCTGTCCGCCCGCCCGTCCGTGTTCCGCCGCGGCACCATCGCCTGCACCGGCATCGAGTACTGCAAGCTGGCCATCGTGGAGACCAAGCACACGGCCGCCACCGCCGTGGCCGAGCTGGAACGCCGCCTGGCCGACCTCGCCGAATCCGGTGACCTGCCGCACGCGCTGTCCCTGCACATCAACGGCTGCCCGAACTCCTGCGCCCGCATCCAGACCGCGGACATCGGCCTCAAGGGCATGATGCTGCCCACGCCCGACGGCGACCCCTCCCCGGGTTTCCAGGTCCACCTGGGCGGCGGGCTGGCTTCCAACGAGCGTGAGGAAGCAGGCCTGGGACGCACTGTCCGTGGGCTCAAGGTCTACGTTGACGACCTTCCCGACTACGTGGAGCGCGTTGTCCGCACATTCGTGGCCCAGCGCGCCGAGGGCCAGACCTTCGCGGAATGGGCCCACGCAGCAGACGAGGAGGCACTCCAGTGAGTCCCCAGCCGCACCCCAACCTCGCAAGCTCGGCCGGGGACCCCGGCGGCCGTGGGCCCAAACACGCAGCTGGCATCACCCCGGTGGTTGCGCCGGCCGTTGCCTCGGCCGAGGTTGACGCCACCGTTGCGGCAGCAGCTCCGAAACTCCGCTCGAAGGAAGAGCTGAAGGCCCTTGCCGAAGCCGGTGCTGCCGAGCTCGGCTGGGACGCTCCGGCCCGCGATGTGATCGCCTGGGTGGAGCGCAACTTCGACCTGCCCGCGGTCGCCGTCGCCTGCTCCATGGCCGACGCCGTCCTGCCCGCCCTCGTGGCGGACCAGCTGCCCGGCGTCGACGTCCTGTTCCTGGAGACCGGCTACCACTTCCCGGAAACCTATGCCACGCGCGACGAGGTGGCCGCAAACCTCCGTGTCAACGTGGTGGACGTTCTCCCCGAGAACACCGTGGAGCAGCAGGACCGGCTCCTGGGCAAGGACCTCTTTGCCCGCGATGCCGCCCAGTGCTGCGCCCTGCGCAAGGTGGCTCCGCTGCGCCGCACCCTGTCCGGCTATGAGGTGTGGTTCACCGGCGTCCGCCGTGAGGAAGCACCCACCCGTACCAACACCCCGCTGGTGACCTGGGACGAGGCGAACGGCCTGGTCAAGGTCAACCCCGTGGCTGCATGGACGTTCGACCAGCTGGTCCAGTACTCGGACGACAACCTCCTGCCCGTCAACCCGCTGCTTTCCCAGGGTTACCCCTCCATTGGCTGCCAGCCCTGCACGCGGAAGGTGGCGCCGGGCGACGACCCCCGCGCCGGCCGCTGGGCGGGCTCCGACAAGACAGAATGCGGACTACACGTATGAGCACTTTCCTAACCGAGGAGACTACCCAGGTGACTGACTCCGCCGTCTCCACCCGACTGAGCAGCCTGGACACTCTCGAGTCCGAGGCCATCCACATCATCCGCGAGGTTGTTGCCGAGTTCGAGAAGCCCGCGCTGCTGTTCTCCGGCGGCAAGGACTCCGTGGTGATGCTGCACCTGGCCACCAAGGCATTCTGGCCGGGCAAGGTTCCGTTCCCCGTGCTGCACGTGGACACCGGGCACAACTTCCCCGAGGTCATCGACTTCCGCGACCGCACCGTGGAGCGCCTGGGCCTGAAGCTCGTGGTGGGCTCGGTGCAGGAGTTCATCGACCGCGGCGAACTGGCCGAGCGTGCCGACGGCACCCGCAATCCGCTGCAGACCGTCCCGCTGCTGGACGCCATCCAGCAGAACAAGTTCGACGCCGTCTTTGGCGGCGGCCGCCGTGACGAGGACAAGGCCCGCGCCAAGGAGCGCATCCTGAGCCTGCGCGACGAGTTCGGCCAGTGGGACCCGCGCAACCAGCGCCCTGAGCTGTGGAACCTCTACAACGGCCGCCACACGGTGGGACAGCACGTCCGCGCGTTCCCCATCAGCAACTGGACCGAGCTGGACATCTGGCGCTACATCGAGCGCGAGAATATCGAGCTGCCCGGCCTGTACTACGCCCACGAGCGCGAGGTCTTCGCCCGCGACGGCATGTGGCGCGCAGTAGGCGAAGTGTCCCAGCCGCTGCCGCACGAGGACGTCATCACCAAAACCGTCCGCTACCGAACCGTGGGGGACATGTCCTGCACCGGCGCCGTCGAGTCCGACGCGTACACGGTGGCCGACGTCGTGGTTGAAGTCGCCGCCTCCACCCTGACCGAACGTGGCGCCACCCGTGCAGATGACCGCATCTCCGAGGCAGCCATGGAAGACCGCAAGAAGGACGGGTATTTCTAATGACCACCGAAGCAGTTCTCCCGGCGGACCTGGAAACAGCCCTGCCCACTACGCTCTTCCGGTTCGCCACCGCAGGATCGGTCGACGACGGCAAGTCCACCCTGGTGGGCCGCCTCCTTCACGATTCCAAGGCCATCCTGGCTGACACGCTCGACGCCGTTGCCCGCACCTCGGCCGACCGCGGCTTTGGCGGGGAGAAGGGCGGCATCGACCTGGCCCTGCTGACCGACGGCCTGCGTGCCGAGCGCGAACAGGGCATCACCATCGACGTGGCCTACCGCTACTTCGCCACCGACCGCCGCAGCTTCATCCTGGCCGACTGCCCCGGGCACGTTCAGTACACCAAGAACACGGTGACCGGCGCGTCCACCGCGGATGCCGTCGTCGTACTCATTGACGCCCGCAAGGGTGTCCTGGAACAGACCCGCCGGCACCTGTCCGTACTCCAGCTGCTGCGCGTGGCGCACGTGATCGTGGCCGTCAACAAGATCGACCTGGTGGACTTCAGCGAGTCCGTGTTCCGTGAGATCGAAGCCGACGTGCAGCAGGTGGGCCGGGAGCTGGGACTCGGTTCCGATGGCATCACCGACCTGCTGGTCATCCCGGTGTCGGCGCTCGACGGCGACAACGTGGTGGACCGCTCGCAGCGCACCCCCTGGTACACCGGCCCCGCGCTGCTCGAGGTGCTCGAGACCCTTCCGGCCGCCGACGAGCTGGAAAGCCACCTGGAAAGCTTCCGCTTCCCGGTGCAGCTGGTCATCCGGCCGCAGGGCGCCCTGGCTCCCGACGCCGTTGCCGCCGGCCTGGATGTGGAGGCCTACCGCGACTACCGCGCGTACGCCGGCCAGATCACCGAAGGTTCAGTCAAGGTGGGGGACAAGGTCTCCGTCCTGACTCCCGGCCAGGACCCGCGCACCACCACGGTGGTGGGCATCGATTTCGCCGGCGCCTCGCTGGAGGAAGCCGCTGCCCCGCAGTCGGTCGCCATCCGCCTGGCCGAGGAATTCGACGTCGCCCGCGGTGACACCATCGCCGCCGCCGGCACCGTCCGTGAAGCTTCCGCGGACCTGTACGCCTCACTCTGCTGGCTCTCCCCGAAGCCGCTCCGTGAAGGCGCCAAGGTGCTGGTCAAGCATGGCACCCGCACCGTCCAGGCCCTGGTACGCAACGTTGGCGGCAAGCTGGACCTGGCCTCCTTCAAGCTGGAGCCGGCATCTACGCTGGAACTGAACGACATCGGCCACGCGCAGCTCCGGCTCGCCGCACCGCTGCCGCTGGAGAACTACCTGCACCACCGCCGCACCGGCGCGTTCCTGGTCATTGACCCGCTGGACGGCAACACGTTGGCCGCCGGCCTGGTCAAGGACCACCCGGGCGACCACGAGGACGAGCGTTACAGCATCTAGGGTTTCGCCCAGGTCGCCGGAACGCTGCGTGGTAGCCGTAGCGCTACGGCTACCACGCAACCGTTCCGGCGGACTCGACGGTGGTTCCGGTCTAGTATCAGGCAGTGGGAGGCACTGCATGGAAACCATCAACAGCAAGCTGCTGAACTGGGCTTCGATCCTGGACGGCCAAACGCGGGAGCAGGCCGTGATGACGTCCACGCTGCCGTTCATCTATCCGCACCTGGCGCTCATGCCTGACGCGCACCTGGGCAAGGGCGCCACCGTCGGTTCGGTCATCCCCACGCTGCACGCGATCATCCCGGCGGCCGTGGGGGTGGACATCGGCTGCGGCATGATCGCCGTCCGGACCCAGTATTCGCTGAAGGACCTGCCGAAGGACCGTAAGAAGCTCCGCGAAGACATCGAGCGCGCGATTCCGCTGTCCGCCGGGCACAACAACAAAAAAGTGCTGCCCACGGCGGAGCCCCGGATCGCGGAACTGAAGGAACTGGCGGCAAAGGCGGGCTTCAATCCCGCCCAGTACGTGGCGAAGTGGGAGCTGCAGCTGGGTTCGCTGGGCTCGGGCAACCACTTCATCGAAGTTTGTGCCGACGAGGCCGACGACGTCTGGCTGTTCCTGCACTCCGGCTCGCGCGGCGTCGGCAACAAGATCGCCCAGCACCACATCGGCGTGGCCCAGCACGTCTCCCGGAAGAACCAGATCCACTTGCCCCACCCGGACCTGGCCTACCTCGATGAGGGCACGCCGCAGTTCGACCGGTACATCGCGGAGCTCCGCTGGGCCCAGCACTTCGCCCTGCTGAACAGGGAGGAAATGATGGACCGCGTCCGCACGCAGTTCGGCAACTGGGTGGGCGGGCCGGTGCAGGAACGCGAGCGGATCAATTGCCACCACAACTTCACGCAAAGGGAGACGCACTACGGCAGGTCCCTCTGGGTGTCGCGGAAGGGGGCCATCAAAGCCGCGCCAGGCGATCCCGGACTCATTCCCGGTTCCATGGGGACGGCCTCGTACGTGGTGGAAGGACGCGGCAACCCCGCCTCCCTGAACTCCTCGCCGCACGGGGCGGGCCGGGAGTACTCCCGCAACGCTGCCCGCAAAACGTTCTCCCTCGAGGAGCTGAAGAAGGCCATGCGGGGCATCGAGTTCCGTGCCTCCGAAGCGTTCATTGACGAGATCCCGGCTGCCTACAAGTCGATTGACCAAGTGATGCAGGACGCCGCCGACCTCGTCACGGTCCGGCACAAACTTCGGCAACTGGTCAACGTCAAAGGCAACTGACGCGGATGGACCGGCCGGTCCTGTTGGAAAACCGGAGAACTTACGTCAGCCCAGGTCCGGTTTCTGTTTAAGCGTTGCCTGCAGCAGGTACGTCGTTTGGCGGCCACACTGTTTGATCCGTCGGAGGTGCTCCGCGGCCAGATGGGGCAGTGCAACGGCAGGGTCAGTGCCACGGATCTCGTTGCGAAGGGCCCGCTCCAGGTCGATGGCCATCTCGGCAAGGCGTTCAGCGCCCACCATCTGGCTGGACGACTTGAGGCTTAACACCGCATCCATTGCCCCTCGGACGTCCCCGGTTGTCAGGGTTTGCCGCAGCCGTTCAATCCGGTCGGGCAGGTACCCGATGAAGTTCTGCACGAAAACCCTCCAGACTCCCTCATCGCCTTCCAGCTCTTCGCGAAGCCTTTCCAGCACGGCTGGATCAAGGAGGGGCGCGTAGCCGTCGCCCTGCGTCACTGTTGCCCCCCGCGGCAAGCCCACCCGCCGGGCAGGGCCCAGTGACACAACCGTCGCCTGCATCGCTCGATACCCATGACGTGCCCCTGAAAGTCAAAACACCTATGTGCCTCCCAGCAGGACTTTAGATGGACGCTACGTGGCGGGGGATGGCGAAGCACGAGTAGTGAGTACTCGAATCTCTTGGCATGGGGAATTCCCAGCTCACAAGTGGTGCGACGCCGTCGTCGAAATATGACGCTAAATGAACCCGCGTGACCCCCCGTTTCCGCTTCATTGAACGGCTTTCGGCCACTCCCTATGGTGAAACAATGACTAGTTCCAAGCCCGGGATGACCCGCATCGTGGCAGGCGAAAGCGCGGTCCCCAAGCGCAGGCGTGCCATTGAGGCTGCCCTGGCTGTTGGGCTGGTCCTGCTGATCGTGGTGGGGGCAGTGGTGGCATCCACCATTTCGCGTAACACTGAGGCGCAGGCTGTTGAACCCACGCCCGCGGCGGACTTAAAGCTGGGATATTTTGGCAACGTCACGCACGCGCCCGCACTGGTGGGCATCAAGGAAGGCTTCCTGGCTGAAGCCCTTGGCAATACCGCCCTCAGCACTGAAACTTTCAATGCCGGGCCGGCGGCCATCGAGGCGCTGAATGCGGGCGCTATCGATGCTGCCTACATCGGCCCCAACCCGGCCATCAACTCCTTTGTGAAGAGCCAGGGCGAGTCCGTCAGGATCGTGGCCGGGGCTGCTGCAGGAGGTGCCCAGCTGGTGGTCAAGCCGGGGATCACATCCGCGGCGGACCTCAGGGGCAAGACCCTCGCGTCGCCGCAGCTCGGCGGTACGCAGGATGTGGCACTCCGCGCCTGGCTTGCGGACCAGGGCTACAAAACCAACGTCGACGGCAGCGGCGACGTCGCCATCAACCCCACCGAGAACGCGCAAACGCTCAAGCTGTTCCAGGACGGAAAGCTCGACGGCGCGTGGTTGCCTGAGCCTTGGGCGTCCAGGCTCGTGCTCCAGGCCGGCGCGAAGGTACTGGTGGACGAAAAGGACCTGTGGGATGGCAGCAGCACCGGCAAGCCGGGCGAGTTCCCCACGACGGTCCTGATCGTGAACCAGAAGTTCGCTGCCGACCATCCGGACACGGTGAAGGCGCTGCTGGCGGGCCACGCAAAGTCTGTCGCCTGGCTGAACGAAGCACCGGCCGCGCAGAAGGCCTCCGTCATCAACTCGGCCCTTCAGGAGTCAGCGGGCGCAGCATTGGCCGACGACGTCCTCGCACGGTCCCTGGCCAACATCACCTTCACCCTCGACCCGCTGGCCGGAAGCTACCCCCGGCTGCTGCAGGACGGGGTGAAGGCCGGCACCACCAAACAGGCCGACATCAACGGCCTCTTCGATCTTCGCCCGCTCAACGACGTCATCGCCGGCAGCGGCACGCAACGGATCCCGGCTGCCGGCCTCGGCCGGGACTGATCCCCTTCCATCACTACCTAAGGACGGCACCATGCCAGTCGTACTGGAACATCTGGGCAAGCGCTTCGGCGACGGCGCCCCGGTACTGGACGACGTCAACGCCAACATCGGCAAGGGCGAGTTCGTTGCCCTCCTCGGTGCCTCCGGCTGCGGCAAATCCACCCTGCTAAACATCATGGCGGGACTGGAGGCGCCGACGTCGGGCGCCCTCGAAGTGCCCAGCGACGGTGCCGCCTTTATGTTCCAGGACGCCGCACTGTTTCCCTGGCTTACAGCCCGGGAGAACATTGAGCTGGCCCTGAAGCTCCGTGGAGTGGGCAAGGCCGAGCGCAAGGCCAAGGCACAAGAGCTCCTCGAACTGGTGCACCTTGGCACCGCGGGGGACAAGCGCCCGCACGAGCTGTCCGGCGGCATGCGCCAGCGTGTGTCCCTGGCCCGGTCGCTGGCGCAGGACCGGCAGCTGCTCCTCATGGACGAGCCGTTCGCTGCCTTGGACGCCATTACCCGCGACCTGCTGCACGACGAGCTCGAGCGCATCTGGAAGGAAACCGGGCGCACCATCGTCTTCGTAACCCACAACGTCCGCGAGGCCGTGCGGCTGGGCCAGCGTGTGCTGTTGCTGTCCTCGCGTCCCGGCCGCGTTGTCCAGGAATGGGCAGTCACTGAGGAACACCGGACCGACGCCGGGCTTGCCGGCCAGCTGACCGGGGTCATCACAGCCCGGCTGCGTGAGGAGATTCGCCGCCATGCCAAGTAATCAGATCCCAGTTGCGGAAGCACCTGCCGAACCCACGGAAACCCGGCACGTCCATGCCGCTTTAACAAGAAGTTCTACGGGCAGGGAGGACTTGCGGGAACTGGAATCCGGCCTTGACTCGCTTCAGTCCGACGCCGACCGCAAGCACCGGATCGACTGGAGCCGTGTGCTCCTGCCCATCGCGGCCCTGGTGGTCCTGGTGCTCATTTGGCAGTTCTACGTCTCGCTCGGCGTGAAGCGCCGCGACCTGGTGCCCGGCCCCATGGACGTGGTGACCCAGATGGGCGTCCTCTGGAACGAGGGCAAACTTCAGGAAGCCGTCTTGACCTCCATGCAGCGGGGGGTGGTTGGCTTCGTGATCAGTGTGGCCATCGCTACTCCCGTTGGCCTGTTGCTGGCCCAGGTGGCTCCGTTGCGCCGTGCTTTCGGTCCTCTGATTTCCGGCCTTCAGGTGTTGCCTTCGGTGGCCTGGGTGCCTGCCGCCATCATCTGGTTCGGCCTCACCGACGCCACGGTGTACTTCGTCATCTTTATGGGCGCCATTCCGTCCATCATCAACGGACTCATTTCCGGGGTGGACCAGATCCCGCCGCAGTACCGGCGCGTGGGAACGGTCCTGGGTGCCTCCCGGCTGGAGATGGCGCTGCAGATCATCCTTCCCGCCGCCCTGCCTGGATACCTGGGCGGGCTCAAGCAGGGCTGGGCTTTCTCCTGGCGCTCACTCATGGCCGCGGAAATTATCGCCGTGGGCGGAACCATCGGGTTCGGCCTGGGCTCCCTCCTCGACCAGGGCCGCATCCTGTCCGACATGACAGTGGTGATGTCGGCAATCCTGCTGATCCTCGCAGTCGGCATCCTGATCGAACTGCTGGTGTTCGGCCCGATTGAGAAGCGCCTCCTGCGCAGCCGCGGCCTGCTCTCCGGCAGCACCCGCTAACCGGCACCGCACAAAACCCCAAGCAGAGCCCGACGGCAATTCCCGCCGTCGGGCTTTGCTGTGTTTCCGTTCCTGCCAGTACTAACCGGGGCAAGTTGGCGCGGACACGCCGCTGAATGCGCCTGTTCCGGCTCCAACACCCGCCAATGTCCCCCACGGCGACGGCGGACCGGTATGTGACGCAGCATTACCTTGCGTGAACTGGTGTTGCTCGGCCTTTGTTGGCGATTGTGACGCGGCCCTACCGTTGATTCATGGCAATTCAGGATATCTACCCCACAGCGCTGCGGTTGCTCGGCCGCCCGGTGCTGGTGGTGGGCGGTGGCCCCGTGGCCGCGCGCCGCGCCAAGGGCCTGCTCGACGCCGGTGCACAGGTCACCGTCGTGGCGCCGGTTGCCTCCGCCGCGCTCCGGGAGCTCGCCGACGCTGGCCTCCTCGCCTGGGAGCCGCGCACCTACGTTCCAGCCGACGTCGACGGCGTGTGGTTCGTCCAGACGGCCACCGGCGATTCCGCTGTGGACGCCCAGGTTTCTGCCGACGCCGAGGCGCAGCGCATCTGGTGCGTCAACGCCTCCGACCATGAAGCCTCCGCCGCCTGGACCCCCGCCGTCGCCGTGGTGGACGACATCAAAATCGCCGTGAACGCCGGGGGAGACCCGCGCCGCGCCATGGCCGTCCGCGACGCCGTAGCCACCGCGCTCGAGACCGGAGACCTGCCGCTGCGACGCCGCCGGGCTTCCGCCGGAAGCGTTGCCCTTGTAGGCGGTGGTCCCGGGGACACCGGCCTCATCACCGTCCGCGGCCGCCGCCTCCTTGGCCAAGCCGACGTCGTGGTGGCAGACCGCCTGGGCCCCCGCGAACTCCTGAACGAGCTGGCCCCCGATGTCCGCGTGATCGAGGTGGGCAAGACCCCCGGCCACCACCCCGTGCCGCAGTCAGAGATCAACCGGATCCTCGTCGAGGAAGCCCTGAAAGGCCACCGCGTGGTCCGGCTCAAGGGCGGCGACCCGTACGTCCTGGGCCGCGGCGGGGAAGAAGCCGAGTACTGCCGGCAGCACGGCGTCGAGGTCGAAGTGGTGTCCGGCGTCACGTCCGCAATCTCCGTTCCCGCCGCCGCCGGCATCCCCGTCACGCACCGCGGCCTGGCCAAAGGCTTCAGCGTAGTGACTGGCCACGAGGAACTGTCCGAAGTTCCGGCCCGCCCGGACCACACCGTCGTGCTGCTCATGGGCGTAGGCCAGCTGCGCGAATCGGCGTCCGCTCTGGGCAAAGCCGGTCTGCCCGCTGACACCCCGGTTGGTATTGTGGAAAACGGCTATTTGCCGAACCAGCGCGTTACCATCGGCACGCTCGGTACCATTGCGGACCAGGCGGAAGCCACCGGCGTCGCAAACCCGGCAGTCATTGTCATCGGCGACGTGGTGCGCGTGAGCCCGTTTGCCCCGTCGCACTTCAAAACCGCTGACTACAGCACCATCACCCCGAACAAGCCCCGCGTCCTCACTACCTAGCCCACCAACCCAACTGGGTAGCGCCAAGTGTCGTTATGAGCTGTGAAAACGACAAGTAGTGCTACTTAGTTGGGACGGACCGAAGAAAAGGAACACAGCCGTGTCATCAAGCACCACCGTAGGTTCTGCCGAACGCCCGCTGCGCGTCGCCGTCGTGGGCTCCGGCCCGGCAGGCGTCTACGCCGCGGACATCCTCACCAAGAGCGAAGCCGTCAAGAGCGGCGAGCTGACCGTGAGCATCGACCTCTTTGACCGCTACCCGGCACCCTACGGACTGATCCGCTACGGCGTGGCCCCGGACCACCCCCGCATCAAGGGCATCGTCAACGCCCTGCACAAGGTCCTGGACCGCGGCGACATCCGCTTCTTCGGCAACGTTGACTACGGCACCGACCTCACCATCGAGGACCTCCGCACCCACTACGACGCCGTTATCTTCGCCACCGGCGCCATCAAGGACGCGGACCTGAACATCCCCGGCATCGAACTGGACGGCTCCTACGGCGGCGCCGACTTCGTCTCCTGGTACGACGGCCACCCCGACGTCCCCCGCGAATGGCCGCTGGAGGCCAAGGAAATCGCCGTGATCGGCAACGGCAACGTGGCCCTGGACGTGGCCCGCGTCCTGTCCAAGCACGCCGACGACCTGCTCGTCTCCGAAATCCCGGACAATGTCTACGCCGGCCTGAAAGCCTCGCCCGTCACCGATGTGCACGTCTTCGGCCGCCGCGGCCCGGCACAGGTCAAGTTCACCCCACTGGAACTGCGCGAGCTGTCCCACTCCAAGGACGTGGACATCATCCTTTACCCGGAGGACTTCGAGTTCGACGAGGAATCCGACCGCCAGATCCAGACCAACAACCAGACCAAGACCATGGTTGGCACGCTCACCAACTGGATCGCCGAGCAGCCTGAGGACCTCTCCGAGCTCAAGGCTTCCCGCCGACTGCACCTGCACTTCCTGCACAGCCCGGTGGAGATCTATGACGACGCCGAGACGCCGGGCAAGGTGGCCGGCATCAAGTTCGAGCGCACCGAGCTGGACGGCACGGGCAACGCCCGCGGCACCGGTGAGTTCGTGGACTACCCGGTCCAGGCCGTCTACCGCGCCATCGGCTACTTCGGCTCCGCCCTGCCGGAGATCGAGTTCGACCACAAGAAGGGCGTCATTCCGAACGACGGCGGACGCGTCCTGGACGCCGCCGGCACCCACGTGCCGGGCATTTACGCCACGGGCTGGATCAAGCGCGGCCCGGTCGGCCTGATCGGCCACACCAAAGGCGACGCCCTCGAGACCGTCACCTACCTGCTCGAAGACCGTGAAAACCTGCCGGTTGCCGCCGTTCCCGAGGCGGACGCCGTCGTCGACCTCCTTGACGGCCGCGGCGTGAAGTTCACCAGCTGGGAAGGCTGGCTGGCACTGGACACCCACGAGCTCTCCCTCGGCGCTGCTGCCACCGAGGCCGGCGGTTCGCACGGCGTTGAGGTCAAGCGTGAGCGCATCAAGGTGGTGCCGCGCGAGGACATGGTGGCCATTTCCCGCGACGGCGTCGCCGCGCAGGTCTAAGACATCGCAAGCAACGCCCGCCGGCACCGGCAGGGTCTGCGGGTGGCGAGGTCACTTAGCGCCCATCCCTTGAGGGGGTTATGGGCGCGAGGTGACCTCGCGTTGTTTCAACCAGCTTGCGCTACTTCCCGGCCCCGCCGGCCGCCATCAGCTCCAGGCGCTTGAGCGTCTCGCGGTTCCGCACTGTGATCATGGGGTCCCGCATGATTTTGGGCACCTTACTGCCCGGACCGCGGATGGCGTCTTCCGCAATGGTGACCAGGCACTGCGCCCCCTGGTCCTGCAGCGTGATGGCCACCTTGGCTTCGCCCATGGGCCAGCCGCGCGCCACCAGTTCCAGGGACTTGCCGGGTTCGACGGCGGTCACCCGGGTACTGTCGTTGATGACCAGCGGCCAGGCTCCCACGGAGTGATGCAGGCGCGATCCCGCCTGGGGCCAGGTGTCGTCCACGGCGCGGATCCGGGACGCGCCCACAACCCAGCCGGAGTACAGCCAGCCGTCGGCAATGACCCGCCAGACGTCGGCGGCAGGGGTATTGAACAGCTGGGACACGGTGGACATGGTGTTCCTTCCTGGGGTAGCTGGGCTGGTGTGGATCCCCTCCCGAGGGGGAGGGGCGGCAGAATGCGCGACCGCGGGCGGCGGGGGTTGCTGCGCCGCCTGGTAGGAGCGCTCCCGCAGGCGGCGGGTCCAGTCGTAGGCCTGTGTGCCGGGCGGCTGGTTCTCGAGCGGATTGAAGCGCAGGGGAGTGTCGGCCGGCTCAGGGGAGGCGCGCAGCCGCAGTTCGCCGCACTGCCGCCACGGCCCCGCAGGCTTGGCCCAATACAGCCCGAGCACCCATTCGCCGCCCGTGACCGACCCCGCCGGCAGGCTGATGGTCCGGAGCCCCAGTACCACGGGTCCCTTCCGGCCTCGGTAGGGCATCAGCGTGGTGAAGGTGGTCGAGGAGACGTCGAGCCTGGGCTGGAGCAGGAACCTGCCGGGAAGCTGCCAGCCGGTGGAGGCGAAGAGGACGTCGGCAGCGCCGCCGCCCGCTGTTGCACCGTCCGGGGTGCCGTCAGCAAAACCGCCGCCGCCCGGGCTGCCATCAGCAGAACCCCTGTCCACGCCGTCGTCGAGCAATATACCTCGAGCGCTGTTGCGGGAGGGCGTCACCCGGAGCGCCAGCCCCAGGACGTCAGGCAGCCTCTCCGGCAAGCCTGCCGAACGTGAAAACCGGGCCACAACAGCGTCAACGCCGGGAGCGTCGAGCCAGTCCAGGCCGCTCGGCTCGCCGGGTGTCCCGGTCCTGGTCAGTTGTCCGGCCAGCCCAATTCCCGTGGGATGGATCGGACGGTCAGGCCGTGCCACCTTGAGGAGCCGGAACAGGGCGGCAAAAGCCCGGCCCGCCGTGGCCGTGACGGCAGGGGCAACGTCCCGCGGCCCGCCGCCGTCGGCTGTCTGGTCACTCAACACATGGTGCGTCATGCTTCCTTCCTACCCACATCCGGGGGAAACTACATGCGTCCGAACCGGGACCGGATCAGGGCGAATATCCCGTAAGCAATGAATCCTGCCCCAATGGCGACCAGAACATAGGGACCGAACGGGTGGTCGCGGAGGGCTTTGAGGCCGCCGTCCAGTCCGGTGGACTCCTCCGGACTGTGCTTGGCGGCGGCGATCACAAAGAGCAGGCCGGTGAGGCCCAGAGCGGCGCCTTTGGAGATGTGGCCTGTGACGCCGAGTGTGTCGATGAGCCGCCCGCGACGGGTGCCGTCAAAGTGGAAGAGCTCTTCCTTGAACCCGCGCCGCACGCCCTTGAAGACAAAGTAGATGCCGATTCCGATGATGGTCAGGCCCAGCGCCACCAACGCCCACAGCCCCAGCGGTGTTGCCATCAGCGAGGCGCTGAAGTCCTTCGTGCGTTCACTCGAATCCCCACGCAGTCCCACGGCAAAACCGCCGAAGCTCAACCCCACGCTGGTGTAGGCGACGGCCAGGAAGCCCGATGAGATCAGCTTGGACAGCCGTTCCTTGCGGGGCAGGCGGCGGGCGCGCAAGGTAGCTTCGCTCGCCTGCCACAGCCCCAAACCGACGCACGCCGCGACACAGGCCCACATCACTGCCGGACCCCAGGGGTTGGCGGCCAGTTGCTCTATGGCGCCCGTAGGTTCCGCTTCGCCGGGCTGGCCGAAGGCCACGGCGATGGCAATCGCACCGATAATGACGTGCAGCAGGGCCATCACGGCGAACCCCGTCCGGGCAAGGACGTCCAGGGCGGGATGGTTGGAGGCCTCCTCGACGGCGTCCGCGGCCTGGCTGATGGTGGAATCGCTGTCCGACATCGGTCAGCCGTTCATGGGTCCTTCGGCACGGATCTTCTCAGCGCCTGGTCCTTCGACATGAACTGTGCAGCGGACCACGAGCTTTCCGGGGGCGTTGTCCAGCTCCACGAGGGTGTCATCCGCGCTCAACACCGTGAAAACCTCCGAGCCTGCCACAACGGCCACTCCTTTGGCTTTCGCGGTATCCCGGGCGTTCCCGAATGCTTCGCGCTGAAGCCCTTTCACGTAGCCGTCCTCATTTTCACGGGCGGGGTCTCCGAAGGCCCAGCCGAACAAACTGCCTGTAGTTCCCATGGCGACGATATTACGCGGTCCGTCCGAGCAAGACGGTCTTTCGTAACATTAGTAAGTGTGCTTACCATAGACGGACCATGACCTTGATGGGACACGGCAAGTGAAGTCCGCAGGCGCGGCATCTCAACCAGTTCAACGTTAGGAATGCACATCATGGCAGGAAATCTCATTGCCCGGTCAGTTCACGATCTGACGGCAGCAGCGTGGTTCGGTGGATCTTTGATGGGTGCCATTGGCCTGAACGGTGCAGCGGCGGCGGCTAAGGACCCGTCCGAGCGCACGCGGCTCTCCAGCGCAGGGTGGATGAAATGGGCACCGTTCCAGACGGCAGCCTTTGCCTCGCACCTGGTGGCGGACCTCGCCATCGCCTGGGAGAACAAGGAGCGCATCGCCAAGCAGGACGGCGTGGCCAGGGACACCGTGATCAAGACTGCGGTGACGGTGGTGGGCGCAGCGGTGACCCTCTACTCCGGGATCCTGGGCAAGAAGGTTGAAAAGCTGGCGGGGGAGGGCGCTGAAGGTGCCACCGAGCCGCGGCCGGGCGCCTCTGACGAGCTCCAGGCTGCCCAGCAGCAGCTCAAGATGCTGCAGTGGGTGATCCCCGCGTTCGCGGGCTTGGTGGTCATCCTCGGTGCCAAGCATGGTGAGATGCAGCGTCCAAAGAACGTCTTTGCAGGGCTCCAAAAGTAGCACTGACGGAACGTAAAAAAGGCTGGCGCACCTGGTTTTCCAGGTGGGCCAGCCTTTTTTATGCGTCTCCAAGCCGGAGTCCGCGGCCTAGATGGGTTTGGTGCCGGCCGGTGGAAGGTCCGGGTTCATGTCCTCAAGGTTCGGATCCTCCGCCGTCCACACCTGGATGATGGCCCAGACGACGGCGGCCAGCGGCACGGAAAGCACAGCACCTACGATGCCGGCCAGGATGGTTCCGGCGGTCAACGCCATGAGGATCACAAGCGCATGGAGCTGCAGCGACTTGCCCATAACGATCGGCTGCAGGAGGTCACCTTCGAGCTGGTTGACGGCGATGACTACGCCCACCACGATCAACGCCACCACGGGACCGTTGGCCACCAGTGCCACCAGGGCGGCCAGGATACCGGCAACAGTGGCACCCACCAGCGGGACGAAGGCGCCGATAAAGACGATGAGCGCCAGGGGGAGGGCCAGCGGAACCTGCAGGATCAGCAGTGCGGCCCCAATGGCTACCGTGTCCACCAGTGCCACGATCGCAGTGCCGCGGACGTAGCCGCCAAGCACCTCAAGGGTACGCTTGCCCACGCGGCGCAGCTTTGCCTCGCGTTCCCCCTTAAAGGGACGGAGGAAGAAGTTCCAGATCTTGGCGCCGTCCTTCAGGAAGAAGAACAGGATGATGATCACCAGGCCTGCGCCGGCAAGGAACTCGGTTACCACGGACAGTCCGGTGATGGCGCCGGAACGGACCTGGCTGCTGGTGGCAAACTGGATGATGCCCTCACGGGCCTGGTCCAGTTGCTCCTGCTCGATGGGGACGGGGCCGGTGAGCAGGAACCGCTCCAGCTCGTCCAGCCCGGAAGCAGCCTGCTGCGCCAATTCCCCCCACTGGTTGCGGACGGAGTAGTAAATGACTGTGCCGACGCCACCCAGCACCAGCAGGAGCCCGATGAAAGCGATGCCGGTTGCCAGCCCGCCGCGCAGCCCGCGACGGCGAAGCATATTGACGAACGGGCCGATGGCCGCCGCCAGGATGAGTGCGATCAATATCGGTATCACCAGGAGCTTGATCTGCATCAGGGCATAAACCAACACCACAGCTACTGTCAGGATCAGCAGGATCTGTGCTGAGCGGATGCCCACCCTGCCCAGCCCGTCTGCCCACAGTGCGCCGGGCGGCTTGGGTTCCTGTTTCCTGGCGACGGTTGCCGGGGCCTGCTGCTGCAGGGCCGAGCTGGCAGGTGCGGGCTGCGGGGTGTCGCTGTCCGGCCCGTGGTCGTTTACGCGTATTGCTCTCGCCATGGGGACTCCTTATCTCGGCGGGTGCCCTGGCGCAGCGTATACGCGGCAGGGATACTACCTTTCTCAGATAGTAAGCCTACTGACCGATTTGGGAGGCGTGAAACCCCGAAGCAAAAAGCGAACTACGCCGCGAGCCACTCCGCGCAGGAGTTCAGGTTTGCGTTGACGGTGGCGACGGCGGCGTCCTCGTTGCGCTGCTCAATGGCTGCCAGCAGGACGTCGTGCCCCTCGTGCTGGAGCCCGTCGAACCCCGGCCGGCGCAGTTGCCTGAGCAGGTCCTCATGGACAACGGCACCGAAGCTGACGTACAGCTCGTGCAGCAGGGGATTGCCCGATGCCTGGGCCACCCGCTCGTGGAAGCCCCAGTCCGCCCGGGCCCAGGCCTGGTAGTCCTCTGAGTTCCACGCTTCGGTCCGGTCGGTGAGGAGGGCGCGCAGGGCCGCGACGTCGTCTGCTGTTGCGTTCCGCGCCGCCAGCCGGGCTGCCTGGGTGTCCAGGCCGAGCCGGACTTCCAGGATGTGGGCCTCGGTGTGGTCCTGGTACATGCGGCGGGCCGCACCGGAGATCTCGCTGGTTGCTCGGACGTACGTGCCGTCGCCGCGGCGGACTTCCAGCATGCCGCTGTGGGCGAGCGCCTTGATGGCCTCGCGGAGGGTGCCGCGCGAGACGCCCAGGTCAGCCATCAGTCCGGTTTCGGACGGGATGCGCTGGTGGAGGGGCCACTCGCCGGACTGGATCATGGTCCGCAGCTTCGCGGTGACTTCGTCCGCGAGCGGCGGGCGGTGTGAGGGGCTCAGTGCCATGGCGGCCTACTTCCTCTTCCCTGCCACGCGGCCGGCGGTGCTGCCGGCAGCGCCGGAAGGACTGGCGGCGGCTGTGCCGGAAACGCTCCGGATCATCGCGCCCCCGGTGATCAGGTGTGCCACCACAATCTGCACCAGCGCCAGGGCCAGCAGTAGGGCGAGGGGAAGGGTCCAGCCGCCGGTGGCGCTGTGCAGGAGGCCCATCCCGAACGGGCCGGTGGTCGCGAGCAGGTAGCCAGTGGACTGGGCCAGCGTGGACAACGCGGTGGTTTCGGCCGTGCTCGCGCCGCTGCGGCTGATCATCACCATCACCAGCGGGAAGATGCCCAGGCCGAAGCCCAGCAGGACGGCGGGAACGATGGCCAGGCCCACCGGCAGGACCAGGAGCAGGGCCAGGCCCACCGCCATGGTGATGCTGACCAGGTAGAACGCGGGGCGCAGCATCCTGGGGCGGGAGCCGATGGCGATGAGCAGCATACCTGCGGGAACGGACACCAACTGCATCAGTCCGAACATCAGCCCGCTCCCGGAGGCGTCCATCCCCATGGTGGTGAGCATGTACGGGAACCAGCTCAGCAGCGCATAGGCCAGCAGCGACTGCAGCGTGAAAATGGCGGTCAGCAGCTGTCCCTTCCTGGTCCGCAGCAGCGGCCAGGGTGACACGTGCCCAGCCGTCGAACGGATGCTGTTCCGGTGCGCATGCAGAGCTACGGGAAGGAAGCCCAGGAATGCGGCCACGGCCGTGATGCCAATCGCGCCGACGGCTGCTGACGGCGAGCTGAGGGCCTGCGCCAGTGGAACCACAGCGACGGAGGCGACAGTTGCCCCGGTGGTCATGGTCACCGTATAAACGGCCGTCATAAGTGATGTCCGGGAGGCAAAGTGCTCGCGGATGAAGGACGGCATGGCCACGTTGCAGACCGCCAGCCCTGACATCCCCAGCACACTGCCTGCCACCAGCATTCCGGTGGCAGGGATGCCCCGGAGCAGGAGTCCGCCGGCCAGCATGGCCAGGGACAAAAGGATCGCCTTCTCTACACCCAGCTTGCCCGTCAGCCAGGAGGTGCCTGCACCCGCCAGGGCAAAGCACAGGGTGGGGATGGACGGGATGAACGCAGCCACCAGCGGCCCGTAGCCCAGCACCGTCTGCAGGTCATGCAGCAGCGCCGATGCCCCGGTGATGCCTGCCCGCAGATTAAGCCCGATCAGCACCAGGGCAATAACCCCGAAGACGACGGCGGACCGCGGCTTGGTGAGCTTGGTACCTGAGGGAGGTGCGGACGCAGCACGCGCTGGCGACGGCATCTCGGCGGTCACAGGCGAGGCCGCGGTGTAGACGGCGGAAGGCGCGGCAGTAGGAGCGGGGGAAGTGGCGGGCATCTTTTAAGGCTAAAGGTTAGACGTTTGATGTCTCCAGTTTTGTGGCCAAGCTCTCCCGGCCCGTCCTACCCGGGCAATAGACTTCCACCGAGGGCCGGGACCACCGTAGGACCCGCCTGCAGAACCAATGCGGAAGGACGGCTGTGGAGGCTTCGCAAGGGATCGAGATCGAGAAGAAATACGACGTCGACAACGACGCCACAGTGCCTGCGCTGGAACAACTGCCCGGCGTTGCCCGCGTGGGAACGCCCCATACCGCTGTGCTGGAGGCCGTCTACTTCGACACCGCCCGGCACACGCTCGCATCCCGACGCATCACCCTTCGGCGCCGCACCGGCGGGATGGACGCCGGCTGGCACCTGAAGCTGCCCCCGGAAACCCGCACCGGCTCCGGAACAGACCCCCAGCAGCGCCGGGAGCTGCACGCACCGCTGGGCCAGCCCGGCGTCGTACCCGACAGCCTGCTGGCCCGAGTGCAGGCGTACCTCCGCGGAACGGACGTAGCGCCGGTGGTCCGGCTCGAAACGCGGCGGACCACCCATGCGCTCTACGGGGAAGACGGTGTCCACCTGGCCGATCTGGCCGACGACCACGTGGAAGCTACACGCCTGCATCACGGCAGAGCGGACGAACAGCCGCAGCGCTGGCGGGAGTGGGAGCTGGAACTCGTCAACGGCGGACCCGACCTGTTTGGCCTCGCTGAGCAGCTCCTGGCAGCCGCGGGCGCACGCCCCGCCGGCCACGCATCCAAACTCGCGCGGGCACTCGGCAGCGCTGCCGGCGGGAGCGGAGAGCCGGAGAAGGAAAGTCCCCTCGCGCTCCTGGCCGGAAAGAAGGCCCCCGCAGCCGCCGTCGTCACCGTCTATCTGGCGGAACAGCTGGGCCAACTCTTCGCCGGGGATGCCGCGGTGCGGCTGGAAGAGCCCGAGGCCGTCCACGATATGAGGTCCGCGACCCGGCGGATCCGCTCGGTGCTGGCCGCCTACCGGAAGCTTTACCGGGCCGTCCCGGTGCGCCGCCTTCGGGATGAATTTGGTTGGCTGGGCCACCTGCTGGGCGAACCCCGCGACGCCGAGGTCCTGCTGGGCCGGCTGCGGGGCCACCTTGACGAGCTGCCGCCGGGCGAGGGCACGGATGCAGCACGGGAACAGGTGGAGCGCAAGGCCGGTGCTGCCTACGACGCCGGATACCGCCGGCTTCAAGAGGCGCTGCGGTCGGACCGCTACTTTCGGCTGCTGGACGATTTTGAGCTTTTCTGCCGCCAGCCGCCGGTGCTGTCACAGGCCGTGGCTCCTGGGCGGACCGTCGCCGCAAAAGCGGTGGAAAAGTCTGCCCGCCGGCTGCGCCGCTCGCAGAAGGCTGCAGGGCACGCCCGGCGCGGGATGGCCCATGAAAACGCACTCCACCAGGTGCGCAAGGACGCCAAACGGCTACGCCATGTGGCCGAGTCGGCGGGGCTGGTGCGGGGCAAACGCGCCCGGAAGGTGGCCAAGGCTGCCCACCGGCAGCAGAGGATCCTGGGCGACTTCAATGACGCCGTGATTGCGCGGAACCTGCTGCAGACACTCGAAGCGGGCCGTGCGCTGCCCCAGACCACGGCCGAGGCCCTGGCCGCGCTGCGGGCCCGCCAGGCGGAACTGATGACCGCGGCCGAGGCCAAGTACCGCAAAGCCCGCAAGAAGTCCCGCGGCCTGCTGAAGCCCCGCGTCATCTAGTCCCCACCCGCACCCTAGCCTCGCAAGCTCGGCTAGGGAACCCTGCGGGCGTGGGCCCCTCCACCCGCACCCTAGCCTCGCAAGCTCGGCTAGGGAACCCTCCCCGCTACCTCCCCAATCTCGCAAGCTCGATTGGGGCCCCTCGGTAGCGTGGGCCCAGGCGTGGGCCCCTCCACCCGCACCCTAGACGGGCGGCTACTTGCCCTGGCGTGCGGACAGCCGGGCCACCGCCAGTGCCAACCACAGCTGGACGCGGTCGGTGGTGACGGCGGGATCGTAGCCGGTCAGTTCGGTGATCTGCGCCAGCCGGTACCGGACCGTGTTCCGGTGCAGGGTGAGTTCCTCGGCGACGGCGGCCACGGAGCCGTTGTTATTGAGGTAGCTTTCCAGCGTGGTCATCAGCTCCGCGCCATGGGCCGCATCGAACATCCGGAGTGGATTGAGGGACTCGTGCGCCATGTCGGCCAGCGGCACATCCTCGCTCGCCAGCAGCAGCGACGTCAGGCTCAGCCGCTCCGGCTCATTGACGGGCAGCCCGTGGCTCGCCGCGTCACGCGCCTCGAAGTAGCTCCAGCGCAGGCCGTTCGGTTTGGTGTACGCGCCGCCGATGCCGATGGTCGCATGGATGCCCGCCTCGGCCAGGTGGTCGCTCAACTTCCGCGCCAATGACGGCGCCGCGCCGCCGTCGTCATTCAATACCAGCACCAGGTCCTTGCCCACGACGGCGGCAACCGCCTTCTCCAGTTCCCGCGGCACCGAGGTGCTCACCAGGGCCTTGTGGTGGGCTGCGGAGACGGCCAGCAACACGACGTTCTTGCGGGTGCTGTTTATGCCGACGCCGGCCAGCCTGCGCTGGGCCTCACTGGTTTCCAGCGCCCCGTGAATCACATCCTCCAGCACCTGCCCGCACAGGGCACGCTCCGCCTGGCGCTGCTTGACCATGTTGTTCAGTTCAACGCTGATCAGGTTCTGGGCATACCCGATGATGCCGGTGTCCTCGAAGGGCTTGCGGACCCAGAGCGTGCAGGCGTCGCGCCGGCCGGTGGGGATGGGGTAGGAGGCCCAGGTGTCAGCCTGCGGCGTGTCCTTGCTGCTGTTGTACAGCTGGGCCGTGAACTGCGTGAGGACAATGTCCGCCCGGAGCATGCCGCCCAGGTGCTTCAACAGCTCGGCGAGGCCGCCGCCCGTCAGCAGGGCACGGGCCAGCACCTGGTGTCCTGCGATCAGCCGCTCCAGCTTCGCGTAGTGGTCAGCGGACTGGGCATCCGCCACCAGCTTGCCGATGGCGATGAACGGCGTCTCGTACGGGACCTCCACCACGGGCAGGCCCCAGCGGTTCGCCTCGGCGAGCAACGCCGGCGGGACTGCCTCGTGGGAAAGGCCCACACCAAAACCGATACCGACGGCACCGGCCCGCTGCACCTGCCGGACGAACCGCCGCTGCTCGGGCGCGGACTTCAGCCGCAGGCCGGTGGTCAGGATGAGCTCACCGCCGTTGATGAACCGCTGCGGATCCTCCAGCTCGGTCACCGCCACCCAGTTGATGTCCTGGTGCCACGTCGTCTCGGCAACCCCTGCCTTGGACAGGTTCAGGGATTTGACACCCAAGAGGGCAGCAAGGGAAATGGCCATGGACCAAGGATAAACGGCCGCTAGTCAACCGCACTAAAAAGCAGCAGAAAGGGTGTGCAGGTGGCTATTCACGGCGCAGGAGTGCTGGCATAGGCTCAAGGCAGTCAAATCCATCCGCCTTGCCGCCGATGGCCCCCAGGAAAGAGGTTGCACACCGTGGTCCACACCTTGCAGAACTTCATCAACGGGACGTTTGTCACGCCTGCCGGCACCGGCACGCTGGACATCGTCAATCCCACCAACGGTGACGTTGTGGCGCACTCGCCCATCTCCGTCCAGGAAGACGTTGACGCGGCCATGGCAGCCGCCAAGGAGGCCTTTAAGAGCTGGAAGCACGTCACGCCGGGCCAGCGGCAGCTGATGCTGCTCAAGCTCGCAGATGCCATCGAGGCCAACAGCGACGAACTGGTGGAGGCACAGCACCGCAACACCGGGCAGGTGCGTTCCCTGATCGCCTCGGAGGAAATTGCCGCCGGAGCTGACCAGCTGCGCTTCTTCGCCGGAGCCGCGCGGATCCTTGAAGGCAAGTCCGCCGGTGAGTACTTCGAGGGCCACACCTCCTACGTCCGCCGGGAACCCATCGGCGTCGTGGCCCAGGTTGCCCCGTGGAACTACCCGTTCCTCATGGCCATCTGGAAGATCGGCCCTGCGCTCGCAGCGGGAAACACCGTAGTGCTCAAGCCCTCGGACACCACCCCCGAGTCGACCCTGGTCCTGGCCCGCCTCGCCGGTGACATCCTGCCGGCTGGCGTCCTGAACGTAGTGCTCGGGACCGGCAAGACCGGCGCCATGATGGTGGATCACAAGGTCCCGGGACTCGTGTCCATCACCGGCTCCGTCCGCGCCGGCATCGCCGTCGCCTCCGGTGCTGCCAAGGGCCTCAAGCGCGCCCACCTGGAGCTGGGCGGCAAGGCTCCGGCCATCGTCTTCAAGGACGCCGACATCAAAAAGAGCGCCGCAGCGATTGCCGAGTTCGCTTTCTTCAACGCCGGCCAGGACTGCACGGCCATCACCCGCGTGCTGGTGGAGGAATCCGTGCACGACGACGTGGTGGCAGCCATGGTGGAACACACCAGGACCCTCCGCACGGGTTCCCAGAACGACGAAGACAACTACTTCGGCCCGCTGAACAACGTGAACCACTTCAACCAGGTCACCTCCGTGGTGGAAAGCCTGCCCGCTCACTGCAGGATCGAAACCGGCGGACACCGGGCGGGGGAGAAGGGCTTCTTCTTTGAGCCCACCATCATCACAGGTGCGAAGCAGTCGGACAGCATCGTCCAGCAGGAAACGTTCGGCCCTGTCATTACCGTGCAGAAGTTCAGTACGGAGCAGGAAGCCGTGGAGCTGGCTAACGACGTTGACTACGCCCTGGCCTCCAGCGTATGGACGTCCAACCACGGCACCGCCATGCGACTGAGCCGCGACCTGGACTTCGGTGCAGTCTGGATTAACACCCACATCCTGCTCACCGCCGAGATGCCCCACGGCGGCTTCAAACAGTCCGGCTATGGCAAGGACCTCTCCATGTACGGCGTCGAGGACTACACGCGCATCAAGCACGTGATGTCTGCGCTCGACGCTTAATCCCCACCGGCCCCTCACCTCGCTCCGCTTCGGCCAAGGAACTCCGCCGGCGTGGCCCCACCCAGCAAGGAAAGAATCATCATGACCACCACCGCATCAGACATCACCTTCCGCCTGGAGCAGAAGCGGCGCGTCCAGGCCGACTTCCCGGGCCCCAAGTCGCTGGCCTTGGCGGAGCGGCGCAAAGCCGTGGTCGCCGCGGGCGTCGCGTCTGGCGTTCCCGTTTACGTTGCAGACGCCGACGGCGGCGTCATCCACGACGTGGATGGCAACTCCTTTATTGACCTGGGTTCAGGCATTGCCGTGACCAGCGTTGGAGCCTCCGATCCCGCCGTCGTGGGCGCCGTGAAGGAAGCCGTGGAGCACTTCACGCACACCTGCTTTATGGTTACCCCCTACGAAGGCTACGTGGCCGTCGCCGAGCAGCTGAACCGCCTCACCCCGGGCGACCACGAAAAGCGCACCGTCCTGTTCAACTCCGGTGCCGAGGCAGTGGAGAACGCCATCAAGGTGGCCCGCCTGGCCACCGGGCGCGACGCCGTCGTGGCGTTCGACCACGCCTACCACGGCCGCACCAACCTCACCATGGCACTAACCGCCAAGGCCATGCCGTACAAGACCAACTTCGGGCCGTTCGCACCCGAGGTCTACCGCATGCCCATGAGCTACCCGTACCGTGAGGAAAACCCGGAGATCACCGGTGCCGAGGCCGCCAAGCGCGCCATCACCATGATCGAGAAGCAGATCGGCGGAGACCAGGTCGCCGCGATCATCATCGAGCCCATCCAGGGCGAGGGCGGCTTCATCGTCCCGGCCGAGGGTTTCCTCCCCGCACTGGCCGAATGGGCCAAGGAGAAGGGCATCGTCTTTATCGCCGACGAAGTCCAGTCCGGATTCTGCCGCACCGGCGAATGGTTCGCCGTCAACCACGAAGGCGTCATCCCGGACATCATGACCCTGGCCAAGGGAATCGCCGGCGGCATGCCGCTCTCCGCCATCACCGGCCGGGCGGACCTGCTCGACGCCGTCCACCCCGGCGGCCTGGGCGGTACCTACGGCGGCAACCCGGTAGCGTGCGCTGCGGCGCTGGCCTCCATTGGCACCATGGAGGAGTACGACCTTGCCGGCCGTGCCCGCCACATCGAGTCCCTGGCCACCACGAGGCTCCGCGAGCTGCAGACCGAGCTGGCCGGTACCGGCTCGGGCGTGATCGGTGATATCCGCGGCCGCGGCGCGATGCTGGCCATCGAACTGGTCCAGGCCGGCTCCAAGGAACCGAACCCCGAACTGACCAAGGCTGTTGCGGCCGCGTGCCTCAAGGAAGGCGTCATCATCCTGACCTGCGGCACCTACGGCAACGTGATCCGGCTCCTGCCGCCGCTGGTCATCACCGATGAACTGCTGAACGACGGCCTGGACGTCCTGTCCGCCGCCATCAAGGCCAACGCGTAACGCCGGCCACACAGAGTTAGCGTCCCCTCGCAACGGCGCAAACAAACCCTGAGGCCCCGGAACAACCGTTCCGGGGCCTCAGGGTTTAACCAGCGATCTGCTCTCACGCCGTTATCTGGCGTCGTTGTCCGGTCCGCCGATGACCACCTGCGCCGGGCTGTGCAGGACGTACCCGTTGAGCCAGGAAAACAGGGCCCGGACTTTCTGCTGGAATCCGGACAGGAGGGCGAGGTGCACGAGGAGCCAGGACACAAAAGCCAGTGAACCCTGAAGCTGAACGCGCTTCCGGCCGAGCTCAGCGACGGCGGCGCCCCGGCCAACCATGGCCATGTATCCCTTGTCCGTGTAGCGGAAAGGCTGCCGGGTACCGCCGTGCAGGTCCGCGTAGACGTTGCGGGCAGCCCACTTTCCCGCCTGCTGGGCCACAGAGCCAAGCTGCGGCAGCTTCGCTCCGGTCGAATCGGTGATGTTGGCTGCGTCGCCAACGACGTAGACGCCTTCTGACCCAGGAGCTGTCAGATCCGGGTTGACGTCGATCCGGCCACCTTTGCCCTGCGGAAGCCCCGAGCCGGCGATCAGGTTTCCGGCCTTCAGGCCCCCGGCCCACACAACGACGTCACCCGGGATGTCGGTCCCGTCCGCCAGCGTCACGCCGTCCGCCCGGACTTCGGTCACGCTGACACCCATGTGCAGGTGGACACCGATCTTCGTGAGTCGCCGGCGGGTATATTCCTGGGACTTTGACGAGAACATGGTCAACACCGTCGGGACCATGTCCACCAGGTGCACGCGGCACCGTGCCGCGAGGTCCGGAGAAAAATACTTGCTCACCACGAATTTGATGTTCTCCGCCAGGGCTCCGGCGGTCTCGACGCCGGTAGGACCGCCACCGACCACCACCATGTCCACCGCGGAGCCGGGCTCCCTGTCGGCCCGGTCCAGCAGGCGCGTCACGCTGGTTCCCAGGCGGGTGGCGTCCGTGACCGAATACAACGGGAAGGCATGTTCTTCCGCGCCGGGGGTATTGAAAAAGTTGGGCACGGCGCCGACGGCAATCACCAGGGCCTGGGCCTGGAAGGTGTCACCCTCGGCGGTGGTGACAGTGTGGTTCACGGCATCGATTGCGGCCACGTCCGCGGTCAGGACCCGCACGTTTCGAAGCCGCCTAAAAACGGACCGAATGGGCCGGGCAATGGCAGAGACGCCGATCTGCGATGTGGCCACCTGGTACAGCAGGGGCTGGAACTGGTGGTAGTTGTTCGAGTCAATAAGCAGGACGCGCACGCCTTTGCGGCCAAGTTCCTTCGCTGCCGCTATGCCGGCAAATCCGGCCCCGATCACGATGACCTGATATGAGTCCTCCATCCGAGCAACCTACTCCACAGAGGTTCCCGGCAACAGTGCTTAGGAGGATTTCAGTGTGGCTTTGCTCCGCCGCCGGGCTACTGACGTTTTGCGTGCGGTCCGCAGCATGTCCACCGTCAGGACCAGCAATGCCACCCAGACCACTCCGAACCCAATCCACCGGTCGAGGGTCATCGCTTCCTTGAACACCACGAGGGCGAGGACAAACTGCAGCAGGGGTGCGAAGTACTGGAGCAGCCCGATAGTGGTCATGGGGAGCCTGCGCGCCGAGGCCCCAAAGAACAGCAACGGAACCGCGGTGATGACACCGGAGGCCAGCAGGAGCCAGAAATGACCAGGGCCCTGGGTGGTGAGGGTCGCCGTTCCGGTTAGGGCGAGGTAGACCATGGTCACCGCCGCGAACGGGGCCAGCACCATGGTTTCCACGCTGAGGCTGGTGACGGCGTCCACCCTGGGGCCAACACGTTTCTTGACGAAGCCGTAGAGGCCAAAGCTGAAGGCCAGCGTCAGGGCGATCCACGGCAGCTTGCCGTACGAATAGGTCAGCACCCCCACCGCAACAAACCCGATGCCTACCGCCGCCCACTGGAGCGGGCGGAGCTTTTCCTTCAGCACAAACACGCCCAGCAGGACCGACACCAGAGGGTTGATGAAGTAGCCGAGGGAGGCCTCCACTGCCTGGCCGGTGGTCACTCCATAGGTGTAGGTCAGCCAGTTGACGGCGATCAGGAACGCGGCCAGGGCCAGGGAACCAAACACGGCGCGGTTCCGCAGTGCGCCGGCCAGAGCGGCCCATGAACGGGTGACGGTGATCAGCAGCGCGCAGAACAGCAGCGACCACACCACGCGGTTCGCCACGATTTCCACGGCGCCGGCCGGCATCAGGACAAAGAAGTAAAGCGGGAGCAGCCCCCACAGCCCGTACGCCCCGATGCCAAAGAGGATTCCCGCCGTCGTCTCCTTGTCCACCGCCTTGGGAGGCGCGCCCTTGCTGCCTGCCGCTGGCGCTGCCGCTGGAACGGCCGACGTCAGCACGGCTGGCGATGCTTGAGACGCGGACGGAGCAGGGACAGGGGAGGCAGGTCCATCGGGAGAACGCACGACATCCATAACATCAGTTTTAGGGCAGGTATTCCGGCAAATAGTCAGTAGGCTTGCTTTTATGATGTTTGCCGACCGGATGGAGGCCACCCGATGAGACTCCGCCGCAGCAACGCTTTGGGCCGCGGCTACCGCCGTGTCGCCGCAGGCAAGGGCTTCAGCTACAGGGACCTTGATGGTTCAACGCTGCCGCCCGGCCCTGTGCGGGACCGGCTGGAGAGCATCGGAATCCCGCCGGCCTGGACGGACGTGTGGATCGCCCCGTTCGAGAACGGGCACATCCAGGCCACCGGTGTGGACGCGGTGGGCCGGCGGCAGTACATCTACCATCCGGAATGGCGGGAACGGAAGGACCGGGTGAAGTTCAACCGGGCGCTGCAGCTGGCCGAATCGCTTCCCGCCGCCCGCCGGCGGGTCACCATGGACCTGCGCGGCGAAGGGTTCTCCCGCGAGCGCGTCCTCGCTGGAGCCTTCCGGATGCTGGACAGCGGGTCGCTGCGGGTGGGATCCGAACGGTACACCAACGAAAACGGCAGCCACGGGCTCGCCACCCTCCTGTGCGCCCACGTCCAGGTGCGCAAGGACCGGATCCTCCTGAGGTTCCCGGGTAAGAGCGGAAAGGACTGGGAGTCCGAAATCCGCGACGCCGACCTCGCGGCCTTGCTGCGCCTGCTCAAGCGGCGTGGCGCCAATGCCAGGCTCCTGGCGTATAAGGAAGGCCGGCACTGGCGGCCCGTTACCAGCGCCGACATCAATGCCTACGTCAAGGAGCGGACCGGTTCGGACTTCACCGCCAAGGACTTCCGCACCCTGCGCGGCACCGTGGCCGCTGCCGCCAGCTTGGCCCGGACCGGCGCCCAGCGGACAGCCGCCAAACGAAAGCGCGCCATCAGCCGGGCCATGATGGAAGCGTCCGAGGTGCTGGGCAATACGCCGTCGATTGCCCGCAAGAGCTACGTGGATCCCCGCGTGCTGGACCATTACCACGAGGGCGAAACCATCGACCCAAAGCGTCCCGACTCCGCTGAATCGGAGCTGCGGGCGTTGCTCTACCGCGAAGGCAACGTTGTACCACTCGAGAAAAGCGGTTAGCGCCCTGCGTTACAGGCAGCAATATTTCGCGGAAACGGACAATTAGAATAAGTGACTGTGCGCTGCACCTGCCGCGTATCGTCATCGGCCAGAAGGGTTCCAGGTGTCCAACCTCGGCGAAACCACGCCCGCACGTCCCCTCCGCGTAGCAATTGTGGGCGCGGGACCTGCCGGTGTCTACGCTGCGGACATCCTCACCAAGTCCAGGGGTGTCAAGGACGGCGATTTTGAGGTCAGCATCGACCTTTTCGAGGCTTACCCTGCGCCGTACGGGCTGATCCGTTACGGTGTGGCGCCTGACCATCCCAGGATCAAGGGAATCGTCAACGCCCTCCACAAGGTCCTAAACCGTGGAGACATCCGGTTCCTGGGCAACGTGACCTATGGGCGGGACCTCACCCTGCACGATTTCCGTGCGTTCTACGACGCCGTCATTTTCTCCACCGGCGCCGTTAAGGACGCGGATTTGGCCATCCCGGGCATTGACCTGCGGGGCTCCTTCGGCGGGGCAGACTTTGTATCCTGGTACGACGGGCACCCGGACGTCCCCCGCGAATGGCCGCTGGAGGCCAAGGAAATTGCTGTCATCGGCAACGGCAACGTGGCCCTGGACGTAGCCCGGATGCTGGTGAAGCACCCGGAGGAGCTGCTATCCACCGAAATTCCGGACAACGTGTACCAGGGGTTGAAGGCGTCGCCGGTCACCGACGTCCACGTCTTTGGGCGGCGCGGCCCGGCCCAGGTCAAGTTCACGCCCCTTGAGCTGCGGGAACTTAGCCACATGAACGACGTGGACATCGTGCTCTATCCCGAGGACTTTGAATTCGACGAGGCTTCCGATGAGGCGATCCGGAGCAACAACCAGATCAAGACAATGGTGAACACGCTCACCAACTGGCTGGTGGAGGAGCACACCGAGTCCGAGAACCCGTCGTCCCGGCGCCTGCACCTGCACTTCCTGCACAGCCCGATAGAGATTTACGACGACGGCGGGTCCGGCAAGGTGGCGGGCATCAAGTTTGAGCGTATGCAGCTTGACGGCACCGGCAACGCCAAGGGCACCGGCGAGTTCATCGAATACCCGGTGCAGGCCGTGTACCGCGCCATCGGTTATCACGGCTCGGCCCTTGATGAGCTGGAGTACGACGCCAAGCGCGGGGTCATCCCCAACGAAGGCGGCCGCGTGCTGGACGCCGAAGGAAACCCTGTCCCGGGGATCTACGCCACGGGCTGGATCAAGCGCGGACCCGTGGGCCTGATCGGCCATACCAAGGGTGACGCCCTGGAAACCATCGGTTTCCTCCTGGAGGACCGGCTCACGCTCCCGCCGGCGCAGAATCCTGATCCGCAGGCCATCATCCACCTGCTGGAAGAGCGCGGCATCGAATACACCACGTGGGAAGGCTGGAACAGGCTTGACGCCCACGAAGCAGCCCTGGGCGCAGCCTGGACCGGGCCGGAAGCTGACCATGTGGTGCGCGAACGCATCAAGGTGGTGCCGCGCGAGGAGATGATCCGCATTTCCCGCGCCTGACCTTCCCCGCCTTTGCTCCCGGATAGGTGGGGGAGGAGGGCCGCGTTAGAATGGCGACCTCCCTTGGCCGGCCGAGATGAAGCCGCGCCAGTAGGCAGCAGCAGGAGTTCAATGAGGAACCTGATACAGCCAGGCCCGGCAGCCGACGCTGAAGCGCGCCAACGTGCCGCCCTCGCCGGGCATGAATACTTGGACAACAGCTTCCGCGACAGCAATTTCCCGGAAAGCACCGTTGCGACGGAGAACCGGGAGCTGCCCGGACTGCGGCAGCTCATCAGGGAGTCGTGGCAGCGGTCGGCAGGCTTCAAGGCCAACCCGGACAACCCCGGAGCCCCGCTGGCCATCGACCGGGACGAGCTGGAGGACTACCGGCGGCAGCACCCACTGGCTGCCGTCATGCCGGTCATCAACAAGCTCCTGGTCCAGCCCAGTCATGACAGCGGATTGCTGGTGGCGGTGGGGGATGAGGTAGGGCGCCTGCTGTGGGTGGAGGGTGACCCCGCTCTTCAGCGGCGTGCCGAGGGCATGATGTTCGTCCCTGGCGCGGATTGGTCCGAAGCGACCGTAGGCACCAGCGCGCCGGGTACTGCCCTCGCCCTTGGCCGCGGCATCCAGATCGCCGGGGCCGAACACTACCAGCGGGCCGTGCACGCCTGGAGCTGCACGGCTGTTCCGTTTCACGACCCCGACTCCGGAGCGGTCCTGGGAGTCGTGGACATCACTGGCACGGCCACCGCCGTGGCACCGCACACGCTGTCCCTCGTGGAGGCAACGGTGGCTGCCGCCCAGGCGCAGCTGCGTGTTGAACGCCTCCAGCGTGCGGCCGGGGCCACGAGCAGGCCGGAACGACGGCGGTCGCCACGCGCCGCGTCCCGGGCGCCGGGCGAAAGCACGACGGATGGCAGCCTCTACCGGAACAGCCTTCAGCTGCTGGGCCGCGACCAAGCCTTGCTCAGCCTGGGCGGCAGGACCGTTGCACTGTCCGCCCGGCACAGCGAAATCCTCGCCCTGCTGAGCACCCACCCGGGCGGACTCAGCGCCGAGGAGCTCAACCTCCTGCTCTACCGCGGGGATGGTTCCACCATCACGCTCCGCGCCGAAATGGTGCGCCTGCGCAAAGTCCTCCAGCAACTCGAGCCGGATGCCGTTCCGGGTTCCCGGCCGTACCGCCTTCCCCTCGACCTGGTCCCGGACAGCGCCCAGGTGCTGAGCTGCCTGCAGCGCGGCGCCCACCGGATCGCCTTGGAGATTTACCGCGGCGCAGTGCTTCCCCGCTCCGAAGCACCCGGCATTATCGAGCTGCGGAACAAAGTTTCGTCACTGCTGCGGGAAGCAGTGATGACGGACGGCAGCGCCGAGTCGCTGCTTAGGTACGCCGGGCTCCCGGAGGCAAGGGACGACGTCGGCATCCGCCGTGCCGCGCTGCGCCTTCTTCCGCCCCGCTCGCCAAAGCGGGCCGCCGTCGTCGCGGACCTCGAACGGCTTGACGCCGAACTGGGCACTTAAGCGGGCCCACCTGGTCCCGAAGGTTGCAACCTTGCTGCAACCTTCCCGCTCGTACGCTGGCCACAACGGCGAAAGCCTGATCGGCACAGCAAAGGAGCTAGCAATGACTGTTTACGCACAGCCCGGGACCGAGGGCTCGAAGGTCACCTTCAAGGACCGCTACGAGAACTGGATCGGCGGGGAGTGGGTGGCCCCAGTGAAGGGGCAGTACTTCGAAAACATTACGCCGGTAACGGGTAAAGCCTTCTGTGAAGTGGCCCGAGGCACGGCCGAGGATATCGAACTGGCGCTGGATGCCGCGCACAAGATTGCACCGTCCTGGGGAAAGACTTCCGTGGCAGAGCGCGCTGCGATCCTGAACAAAATTGCGGACCGCATCGACGAGAACCTGGAAATGCTGGCCGTGGCCGAGTCCTGGGACAACGGCAAGCCCATCCGCGAAACGCTTAACGCGGACCTTCCGCTCGCGGCCGACCACTTCCGCTACTTCGCCTCGGCCGTCCGCGCCCAGGAGGGCAGGTTGTCCCAGCTCGATGACGACACCACCGCCTACCACTACCACGAACCCCTCGGTGTCGTCGGCCAGATCATCCCCTGGAACTTCCCCATCCTCATGGCCGTGTGGAAGCTCGCCCCCGCACTTGCGGCGGGAAACGCGGTGGTGCTCAAGCCGGCCGAGCAGACGCCGTCGTCCATCCTGGTCCTGATGGAACTCATCGGGGACCTGCTGCCCGCGGGCGTCATCAACGTGGTGAACGGCTTCGGTGTGGAGGCGGGAAAACCTCTTGCGTCCAGCCCCCGTATCCGCAAGATCGCGTTCACCGGCGAGACCACTACCGGCCGCCTGATCAGCCAGTACGCCAGCCAGAACCTCATTCCTGTCACGCTGGAGTTGGGCGGCAAGAGCCCGAATATCTTCTTCAGCGATGTCGCCCAGGACAATGACGCGTTTTACGACAAGGCACAGGAAGGGTTCGCGCTGTTCGCCTTCAACCAGGGGGAGGTGTGCACCTGCCCGTCCCGCGCGCTGGTGCAGGAGGACATCTACGAGTCGTTTATGGCCGACGCCGTCGCCCGGGTGGAAAAGATGGTCCAGGGCAACCCGTTGGACACCGAGACGCAGGTGGGGGCCCAGGCCTCGAACGACCAGCTGGAAAAGATCCTCTCCTACATCGACATCGGAAAGCAGGAGGGCGCCAAGGTCCTCACCGGAGGCGGCCGTGCAGAACTGCCGGGCGACTTGGCCGGCGGGTACTACGTCCAGCCGACCGTGTTCGAAGGCCACAACAAGATGCGCATCTTCCAGGAGGAGATTTTCGGCCCGGTCGTCGCCGTGACGAAGTTCAGCGACTACAGCGACGCCATGGGCATTGCGAACGACACCCTTTATGGGCTGGGTGCAGGTGTCTGGTCCCGTAACGGCAACGTGGCCTACCGTGCCGGCCGCGAGATCCAGGCCGGGCGCGTCTGGGTCAACAACTACCACGCCTACCCGGCCGGGGCCGCGTTCGGAGGGTACAAGTCCTCCGGTATCGGGCGTGAGAACCATGCGATGATGCTGGACCACTACCAGCAGACCAAGAACCTGCTGGTCAGCTACAACGAAAACAAGCTGGGCTTCTTCTAGGCCATGGCTCCGAGAAGTGCGATCGACGCCGCGGTGACGCTGCCCGGGGAGGACTTTTCCCGGGTGGCCCTCACGCCCGAGGCCGCGGAACTGTTGCGGACGCTCTGGCTCCGGCACGGGCCGCTGATGTTCCACCAGTCCGGCGGGTGCTGCGACGGGTCATCGCCCATGTGTTTTCCTGTGGGCGACTTCCTCACCGGTGACTCCGACGTCCTGCTGGGCCTGTTCGATATCTCGTATGGCCTTGAACCCCAGCCCCTTGAGTTCTGGATGTCCCGGGAGCAGTTCAACTACTGGAGCCACACGCACCTGACTGTTGATGTGGTGCCGGGGCGGGGCAGCGGTTTCTCGGTGGAAGCACCGGAAGGCAAACGGTTCCTGATCCGTTCAACCCTCATGGACTGGCCCGCCTAGCAGTTCGACATTAAGCGCTTGAGGCCCTCCGCCTAGAGGGTCTCAAGCGCTTTCACAGAATAGAGTTCGGCCCGTGGGCCGTCTCACCATTCGGGACAATTGGGACCGTCCAGTGGATGGACACTATCGTTGATAGGTCTGTTTCCATCAGAAATCAGGATAGTGATCCCCTTATGAACCTTCTCCGGACCAAATCGATCGAGCAGTCGATGGCCGACGCCGATGAACCCGGACGCAAGCTCAAGCGGTCCCTCAGCACCTGGGACCTCATGATCATGGGCGTTGCAGTGGCCGTGGGCGCCGGTATCTTCTCCGTCGGTGCCAAGGCAGCTGCCAACTTCTCCGGCCCTGCCGTCACGCTGTCCTTCGCGATCGCTGCCGTCACCTGCGCCCTTGCCATCATGTGCTACGCCGAGTTTGCCACCGCCATTCCCGTGGCCGGCTCCGCTTACGTCTTCACTTACGCCACGATGGGCGAACTCCTTGCCTGGATCATCGGCTGGAATCTGATCCTCGAGCTCTTCACAGCAGCCGCGGTCATCGCCAAGTACTGGGGCATCTACCTCAGCAAGGTCTTCGCCCTCATGGGCGCCGACGTACCGGCGGCACTCTCCCTCGGCGGCGTGGACCTTTACTGGGGCGCCTTCCTGATCGTTGCCGTCTTTACGGTGCTGCTGGTGCTGGGCACCAAGCTGTCCGCCCGAGTAGGCAACATCTTCACCCTGATCAAGATCGGCGTGGTCCTCTTTGTGATCATCGTTGGCTTCACCTACGTGAAGTTCGAAAACTACAGCCCCTTCATCCCTGCTGCCGAACCGACCGGCGGCACCGGCACCGCAGATGTCCTGAAGCAGTCCTTCTTCGGCTTCCTCACCGGCGCCGCCCCGGCACAGTACGGCACCCTCGGCATCTTCGCCGGCGCGGCCCTGGTGTTCTTCGCCTTCATCGGCTTCGACGTGGTGGCCACGTCCGCCGAGGAAGTCAAGAACCCGCAGAAGACCCTGCCGCGCGGCATCTTCGGCGGCCTTGCCCTGGTGACCCTCCTGTACATCCTGGTTTCCCTGGCCCTGACCGGCATGGTGTCCTACACCCAGCTGGCCGAGGCGGAGAGCCCCACCCTCACCACCGCTTTCGAAGCTGTAGGTGACACGTCCGCGGCCAAGGTTATTGCCTTCGGTTCCCTGGTGGGCCTGACAACCGTGATCATGGTGCTCCTCATGGGGCTGTCCCGCGTGGTCCTTGCCATGAGCCGCGACGGCCTCCTGCCACGTTCACTGTCCAAGACCAGTGACAAGCGTTCAACCCCGGTGCGCCTCCAGGTCATCTGCGGCGCCGCGGTTGCGCTGGTGGCCGGCCTGACCAACGTGGACCTGCTTGAGGAAATGATCAACATCGGCACGCTCTCCGCGTTTGTGGTGGTGAGCTTGGGCATCCTGGTGCTGCGCAAGAAGCGCCCGGACCTGAAGCCTGCCTTCCGCGTCCCGTTCGGCAAGGTCCTGCCGATCGTTTCCGCCGTGCTGTGCCTCTACCTGATGACCAACCTGGCCGTGGAAACCTGGATCTTCTTTGCCATCTGGCTGGTGATTGGCCTCGCCATTTACTTCGCCTACGGCCAGCGCCACTCCAGGCTGAACGAACGGTTCGCTGAGGCCAACACAGCTGTCAACGGCGCTCCTGCTGCATCCTCCCAGGATGACGAGGACGAGCTGACCCGCGCCTGATGCCGTAAAAGGTGCCCAACCAAGCTATGCCAACCGCCCGCTGATTCCCGATCAGCGGGCGGTTCTGCTTTCTCCCACCCGATCGCGCTTGAGAATTCTCGTGCAGCCCGGCCGAGTTTGGAGTTCAATAAAAGCTGGACCTGAGGCGGGCCCAAAGACGCCTATGGGAGGAAGCGGGCGCTATGGAGAGCACCATGGAGTCGGTGGCAAGGGCTTTTTCAAGCCACCGGTTTGAGGATTCCCTTCCCCAGCTGGACGACGACGTTGCCTGGGAGCTTGTAGGCGGCGAAGAGCTGAGAGGCAAGGCGGCCGTTGTCGATGTCTGCACCTCCCTGGCGCGGGACCTCGAGGACGTGCACACCAGTTTCGACCAGTTCAGGGTGATGGTCGCCCCTGACTGCGCTGTGGTTGACAGTGTTGCCAGCTACCTCGCCACGGACGGCAGCATCAGCCGGGTTGCGTCCTGCGACATCTATGACTTCGTAGACGGTCGGGTGGTCCGGATCCGCTCCTACAATGTGGAACTGGCTTCCGACACTGCCGGCTGACGCTCACGGCGCGGCGTAGCGGCCAACCCAGTCCACCAACGGCCGCAGTTCATCCCACAACGCCCCGATCTCCTGGACTGCTGCAGGAGTGTCCAGCCAGGCAGGGCGGCCCAGGTCCGTGCTGGCCGCGAGGGACTTGTGCTTCAGGAGCTCGCCCCGCGGATGGTCCCGCGGGTACCCGCGCGGGACAGTCTTGAGCTTCTCTCCCTCCACCGCGAACCCAGCAGCACCGACGGCGTCGATAATATGCCGAAGGGATTCTCCTGTTCCGGAGGCGTCGACCGAATTGCGGTACCTCACCAGCTGGGCGGGGGTGTGGGAATGGTAGCCGCCGCCCACCAGAAGCCCCTCCGCGCTGACCTGCAGGTAGTAGCCCATCCCTTCGTGGATGGAGGCAAAAGCACCCTGTGCCGTTTTGTACGGCGATTTGTCCAGGGAAAACCGGATGTCCCTGTTGGGCCGGAAGATCCTGCCGGGGCCAAACCGGGGCTCCAGCTCCGCGAGCAGGAGCGTGATCGGTTCACGGACCAGCTCCTGGTACCTGTCCTTATGCTCCAGCCACCACTCACGATTGTTGTTGTCCTGCAGCTCTTTGTAGAACTCGAAGGCGCCGGTGGGGATGCCCTGGAAAGTTGTCATGCGTCGATCCTAGGGACGGCTGCCAGCGGCGGCTATGGACTTAGTGCGTATGTGGAAAGCGGAGCTTATGTGGAAATAAAAAACCGCCCCGCCACGGGAATTCGTGGCGGGGCGGTTTCAGCAGCTTTAGACGAATTAGCCGATCTTGTTGGCAGCCTCTGCATCGGAGGACGGTGCCGACGCAACAGCTACGGCGCCGAGATTGGCGCGGAGCTTGGCGCCGAGTTCGGCGTCAACGTTGGTCCAGTACTGGATGGCGCGTTCCTTGATGCCGGGGCTCTTGACGCCGCCCACTGCACCGGTGATGGTCTCGAGCAGGCGGGCCTTGGCGCCGTCGTCGTAAACCTCGCGGTACAGGGTGCCGGCCTGGATGAAGTCGCTGTCCTCGGCGTGGAGGGAGTGCGCGGCAAGGGTCAGCTCGCCGTCGTTCTCCCAGCCACCGGCCGGGTTCTGCGGTTCAACTGCGGCCGGGCCACCAACAGAGTTGGGGGCGTAGACCGGGACGGAGGGAGCGTTGAAGTGGTAACGCCCGGCGCCGTCCTGGCTGTAGTTGTTGACCTGGTTCTTCGGCTGGTTGACCGGGATCTGGGCGTGGTTGGTGCCCACGCGGTAGCGGTGTGCGTCAGCGTAGGAGAAGATGCGGGCCTGCAGCATCTTGTCCGGGGAAGCGGCGATGCCCGGCACGAAGTTCGAGGGGGCGAAGGTGGCCTGCTCGATCTGCGCGAAGTAGTTCTCCGGGTTCCGGTTCAGTTCCATGGTGCCCACCTTGATCAGGGGGTAGTCGCCGTGCGGCCACACCTTGGTCAGGTCGAACGGGTTGAAGCGGTAGGTCTTGGCGTCCTCGTACGGCATGACCTGGACGTGCAGGTCCCAGGACGGGAAGTTGCCGGCTTCGATGTTCTCGGACAGGTCGCGGATGTAGAAGTCCGCGTCCGAACCGGCCAGGGCCTCGGCCTGCTCGCTGGACATTGAGTTCACGCCCTGGTTGGACTTGAAGTGGTACTTCACCCAGAAGCGCTCGCCCTCGGCGTTGATCCACTGGTAGGTGTGTGAGCCGTAGCCCTGCATTTCGCGCCAGGAGGCGGGCAGGCCGCGGTCACCCATGAGCCAGGTGACCTGGTGTGCGGACTCGGGGGAGAGGGTCCAGAAGTCCCACTGCATGTCGGCGTCGCGCAGATGGGTGCCCGGGAGGCGCTTCTGGGAGTGGATGAAGTCCGGGAACTTGATGCCGTCGCGGATGAAGAACACCGGGGTGTTGTTGCCCACGAGGTCGTAGTTGCCCTCGGAGGTGTAGAACTTCACGGCGAAACCGCGGGGATCGCGCCAGGTGTCCGGGGAACCGTTCTCGCCGGCAACGGAGGAGAAGCGGATCAGCATCTCGGTTTCGACGCCGGGCTGGAGGAAGGCTGCCTTCGTGTACTTGGACACGTCCTCGGTGGTCTTGAACGTACCGAATGCACCGCCGCCCTTGGCGTGCACTACGCGCTCCGGAACCCGCTCGCGGTTGAACTGGGCGAGCTTTTCCACCAGGTAGTGGTCAGTCAGGATGATGGCACCGTCGGCACCGACTGACTTTGAGTGTGCGTCGGACGTAACGGGGGCACCTGACTGGGTTGTTGAAATGGCAGTCATTGTTCTCCTATTTCTCTATTTCTTCTGAGGGACGATTGGAAGGAAGTTGTTGGGACTGCTGGCAGTCCTGGCAGATGCCCTGGTACATCACATCGGCGATCTGGATGGTCATGGGCTTGGCATTCTCGTCCCAGTGTGGCGTGAGGCAGGGGGCGTGGCCCACGGCGCAGTCCACGTCCTCCACGCGGCCGCAGCTGATGCAGATGGCGTGGTGGTGATTGTCCCCCACACGGGTTTCGTACAGCGCGGGGGAGTGCGGGGGTTCGAATCTGCGCAGCATGTGCAGGTCCGTCAGGTCCCCGAGGACCACGTACACGGACTGGGCCGTGAGTTCCGGAAGCTCGGCGCGGGCCGCGGCCAGAATGCTTTCGGCAGGAGAGTGGGGATGCCGTTCCACGGCGGTGAGCACCGCCAGCCGCTGTTTGGTCACCCTGCGGCCATGGGCGCGCAGGGCGGCAGCCCATGCCTCGTGGCCGTCAAAGTGCTCTGTCATGACACTATTGAAGCACTTATTATGAACATCTCACAATAAGGTTGGGCTTACCTCGTGGGTCCCTCTGGCAACTTCTGCACCACGAGGGGATTGCCGGGTGATGAACGTGCGCAATTCAAGGAGAGTGCCGGAACCCTGCTCCGGGGAAAGCCGTTCCCATAGAAGAGGGAGGATGAGACGTGCACAGACACTACAACGGACTCAAAACGGTGGCGCTGTTCGGCGTCCTGTGGGCGGTACTGCTGGGCCTTGGAGCGTTGATCGGCGCCAGCACCCGTAGTTCTGCGCCCATCTGGATCATGGCGCTGGTGGGGGTGGCCACCACGGCGTACGGCTATTGGAACAGCGACAAAATCGCCCTCCAGTCCATGCAGGCCTATCCCGTCACCGAAGCGCAGGCTCCGCAGCTGTACCAGATAGTCCGGGAGCTCTCCGTCCGGGCCAACCAGCCGATGCCGCGCATTTATCTTTCGCCCACGATGAATCCGAACGCGTTCGCCACCGGGCGCAATCCGAGGAACGCCGCCGTCTGCTGCACCGAGGGAATCCTGCAGCTCCTGAACGTCCGTGAACTCCGCGGAGTCCTCGGACACGAACTCATGCACGTGTACAACCGGGACATCCTCACATCCTCGGTTGCGGCCGCTGTTGCGGGCGTCATCACCTCGGTGGGCCAGATGCTGCTGTTCTTCGGCGGCGACCGGCGGAACTCGAATCCGTTGGCGATGCTGGCGATGGCTTTGCTGGCGCCTTTCGCGGCGTCCCTGATCCAGCTGGCCATCTCCCGAACCCGGGAGTACGACGCCGATGAGGACGGCGCGCAGCTGACCGGCGATCCGCTGGCGCTCGCCTCAGCCCTGGCCAAGATTGAGCGCGGCGTGGGCATCGCCCCGTTGCCGCAGGACCAGCGGCTGGTCAACGCGTCCCACCTGATGATCGCCAACCCGTTCCGCGGCGGAGCGATGAGCAAGCTGTTCGCCACCCATCCGCCCATGCGGGACCGGATTTCGCGGCTGGAACGGATGGCGGGGCGGCCGTTGGTTTAGCTCGGTATTCGTTGGTCTAGCGGGGATCTTGTGGGCAACGCGTGGATTACATCGCGAGACGCAAAGAGGCCGGCGACGCCCGCTATTTGGGCGTCGCCGGCCTTTGGCTTAGCGGCAATTACAGGCGCGTCGAAAACGACGGTCCGCTGCTAACTGCGGAAGTTCACAAACTGAAGATCGGCCTCGTCGAAGTCCTTCAGCAGTGCCATGGTGGCCTGCAGATCGTCGCGGGACTTGGACGTGACGCGCAGTTCGTCGCCCTGGATCTGGGACTTCACGGACTTGGGGGCTTCGTCACGGATCAGCTTGTTGATCTTCTTCGCCAGGTCCTGGGCGATGCCCTCCTTGATGGAGGCCTCGAGGCGGAACTCCTTGCCGGAGGCGTAGGGTTCGCCGGTGTCCAACGACTTCAGCGAGATGCCGCGGCGGATCAGCTTCGACTGCAGGACATCCAGCACAGCCAGGACGCGTTCCTCGGAATTGGCCTTCATTAGGATCTTCTCGCCGCTGAAGTCCACCTCGGCACCCACGCCCTTGAAGTCGTAGCGCTGGGCCAGTTCCTTCTGTGCCTGGTTGAGGGCGTTTGCCACTTCCTGCTTGTCCACTTTGCTTACGACGTCGAATGTTGACTCGCCTGCCATGACTCTCCTTGTGCTGGTGGGAGCCCCGTCCGCGGACAGGGCTTAGGTGGCTGAATTCAAGCCTAATACGGATGCTCCTGTTGAGGGGTGAGCCGTATTCACAGTTCCCTCTCAGCGGACGCTCCGGGGGAACGAAGGAGGGGCGTGCAGAGTTATAGGAGTTGGAAAGCTGCACGAAAGGAACACCATGCACCGCAATGCCGTCCGATATGTCACCCGCACCACCTCGGCGGCGGCCGGCGCGGTGGCCACAGCAGCAACGTCGGTGGCGGCAGCGGCGGTGGCGGCCTCCATCATCTTCAGTCCAGTGGCGGACGCCTCCTCTCGGATGGAGGGCGTCCACGCGGACCTGGTCCGTGCCGTCCAGCTGAACCAGATCACCGAGGAGCAGGCCGTGAAGTTCGAGGCCAGGCTGGCCGGCAGGATCTTGGGGGAAGCCTGACGTGCGCCTGCTCCGGACGCCCTGAAAGCCCGAAATCCCGCGCGGTTGCGGGCCTGCGGGTGCCGATTCGATTCTTCAGCGGAAGTTCTGTATTGTTGTGTTGCCCGCGGTTACTGGAAGCGGAACGGTCCGGAAACGGGCAGTTCGCAGACTGCAGCCGGGGGTGATCTTCTTTTGAAGTTCGGCAGATTACCCGAGCGGCCAAAGGGGGCTGACTGTAAATCAGCTGGCAACGCCTACGGGGGTTCGAATCCCTCATCTGCCACAGTCCCGGTTTTCCGGGAATTTAGACCCGTTCGGATCTCTTCGGAGGTCCGGGCGGGTCTTTTTTATTGCTTCGAGAGCACAGTTGTGAGCACACCTTTGCTTTTCTTTGACGCCCTGCAGCAGCGAAAAGGTACTCTCAGCGGCGTTCCTCCGGACGCCGCCCACCATGTGCGCTACAGGTCACGAGCGATCCGGCTCCCCGAAGTGCTCAACGGCGGACGCGGATGCGGTGCTCACCACGTCCGGATTATTTCCCTGATCCACTCGTAAATGCTGACGACGATGCACACCAGCCCCATGGCCAGGATCAGCATGCCAACCAGTGGGAGGAGCGTATAGAGATCCTCGTCGCTGCGGTACTGCTCCTGGCTGGATCGTCCGCCCAGTACTTCAAACAGCACCCACCCGATGGGCAGCAGCCCAAGGCCGAGCAGGAATGTCCTCACACGCGCATCTTGCATATGTCCCTCATGTTGAAGACCTTCACCGTATCTGCCGCCGGAAGCGATCGCTCCAGCACGCGGGCGCAACAGCAATTAGGCCGAACCTACGTATGCCTCCAGACAGGAACCATTTCGGGCGCCCGATGGTGAAGCAGCCCGTCGGCATTATGAACAAATGCGGTCGCACGGCACTTCTCGCGTCACAGAGTCAGCATTTAGGAACGCATGCCCTCACGTGTCACAGCAGTCACATATGCTCCTCCTATCACTTCCGCTGCGCCTTTGCAGCACTATGAGAAAGAGACAACATGGGGGCCTCTCAGAGGCGGCTTCTCGCCGCCGCAGCTTCTCTTGCCATCGCAGCATCCGGACTCGGATCTGCTGTACCGGCTATCGCAGCAACACCGCTCACTACCGTTACAGACGAGCAGGTAGCAGTACCCAGCAGTTCACCTACTGGGACATCCGTCGTTCCGGTTGAAACCGCGGCAGCGCCCGCTCCCGCGGAAGCAGGCAGTCCTTTACCAGCAGAGGAACCGAGCGCTCCGGCGGCTACGCCCGCAGACAAGGGCGCGGCACCCGAATCGGTGGCACCTGGCAGTTACACGACCTCGGGTGCAATCGGGGTTAAGTACGCAACCGCCTCCGCTGTCCTCGGTGCCGCCACCTCGCAGGAGTTCACCAGCCAGCGTTTCGGTGGCGCGTACCAACTCTTTGAGAATGGCACAATCGCCTACCTTCCGCAGTACGGTGCGTACATAGTTGTCGGCGGCAACAACAGCGTTTGGCAGTCCATTGGTGCGCAGGACAGCGACCTCGGCTACCCGATCTCCTCCGAGTACGCACCGATGACTGGCGGAGTGATGCAGATCTTCCAGTTCGGGAAAATTTCTTGGAACCCCGCAACGGGTTCTCATGTCACCAAGGGTGGCATTGGTGGGGCCTGGGACAACGCAGGCGGGCCGCTGGGCGGCCTCGGCTACCCGACCACGGATGAATATGCTCCCATGCCCGGTGGTGTTATGCAGGATTTCCAGTACGGCAAGATTTCCTGGAACGCCGCAACGGGTTCGCGCGTCACCAAGGGTGGCATTGGCGCGACCTGGGACTCCGCCGGCGGCCCCCTCAGCGGCCTTGGCTACCCCACAACGGACGAATACGCGACCGCTAACGGCGGCGCCCAGGATTTCCAGTACGGGCAAATCGCCTATTCACCGGCAACCGGATCCCACGTCGTCAGAGGCGCTATTGGGGCGACGTGGATCCTCGTCGCCGGACCTCAAGGGCAATTCGGGTACCCGACGGCCGGCGAGATTACTGGCCTGACGGGCGGTGGGGCCAAGCAGTACTTCCAGTACGGTGAAATTGTGTGGTCCCCAAGCGTTGGTACCAAGCTCATTTCCGGTGGCATTCGATCCGCGTGGGCTGGTCAGGGCTCTGAAGCGGGACGCCTCGGATATCCGACCAACAATGGTTACGGGGTCAGCGGCGGCGGCGTCGGCCAGGATTTCCAGGGTGGCCGAATCATCTGGTACCCCGGTAGCACCAAGGTCGAATACGCCTCCGGCGCGTATCAGCCAGTTCCCGCAGCACCCCAGCCCTACTAGGCCAACTGCGCTGCAGCCCGAAGGCCCTGTCTGTTGTAAGGGGCGGGGCCTTCCTGCTGCTCGGGTCCCTGAGGTCGGCGCCTCAACGACGTACGCTGGCGGGCGCGTCTGGTACCCGTCGCTACGTCGAGGCTCCGAAAGGCAGTCTCGCCCCGGCCGCCGCCACCGTTCCTGCTGCCTGGCCAAGGCAAGCTGTCCGGGGACCCCACGGATATCGTCGCCGACTGGGTGACCGCACATGGGGCGGAAATCACCACCGAGGACGTGGAGCTGGTCATGGAAGCCGTAGGGCCGGGTCGCAGGGGAGGAACCCGAACTGGCAGAGCTGTGGGACGACGCCGACGAACCCGAATGGCGCGACTCCTTCGAAGACCTTCTAAAAGGCTGCGCGCGGCCCTGCGGTAGGGTCGGCACCGGCGGCAGCCGGCTATGTCTAAGCTGCACTTTCATCGGAGCTCTGGATCTCGACACTCTGGAGTGTGCGGCCGACGTCGGCTGGCGGCCGGCGCCGGGCTTTGACCAGAACAATCAGCATGGTTAGGACGGTGACCGTCCAGGCAATCGCGGCCAGGAACACCAGACCGGTTGCCATTAGGGGGTGCATGCCGAAAGTCTAGGACTGCGGCGCTTTGATTATCGGACGCAACTCCGCAGCATCAGAGCCTTAATTTGCACAAGCAGGGACTCGAAGCCGGCGGAAATACGTGAGGGCACGAAAAAGGTACGCCCCGTTCGCTGAGGGCACCCTTCTCGATTCCCCTCGCAGCATTTCAGAGCGCACCGCGACTTCAACACGTGATGCCTTGAACCACTACGAGTTCGGGGAGCGGGCTCTAAACGGCGTTGAACGTGAAGATCGCCATGCTCAGCACCAGGAGTCCGAAAAATGCCACTCCGCAATCAGCTGGCGGACGAGCTGGACCGAACCGGCAACATCTCGCTGATTACCCTCGCCGGTGAACAGTATCGGACCATCTTCCGGGACCTCCCCTGGCCGTACGAGATTCCAATGAGGGCGCTTCGCAAACCGCCGTCGACATCGCTGCCGGCCGGGGCGTAGGCTGGCAGCATCGGCGCACGTGCCCCGATGCCCTGCGTCGATAAACCAATCGATGAAGGAGGACCAATGAGTGCCGTACGTGAGTTTATGACTACGGACGCGCAGTGTATTAAGGAAAACCAGTCCCTGACAGATGCCGCCCGGATGATGATGGATCTGGACTGCGGATCGTTGCCGATCTGCGGTGACGACGGCAAGCTGAAGGGCATGATCACCGACCGCGACATCGTGCTCAAGTGCGTGGCGGCCGGACGTGATCCGCGGGAGATGATGGCCCGCGACCTCGCCTCGGGCAGGCCCCACTGGGTGGACGCCGACGCGAACGTTGATGCCGCCATCGAAATGATGGAAAGGTACCAGGTCCGGCGGCTCCCGGTTATCGCCGACCACAAGTTGGTGGGAATCATCAGCCAGGGAGACATCGCCCGCAACTACTCCGAACAGCGTGTTGGTGAGCTCGTGGAGCACATTTCGGAACGCAAACGGATGAACGCATAGCCGGGATTGACCGTTAAGATCATCCCCGCAATCAACGCCACGGAGTCCTCTCCGTGGCGTTCCTTTTTTGCCCGCTCATTGCCATGTCCGCAGCTCCCCGCCCTGAAGGTTGGGAGCCGCGAACAAGCCTGGAAAGCCAGTGGCGACCGGTTCTGCCTCCTCAGTTCAGGGCGATCAGGAGCATCTGGGTGGTCCCGGGAATGCACGTCTGCAGGATTGCCCGGGGGAAACCGCCGAATACTGCGATGACGTCGTTGGTGGTTCCCGGGTTGGGTACCTGGCCCCTGGCGGTTACGGTGTACGTTCCGTAGCCCGGAATGCTGACCGTCTCGCCCACCCCGATTCCGGAGAACCGCCCCCAGCCGCCGCAGAAATCGTGCTCGGTGATGAAGAGCGAATAGCCGTCGTTGGGCGTGTAGTGGATGGGCCCGATGCAGGCGTCAACCATGGCTTGGCCGCCGGCGCCGGCCACGTAGATCGTGCGGACTGCGGGAGCGGCGGGAACGAAGGCGGGGGCTGCCGCCGGCGGTGGAGCCGGAGCCGCAGCGGCAGCCGGCGCGGGAGCACCGGACTGGACTGGTGCCGCCACGGGCACGGCAACGGCTGGACCCGTCAGGACCAATGTCTGGCCCGGGACGATGATGCTGAAGGAGCTTAGGCCGTTGGCAGCAAGCATGGCGTTCATATCCACGCCGAACCTGGCGGCGATGGTACCTACGGTATCTCCGGGGACCACCGTGTAAAGGTTGGGGTCCGGGGCAGGTGCTGCAGGTGCCGGCTCAGGGGCGGGCGCAGGTTCGGCAGGTGGCGCCGGAGCTGCCTCCGGC
>NZ_JBNHGJ010000037.1:0-48433 GCF_059091165.1 Arthrobacter sp. Hb9-2 | reverse complement strand
GCCGCGTCGAGCCGCTCCCCGGAGTAGCGGTGCGGCATCCCCTGCCGGCCCACACCGACGGAATGGTTGCGGGCGGCACCGCGGATGCCGGTAACGGCCCGCACCTTGTCCGGGAATGCGCCATCGGGGGCCGTGACCAGGGCGACGCCCACCTGGGACGTGACGTCCTCCACTGTTCCGCCGGCGGCCTCGATGGCGGTGGTGGCGGCTTCGGGGGTGCCACTGAAGGAGACGACGAACTCGCCCCCGGCCAGCGTATGCGGCGGGTCCTCACTGAAACCCGCCACTGCAGGCCAGGCAGGAATAACTAATGCTGCAGCAGCGAGACATGCGAGCAGTGGAAAGTTCATTTTCATTGGATACTCCGGTTTGGCGCCCTTGACGGGCCGGATAAGGAGCCTCGCGGGAGGCAAATAAAATTCGGCAACCCCTGGCGCCAGACTATGCCTGCGGAGCAACGGTGTCGCCGGGAATGCCCCTTATCCGGCCCCCTATTGCGCCCCCTAATTCATCCCCTAACGCCAGCCCCTTGGCTAGGATCAAGCTATGAAACAGGCGGACCACGACCCCGATGATGCCACCCACTACCTCGAACAGGCGGTGGCGCTGGCCACCCGCAACGTAGCGGACGGGGGCGGACCGTTCGGTGCGCTGGTCGTGACCAGCGACGGGCAGGTGCACGAGGGAGTCAACCGCGTCACCCGCGACAACGATCCCACCGCCCACGCCGAAGTCGTGGCCATCCGTACGGCGGCTGCCGCCATACGGAGCTTCGACCTGCGCGGCGCGGTCCTCTACACCAGTTGCGAACCGTGCCCGCTGTGCCTTGCCTCTGCCCTTTGGGCACGGATAGACCGCGTCTATTTCGCCGCGGACCGGTACGGTGCTGCTTCCGCAGGCTTTGACGACGCCGTCTTCTACGACTACTTTTCGGGGACGCGCCCTGAACTGTTGCCGGTCAGCAAGGGCGACGTCCCGGCGTCGGACGCTCCTTTCCAGGCCTGGGGCGCCCATAAAAGCAGGAAGGATTACTAAGCATGCCAGCCGCCCTCGTCAAGTGTCCGCACTGCGGAAAGACCAACCGCATCCCGGCCGCCGCTGCCGGCCGGCCCCGCTGCGGCAGCTGCCGCGGCGCGCTGCCCTGGATCGTGGACGCCGGGGACGCGGATTTCGCCGCAGTTGCCGAGCGGTCACCGGTACCTGTGCTGGTGGACTTTTGGGCCGCGTGGTGCGGGCCCTGCCGCATGGTAAGTCCGGTCCTGGACAAGCTGGCTCATGAACGTGCGGGCGACGTCAAACTGGTCAAGGTGGACGTGGATAAATCGCCTGCGTTGTCCCGAAGGTTCGATGTACAGGCCATACCCACCCTGATGGTCATCGTGGACGGCAAGGTGGCCGCACGGCAGGCAGGTGCTGCCCCGGCGGACGTCCTGCGCACCTGGCTGGACGGCGCCCTATCCAGACCCGCAGCTAACGAAGGACCCGCTGCCGGCAGGTCGCTTTAAGCGCGTTCCGGCAGCCGGGCCAGGCCGTCCAACAGTTCCTGCCGCTTGCCGCACAGCGCGATCCGCACCCAGCCTTCACCGATGGAACCAAAGGCAGTCCCAGGGGCCAGCGCAACGCCTGACTCCGCAAGGAAGCGCCGGACCCACCCGCGGACGTCGCCGCCGCTGGCGTGGGACACGTCTGCCCAAAGATAAAACGCGCCGTCAGCCTTCAAATAGGGAATACCCTTGGAATCGAGCACGGCTGATGCCGCGTCCCGGTTGGTCCGATAGTGTGCGTGGGCGTGCTGGACGTAATCCTGTGGCCCGGTGAGGGCAGCGAGCGCGGCGTACTGCGACGGCGACGCCACGCACGAGACGATCGATTCCATGACGTTGTTCATCTTCTGCTCCAGGCCCGGCGGGCACACCAGCGCGCCGATCCGTAGCCCGGTGAGGCCATACGTCTTGGACAGGGTCAGCGACGTGAAGACGCGCGCCTCGCCCGGCAGGTCGCCGTCGAACCTCGCAGGGCTCACATGCGGGACGTCGTACGTGAACGCTTCGTAGCATTCGTCCGAAATCACCCATAGGTCGTGCCGGCGGGCGAGTTCAACGAGTTCCTTGGTCAGGTCCTCGCTGAGGACCGCGCCCAGGGGGTTGGAGGGGGAATTCAGGACCAGCACCCGGGTCCGGTCCGTGATGAGCGCCTCGATGTCGCCGGTCCTGGGCTGGAAGCCCTGGTCGGGGTAGAGCGGGTAGCCCACGGGGATGGCATTCAGGAGCCGGCTGGTCATGGCGAACGTGGGGTAGCCCGGGTTGGGAATCAGGATCTCGTCGCCGGGGGAGAGCAGCAGGCTCATGGCGAAATGCAGGCCCTGCTGGGCGCCGTCCACCACATACACCCGGTCGGCGCCCACCTCGCAGCCCTGCTGCTCCCGGAACCTGGCGGCGAAGGCTTCGCGAAGTGCCGGAATGCCCGCGTTGGGGGTGTAGTTGGTTTCGTCCCGGTCCAGGCATGCCATCCCGGCGTCGAGAACGTGGCGGGGGAGTGGGAACCCGGGCTCGCCGATACTGAGGACCAAGGCGCCCGGGGTACGCCATGCGGCCTCGGTGATCTCCCGGATCTGGTTGATGGGGACATCGCGGACGTGGGGGGCAAGCTCAGGCATGCCTGCCATCCTAACCGGCACGGACCCGGGGCGGCCGGGGATGCTCCCCGGGCCGGGCGATGCGTGGGCGGGTGCCACGACCAGCGCCGATATACTGGGAAGCGTGCTTTCTGGACTGGTGATAGTGGACAAACCGCAGGGATGGACCAGCCATGATGTGGTTGGCCGGATGCGGCGCCTTGCCGGTACCCGGAAAGTGGGGCATGCAGGCACCCTGGATCCAATGGCAACCGGCGTCCTGGTGGTCGGCATCAACAAAGCCACCCGCCTGCTCACGTACATCGTGGGCACGTCCAAGACCTACACGGCCACCATCCGCCTGGGCCAATCGACCGTCACGGACGACGCCGAAGGTGAAGTTACTGCTACAGCCGGCACTTCCGGGGTGGGCGAGCAGGCGATACACGACGGGATCGCGGCCCTCACCGGGCAGATCCAGCAGGTTCCCAGCAGCGTAAGCGCCATCAAAGTCAACGGGGAACGGGCCTACGCCCGGGTGCGCTCCGGTGAAGAGGTCAAACTCGCCTCCCGCCCGGTCACCATCCACCGGTTTGAGGTGCACAGCATTAACAGGGACGCCGAGGCCGACGTCGTGGACCTGGATGTCACGGTGGAATGCTCCTCCGGGACATATATCCGTGCCCTGGCCCGGGACCTCGGCAACACCCTCGGTGTTGGCGGGCACCTCACAGCCCTCCGGCGGACCCATGTTGGGCCCTACTCCCTGGAGCAGGCGCGCACCCTCGAACAACTCGCGGAAGAGCTCAACGTACTCGAGATGTCCGAGGCAGCCCGGGCCCTGATGCCCAACCGCGAGCTCAGCCCCGAGGAAGCCACGGAAATATCCTTTGGCCGGCGCATCGCTGCCGGCGCTGCCCCCGGTAGCCCGGCGGCGGCCACAGCAGAACATCCCGCAGCCGCCTTTGCCCCCGATGGAAGCCTGGTGGCACTGCTAGCCGATGCTGGCAGCTTCGCCAAACCCGTCCTGGTGTTCGCCCCTGGCACCGGCCCGGGTACCGGCGCGTCCGGGGTGGGCTGAGGGTGGACGCCTATTTCTACATCATCCTGGTAGTGGGGCTCCTGTCTACCGGGATCTGCCTCCTGGCCGGCATCCTGAAGAAAGCGCCGAATGATGCCACCATCCTTTCGGTCGCCGCCGTCGAGGTGGCGCTCCTGGTGTATCTGGTCGGATCCATCGTGCGCGTCATAGCCGGAGAGCCTATCGCCGGGGAAGCCTGGGAGTTCTGGGGCTACCTGGCCACGGCCATGCTCCTGCCGCCCGCCGCCGTCTACTGGTCCATCCTGGAGCGCACACGGTGGAGCAACTTTGTCCTGGCCGCCGTGGGTGTCACTGCGCTGGTGATGGCCGCCCGAATGAATCAGATCTGGTACTGAAATGGAAGAAGCTCGCCGCGTGAAAGACCAGCACTCCGCCGTTCCTAACACCACCACCGGCGCAGGCGCGAACGGAACCGGTGGCCGGAACACCCGCAATACGGGGCCCGGACGCCTGCTCATCGCCGTTTATGCAGTCTTTGCCATTTCGGCCTCCGCCCGCGCCGGCTACCAGATCCTCACCAAGTTTTCCGAGGCACCGCTGGCGTACCTGCTGTCCGCGTTCGCCGCCCTGGTGTACGTGGTGGCCACGGTGTCCCTGGCCAAGGCCGGCAGCACCTGGTTCAAGGTTTCGGTCGCGGCCGTCCTGGTGGAACTGGTGGGCGTGCTGGTGGTCGGTGCGCTGAGCGTCTTCGATTCCGTCGCGTTCCCGCATGAAACGGTCTGGTCGCTCTTTGGCCGCGGCTACGGCTTCATCCCCCTGGTACTCCCCATCCTGGGCCTGGTGTGGTTGTACCGGCGACGGCCGGTACGCAACGCCTGATGTCCGCCCGGCCGTTGCAGGCCACCCCCGCACAGCCTGGCAAAGTTGCCCGGGTGAATACGGGTAATCTTTAGAGAGTTCCGCGGCCGGCAGGGTTCGGAACGTTGATATTTGCAGGCAGTAAAAGGCGAGGGTGATGGTCTACATCTGGAACGATCCGTCCGAGGTCCCGGCGGACTTCGGCCCATCTGTTGTCACCTTCGGGAACTTCGACGGAGTTCACCGCGGCCACCAACAGGTGCTGTCCCAGCTGATCCGCACCGCCCGCCTCAACCGGTCAAGGTCCGTAGCAATCACCTTTGACCCCCACCCGGCCCTGATCCACCGCCCGGAATCTGCGCCAGAGCTCATCATGGGACTGCATGACAAGCTGGAGGCGCTGGGGGAGTTGGGCCTGGACGCCATCCTGGTGATGAAGTACTCCCTGGACCTCGCCAGCCTCACCGCTGAAGAATTCGTGGAGCAATTCCTGGTCAACTGCCTTCACGCCAGCCATGTTGTGATCGGCCACGACGCCCGGTTCGGCCGCGGCAACTCCGGCGACCTGGACACCATGAAGGCGCTCGGCGGAAAGTTCGGGTTCGAGGTCCAGGTGATCAGCGAGTTCGGTTCAGAGGGCTACCCCCTCCATGACGACGACGGCACGGACCGCCGCTGCTCCTCCACTTGGGTGCGCGAAGCCCTGCAGGAAGGCGACGTGGCCACTGCCGCGGCAGTGCTGGGCCGGCCCCACCGCATGCGCGGCGAAGTTGTCCACGGTGCGGCCCGCGGCCGTGCCCTCGGATTTCCCACAGCGAACCTTGCCAGCGACGCCAGCGGGCTCATCCCGGCTGACGGCATTTACGCGGGCTGGCTCGTGGACCAGGCCGGGACGCGCTGGCCGGCGGCCATTTCCGTGGGCTCGAATCCAACGTTCGACGGCGTGAGCAGGCAGGTCGAAGCCCACGTGATCGACCGGCCCCACGAAGCGGTGGAGGACTTCGATCTGTACGGCCAGACAGTAGTTGTTGAATTTGTGGCCCGGCTCAGGGGGATGGTGGCATACCGTGGGCCTGAGGCGCTGGTAGACCAGATGCGGCTCGATGTGGTCCAGGCCCACGACCTCCTGGCCAGACGCTGAACCATCCGCAGGGAAAGGCAGTACCGTGTCCGTTGAGAAGAACACCAGGAAACTGGACGAAGGTATTGTCCGTGATTTCAGCTCGCGGATGAGTTACGCCTCCTACCTGCAGCTGCCTACCCTGCTGAGCGCGCAGCAGCCTGTCAGCCAGCCGGAGCACCACGATGAAATGCTCTTCATCATCCAGCACCAGACCACTGAGCTGTGGCTCAAGCTGGTGTTGCATGAGCTGCGGAGCACCGCCGGCTGGTTGCGGGCTGACGACCTCGGCTCAGCGCTCAAGGGCATCGCCCGGGTAAAGCACATCCAGAAAACACTCACCGAGCAGTGGTCCGTGCTGGCAACGCTGACTCCCACGGAGTATTCGCAGTTCCGCGGTTTCCTGGGAAATTCCTCCGGTTTCCAGTCGAGCCAGTACCGTGCCGTCGAGTTCATTCTCGGCAACAAGAACCGCAAGATGCTTCCGGTGTTCGATTCGGACCCGGAAGCCCACGCCATGCTGGAGCAGCTGCTCAACGCTCCCAGCATCTACGACGAATTCCTCGCCTACCTCGCCCGCCAAGGGTTCGACGTGCCCCCGGCGGTGCTCGAAAGGGACGTAACCCGGGCCCACGAATTCACGCCGGAACTGGTGCCGCTCTTCAAGCACATCTATGAAAACGCAGCGGACAACTGGGGCGCTTATGAGGCCTGCGAGGAACTGGTGGACCTGGAGGACAACTTCCAGCTCTGGCGCTTCCGGCATTTGCGCACCGTGCAGCGGACCATCGGCATGAAAGCCGGGACGGGCGGTTCCAGCGGTGCCGCGTTCCTGCAGAAGGCCCTCGAACTGACCTTTTTCCCGGAGTTGTTCGCAGTCAGGACGGAGATCGGCCAATGACCACCCAGCAGCATCCCATCGTGGGAAACCCCCAGGACACAGCAGTGGCCCTGCAGCAGCGGGCAGCCGAGCTGGACCGGCAGGATCCGCTGGCCCGTTACCGCAGCCAGTTCATCGGCACCGACACACCCTTGTCCTACCTGGACGGCAACTCCCTGGGCCGCCCGCTCAAGCGGACGGCAGAGGATATCAGCACTTTCATCCGGGACGGCTGGGGCGGCCGCCTCATCCGTGGCTGGGACGAGGAATGGCTGGACCTGCCGCAGGCTATCGGCGACCAGCTGGGCCGCGCAGTGCTTGGTGCGGCTCCCGGGCAAACGATCATCGCGGATTCCACCACGGTGGTGCTGTACAAGCTGATCCGCGCGGCCCTGGCGGCCGTGGCAGACCCGGAGCGCAACGAACTCGTTCTGGACACCGGGAACTTCCCAACGGACCGCTATCTGGTTGAGGGCATCGCCCTTGAGGAAGGCCTGACGCTCCGCTGGATCGAAACGGACCCCGCCGCCGGGGTGACCGTTGACGAGGTGCGGGAAGCGGCAGGGCCGCGGACCGCCGTCGTACTCCTGAGCCACATCGCCTACCGTTCCGGCCATCTGGCGGACCTGCCGGGGATCACCGCGGCAGTACACGACGCCGGGGCGCTGGTGGTGTGGGACCTTTGCCATTCCGCGGGGTCGGTGGAGATCGAGCTCGACAGTGCAGGCGTGGACTTCGCTGCAGGCTGCACCTACAAGTACCTCAACGGCGGGCCGGGATCGCCCGCCTTCGCCTACGTCAACCACCGCCACCTCGCCTCCCTCAACCAGCCGATCTGGGGATGGATGGGCCGCAAGGATGCCTTTGAGATGGCCTCCGGCTACGAGCCGGCTGCCGGCATCCGCGGATTCCTCAGCGGCACTCCGGCGATTTTCGGGATGCTGGCCATGCGGGGCACGCTGGACCTCATCGAGGAAGCGTCAATGGCCGCCATCCGGGAGAAGTCGGTGAAGCTGACGGCCTTCGCCATCGAGATCTTCGAAGCGTGGCTGGCGCCCCTGGGCGTCGAACTCGCCTCGCCGCGGGAGCCGGGGGACCGGGGCAGCCACATCACGCTGGACCACCCCGGTTTCGCCAAAGGGGCCGTGGAGTCGCTGTGGGACGGGGATGTCATCCCTGACTTCCGCGCCCCGCACGGCGTTCGGGTGGGACTCTCGCCGCTGAGCACCAGCTTCGCTGAAGTCCTGCACGGGATGGCAGCGATCCGGGAGCAGTTGCCGCAGTAGCGGGCGGGCGGCTTTGGCCACGGCACCTTCTGCCAAGGCTTGCCTGTTTCGACAAGATTGGGCGGGGGCCGCTAAACTGAGGGATGGATCCGGCTGCAGTCCGTGGCGGCTGGTTCCTGTTGCGTGTGGCACTGTCCGGGTTTCCCGGACCAGCCGCGGCGGCAGACCCGGCAGTGAATTACTGACCTGGGCCCTCACGGCACATCCCTAGGAGTTATTGTGGCACTTGAAGCCGCCGTAAAGCAGTCCATCATCAAGGAATACGCAACCGCAGAAGGCGACACCGGTTCACCGGAGGTCCAGGTTGCTGTCCTGACCCAGCGGATCAAGGATCTGACTGAGCACATGAAGGAGCACAAGCACGATTACCACACCCAGCGCGGTCTGCTGGCCATGGTTGGTCGTCGCAAGCGCATGCTGAGCTACCTCAAGAAGACCGACATCGCCCGCTACCGTGCGCTCATCGAGCGCCTCGGCCTGCGCCGCTAGTCGGACTTAGGGGCGGCCCTTTCCACCACGGAACGGGCCGCCTTCTTCAAATGAAAAATTAAACAGGAGGATCAACCGCATCACGCATTCGCGGTCCTCGGTAGTGATCCCCGGGAACGGCTTCGTTGATAGAAGCCCCGGCCCGTGGGTCTCGATCGATGACCGGGTGCAGGGCCAGTAGACAGATGCTGGGCTGGGTTGATGCGGCTGGACTTCCGTAAAACAGAAACGGAGGTGACTCTCTTGGAGGGTCCCGAAATCCAGTTCTCAGAAGCAGTCATTGACAATGGCCGTTTTGGCAAGCGTGTAATCCGCTTCGAAACCGGCCGCCTTGCCAAGCAGGCAGCCGGCGCAGCGATGGTGTACATCGACGACGACACCGCCCTGCTGTCCGCTACCACAGCCGGCAAGCACCCGCGTGAAGGCTTTGACTTCTTCCCGCTGACGGTCGACGTCGAAGAGCGTATGTACGCTGCCGGCCGCATCCCGGGCTCGTTCTTCCGCCGCGAAGGACGCCCGTCCACCGAGGCCATCCTGGCCTGCCGCCTGATGGACCGCCCGCTGCGCCCCGCCTTCATTAAGGGCCTGCGCAACGAGGTCCAGATTGTGGTCACCGTCCTGGCGATCAACCCTGACGAGCTGTACGACGTGGTGGCCATCAACGCCTCCTCCATGTCCACCCAGCTTTCCGGCCTGCCGTTCTCCGGCCCCATCGGCGGCGTCCGCGTTGCCCTGGTTGCCGACGAAAACGGATCACAGTGGGTCGCTTTCCCCAAGCACTCGCAGCTGGAGAACTCCGTCTTCAACATGGTGGTAGCCGGCCGCATCGCCGGTGACGACGTCGCCATCATGATGGTCGAAGCCGAGGCCACCGACAACTCCTGGAACCTCATTAAGGAACAGGGCGCCACCGCCCCCACCGAAGAGGTTGTCTCCGAGGGCCTCGAGGCTGCGAAGCCGTTCATCAAGGCACTTTGCGACGCCCAGGCAGACCTCGCCTCCCGCGCGGCTAAGCCGACCGTCGAGTTCCCGGTCTTCCTGGACTACGAGGACGACGTGTACGCCGCTGTTGAGTCCGCTGCCGCTGAGAAGCTGGCTGCCGTCTTCCAGATCGCGGATAAGCAGGAGCGCAATGACGCTTCGGACGCCCTGAAAGACGAGGTTTCCGCCGCCCTGGCCGAGCAGTTCGAAGGCCGTGACAAGGAAGTGTCCGCAGCATTCCGCTCGGTCACCAAGCACGTTGTGCGCCAGCGCATCCTCAAGGACCAGGTCCGCATCGACGGCCGCGGCCTGACGGACATCCGCCAGCTCACCGCCGAGGTAGAGGTCCTGCCCCGCGTCCACGGTTCAGCCATCTTCGAGCGCGGCGAAACCCAGATCATGGGTGTCACCACGCTGAACATGCTGAAGATGGAACAGCAGATCGACTCGCTGTCACCCGTCAAGACCAAGCGCTACATGCACAACTACAACTTCCCGCCGTACTCCACCGGTGAGACCGGCCGCGTGGGCTCGCCCAAGCGCCGCGAAATCGGCCACGGTGCGCTGGCAGAGCGGGCCCTCGTGCCGGTGCTGCCGTCCCGGGAGGAGTTCCCGTACGCCATCCGCCAGGTATCCGAGGCGCTCAGCTCCAACGGTTCGACGTCGATGGGTTCTGTCTGCGCATCCACCCTGTCCATGCTGAACGCCGGCGTGCCCCTGAAGGCCGCCGTCGCCGGTATTGCCATGGGCCTGGTCTCCGACCAGGTGGACGGCCAGACGCGCTACGCGGCACTGACTGACATCCTTGGCGCCGAAGACGCCTTCGGCGACATGGACTTCAAGGTTGCCGGTACCTCCGAATTCGTTACGGCCATCCAGCTGGACACCAAGCTCGACGGTATCCCCGCCTCGGTGCTGGCAGCAGCCCTGAAGCAGGCCCGCGAAGCACGCCTGCACATCCTCGAGGTTATGGATTCGGCCATCGATACCCCGGACGAGCTCTCCGAGTTCGCGCCGCGCGTCATCGCCGTGAAGATCCCTGTGGACAAGATCGGCGAGGTCATTGGCCCCAAGGGCAAGATGATCAACCAGATCCAGGAAGACACCGGCGCCGACATCTCCATCGAGGACGACGGCACGGTCTACATTGGCGCCACCGACGGCCCGTCTGCAGACGCAGCACGCTCCGCCATCAACGCCATCGCGAACCCGCAGGTCCCGGAAATCGGCGAACGTTACCTGGGTACGGTTGTCAAGACCACCACCTTCGGTGCCTTCGTATCGCTGACCCCGGGCAAGGACGGCCTCCTGCACATCTCCGAGCTGCGCAAGCTGGCCAACGGCAAGCGCGTTGACAACGTTGATGACGTCGTCTCGGTGGGCCAGAAGGTCCAGGTGGAAATCACCAAGATCGACGACCGCGGAAAGCTCTCGCTCGCCCCGGTGGTTGCCGAGGACCAAGGCGCCGAGGTCGAGACCGAGCGCGCCCACACCACGGAGCCTGCTGAAGGCGCTGAGGTCTAACGGTTCCGGTTTCCGGCACACAAAGCATGAATCGGCGGGGCCGGTGGATGATCCACCGGCCCCGCCGCTGTTACGATGGCAGCCAGATCCCGGCTGCCCCTTTTGAAAGGCCTCAATGACTGTTGTACCCCTGCCGCTTGAGCAGAACCACCGCGGCGATACCCTGGTCCACGGTTCCGACGGCGGCTCCGAAGTCCGGCGTTCGGTGCTGCCCGGGGGAGTGCGGGTGCTGACGGAGGCGATGCCTGGCCAGAGGTCAGCCACCATTGGTTTTTGGGTGGGCGTCGGGTCCCGGGACGAGGCCCCGGGGCAGCATGGTTCCACACACTTCCTGGAGCATCTCCTCTTCAAGGGGACCAAGCGCCGTACCGCACTCGAGATCGCTTCGGCCTTTGACGAGGTTGGCGGCGAGTCAAACGCGGCCACGGCCAAGGAAAGCACGTGCTACTTCGCGCGGGTCCTGGATTCCGACCTGCCCATGGCCATTGACGTGATCGCCGACATGATCACGGGTGCCGTCCTGGACCCGGCAGAAATGGAGCAGGAACGGGACGTCATCCTCGAGGAAATCGCCATGGACAGCGACGACCCCACGGACGTCGCGCACGAACACTTTGTGTCAGCAGTCCTGGGCAGCCACCCCCTGGGACGCCCCATCGGCGGCACGCCGGACGCCATCAAGGCAGTTGCACGGGACTCCGTATGGGAGCACTACCAGCGGTATTACCGGCCGGACGAGCTCGTGATCACTGCGGCGGGCGGCCTCGAGCACGACGTCGTCTGCAACCTCGTCGTGGACGCCCTTGAGTCTGCAGGGTGGTCGCTTAAGTCCGACGCGGCGCCTGTCGAAAGGCGTTCCACCGACCGGGCCCTGATCACCGGGACGGCAGGCCTCCACGTGGTCAAGCGCGCGGTGGAGCAGGCAAACATCATCATGGGCTGCCCCACGATCGTTGCCACCGACGAACGGCGTTACGTCATGAGCGTCCTGAACGCCGTGCTTGGCGGAGGCATGTCGTCGCGGCTGTTCCAGGAAATCCGCGAGAAGCGCGGCCTGGTGTATTCCACGTACTCCTTCGCTTCCTCCTACGCCGACGCCGGGTACTTCGGCATGTACGCGGGATGCACGCCGTCCAAGGTGCGCCAGGTCCTTGGCCTGCTCGGCGAGGAACTGGACAAGCTGGCCGAGCACGGGATTACCGAGGACGAACTTCGGAAGGCTGTGGGCCAGCTGGGCGGCGGAATCGTCCTGGCCCTGGAGGATACGGGATCGCGGATGTCGCGGCTGGGCCGGGCGGAACTGGTTTCCGGCGAATACCAGGACATTGACGAAACGCTCAGGCTCATCAAGGCCGTCACGGCAGAACAGGTCCAGGACCTTGCGGCGGAGCTGGCAGCGGCACCCCGGACGGTGACCGTCGTCGGGCCCTTTGAGGAATCGGAAACGTTTGGGCTCTGACCCGCCGCAGGCAGGTCTTAGCGCGGGAGGGAGGGGACTGTGGAACGGACCCTACCCAACCGCGGTCCCGACGCATTGGCAGGCTTCCTGGGCAATTGGCGCGGGAGTACCCGGTTCGTCGGCGGCCCGTGGGGACCGGAGCGCACCGTAGAAGCCGAAGTGACGTACAGGCCGGTGGCCGGCGGTTTCGCCGTGGTGCAGAGCTATCGGCACCTGGAACCCGACGGGACATATTTCGAAGGCCACGGCATGTTCACTCTGGACCCGGATCACCAAAACGTCTTCTGGTACTACGTGGACAACGCGAGCCCAGACCCGGGTGCACCGGCGCGCTGTACGTGGCACGGCGGCGCCCTCAGGGTGGAACGCCGGGGCAGTGCCGGATGGACCCGTCATACGCTGAGCATCGACGGGGGAGTGCTCACCCATGTGACAGAGCTTCGCACCCGTGGAAACACTGCCGCAGGGGACGAATCCGGCGGCGGGGCCGACGGGAAAGGCTCGGCCTATGTTCCGTTCATGACGTCAACGTTCCAGCGAAGCTGACGTCTGCAACTCCTCAACCGCCCGAGGCACGCCATTTCAGACATGCAGCAGGCTCCTGGCCGTTGAGGGGTCGGCCGGCAGCGCAGGGGGCATGGCATAGAAGTCATCCCACAAACTGTCTCCGGCCGAAATATCGTCCGGATCCACAAGACTGTCCGCGGCTGGTTCGTCAGGCGGCAGTTCCGCGGGCGGAAGCCCCGGTGGCCAGTGGGGTGGTTCCCAGTCGGGGCGTTCAGCTTTGTAGTGGCGGCCGGTGGGTGAGGTCCAGCCTGGTGGTTCGTTTTTGGTGGCCGTTGTGGGTGTCCAGGTGCCGTGGTGTTTGAGGCGGTGGTGCTTGGGGCAGAGTTGGGCCAGGTTGCTGATGCCGGTGGTGCCGCCGTGCTGCCAGGCTTGAAGGTGGTCTGCCTCGTTGTCGAGTGACTGGTTGTTGCAGCCGGGGAAGGTGCATTTTCCGTCCCGCAGCCGCAGTGCCTGCTTCATGGATTTGGTGAGGCGGTAGCTGGTCCGTCCGATTTCCAGTGGTGCCCCGTCCCTTGGATCCACCAGGACCCGGTGGAAGGAGGTGGCGCCGTCGGCGAGGAGTTGCCGTGCCATCGAGGCGGGGATGGGTCCGTAGCCGTCAAGTATGGCGGGTTCGTCGGAGAGACCCAGCAGTGCGAACACCGGGACGGTGACCAGGACCTGGGCGTTCGGGACCGGGACCGTGGCGATGCCGGCGTATTCCTTGTCGCCGGCAGGGCCCGCGGCGTCGTGCTGGCCGGTGCTTGTTACTTCGGTGTCTGTTGTTGCCAGGGATGCCAGCCCGATCGCGTCGTCGGAGCAGTCTTTGGTGCTGTCTTCGCTGGCTTCCGGGGCGGCGGTTAGGGCCGGTGCTGCGCTGAGGAGCAGGCGGGCGAGGATGTCGGCCCGGAGTTGGGTGAGGGTGCGGGGTTCGTCCGGGCCCTGGGCGCCCCGGGCGAGGGCGGTGGTGCGGTTCCAGATGGCTAAGCCCTGGTGGGCGGGGAGGCAGGCCGAGATCCAGGCCATGCCGTCCCGGTCGGGGCTGTATTCCACTCTCCGGTCGGCGACGCTTTTGGTGTGGCGTCTTTCAAGGGATTCGGGGTGGTGGCGTTCCCGCCAGGCGCGGACTTTGGTCCGGAACCGGGAGGGGACCAGCTCACCGGCGGCGGCTCCGCGGGCCGGGTTGGGGGCGTCCGGGTCCAGGAAATGGGCGGCCAGGTTGGCCGCGCCGGCGGGGTCAAGGCTGTCGGTTTCGTCGGCGATGATTTTCGCGTGCTGCCACGAGATTGTTCCCGAGGCCAGAGCATCCAGAGCCAGCGGCAGGGCGCACAGCTGCCGGGAGTGGGTGACGAGTGCCCCTGCTGCTGCGGCACTTATTGTCAGGACGGCAGCGATTTCCTCAACCGCGGACATCTCGGCATAGGTCCGCTCGTGCACCGGCGCGTCCGGTGGGGTCATGGCCTTTTGCAGTTCGATGCACTCGGCTGCATCCCGGGCCTTGAGCGCAGCGAGCTGTGCTTCCAGACGTGACACCACAGCCATCCGGTCCAAACGGAGCTCGTACCCGCGCTGCAGCACGTCAACCCCTGCAGCGGCTGCCGCTGCAACCTCCAAAGACGCATCCTGGAGGAAGAGCGCTTGGAGGGCATCAACAGAAGCATGAATGCCCTCCATCGCCACTGCCCCATCCACGCTGTGTCCCATATGAACATCATCTAAGGAGTCACTGACATTCTGTGGGAATACGGTTGAAGAGCGGACCCGAGCAGCCAGCGCGGCAGGAAACAGCGTTGCGGGCACTGACACTGACGGCGCCGGCGAACCGATTGCGGGCGGGCTACCACGCTGCCGGGAAAGCTGCTCCTAGCCCCCTGCGAAGGGAGGCAGCACGTCCACCACGTCATTCGTGTCCAGCACAACGGAATGGTCCCGGACGGCGACTTCATTCAGCAGGAAGCTGCTTCGGGACAGGATGCGGGGCAGCGGGGGAGTCCCCGCAGGAGGCTCGGGGCGCTCCACCGACAGAACGGTCTCCAGCAGGTCGGCAACAGTGGAGCCCGGCGCCAGGTCGAAGCGCTCCTCCTCCACCCCTGCCGCAGCGCGCGCGGCAGCGAAGTAACGTACGTTCAAAAGATTCAGCCCCCGATGGCGCTCATGCTGCGGTCCGGCTGGACGAAGTCCGGAGCATCAAGTCCCACGTGGTCCATTCCGTGAGCCTTAGGTTTGATCCACATCGCATCCTGCCACCGCTGGGCAAGGGCGTCGTCGCTTGCCCCTGAGCGCAGGAGGCCCAGCAGGTCGAACTCTTCCCGGGAGAAGAGGCAGCTCATGATCTTGCCCTCTGCCGTAATCCGCGTCCTGCGGCAGTCTGAGCAGAACGGCTCGGTGACCGATGCGATAATCCCCACGGTTCCCAGGACAGGGCCGGCAGCGCCATCAGCGGACCCGGCCACCCGCCGTCGTACTTCAAAGCGTTCAGCCGGTGCGCCGTCACGCGCGCGGGGATCAGCGTTGAGGACAAAATCGGTGGAGAGCAACTCGCGGATTTCGGCGGCCGTGATCATGTTCCGCCGCGTCCAGCCATGGTCCGCGTCCAGCGGCATCTGCTCAATGAAACGCAGTTCGTAGCCGCGTCCGAGTGCCCAGGCGAGCAGCGATGGCGCCTCGGCGTCGTTGATGCCGCGCATCAGTACAGCGTTGAGCTTGACCGGGCCCAGGCCGGCTGCCCAGGCTGCGTCCACCCCGGCCAGTACCTGGTTCAGGAACGGCCTGCGCGTCAGTTGGGTGAAGGTTTCCTCATGCAGGGAATCGAGTGACACGTTGATGCGGGTCAACCCTGCCGCCTTCAGCGGCGCCGCTTTTTTCGCCAAGCCAACGCCGTTGGTGGTCATGGAGATGGGCAGGCTGGGATGGTTGCTGCGCAGCGCGGCGATGATGTCCACCAAGTCGTGCCGCACCAGCGGTTCGCCGCCCGTAAGCCGCAGTTCCCGGACACCCAACTGCTCCACGCCAATGCGGACGATCCGGACGATTTCCTCGGCCGACATGACTGCCTGCTTCGCCAGCCACTCCAGGCCCTCGGCAGGCATGCAGTAAGTGCAGCGCAGATTGCATTTGTCCGTCAGGGACAACCTCATGTCCGTGGCCCGGCGCCCATAGCGGTCCGCCAGTCCGGCCGGAGCACCAGCGGGGCGGGCAGCGGGAACCGACGGCAGGGACGCTGCTTCCTCCCGCGGCTGGGGCATGCCTAGCTGGACGCTCATGAATTCAGGCTACGCCACGTTGGGCTGTGCATCACACCCGTGACAGCGCAAAGGGCTGCAACAGAATACCCAGCGGAATTCACGGCAGGGCCCGCGCCACCTGAACTCCGCGAACCTATGCTGGAAGTGTGGACAGCTCCCAGCCAAGGCAGGCAACGCACGACGGCGGGGCCGGGCTGCGGGAACCCGCGCACCCTCCGCTGCCGCACCAGTCAACGCCACGCCTGAAGGGGCGGTGGGCAGCGGCCGCAGGGGCAGTTGCGGTGGGCAGCGCCGTGGTGCTGGGGGAGCTGTTGGCGGGTATTTTCAGTCCGTCGTTGTCGCCGCTTACCGCTGTTGGCGGCGCTGTCATCGACGCCGTTCCTCCCGGTGTCAAGGACTGGGCCGTGGCGCTGTTCGGTACTGCCGACAAGGTGGCTCTCCTGGCCGGAATGGCTCTGGTCATGGCGTCCCTGGCCGCGCTGGCGGGGGTAGCGGAGTACCGCCGCCGCTTTATGGGCGCCGCAGTGGTCGCTGTCTTCGGTCTCGTGGGTCTGGCGGCCGTCCTGACCCGCGCCCAGGTCACCTTTAATTCGATGGTGTTGCCAGTACTTACCGCAGTCGCGGCCGGAGTGCTGCTTAGGTTCCTGATTCGCTGGCTGCATGAGTGGGGGAGCGCGGGAGCGGAATTAGCGTCCCCGGAAGCGCCAGCCCGCCGTCGCTTCCTGCAAGCCGTCGCAGGCGGAGCCGCGTTCACTGTCATCGGCGGTGCGCTGGCGGGAGTATGGCGCGGTGCCGCCGCCGTGGCCAGCGAAGCCCGCAGTCGTGTGACGCTGCCGGCCCCCGCATCACTGGCACCAGCCATTCCGCCAACTGCGGAGGTGACGGTGGACGGCATGCAACCACTGGTCACTCCCAACGCTGACTTTTACCGCATAGACACCGCGCTTGTGGTTCCCGCGGTCGACCCGGACACGTGGGTCCTGAAAGTCACGGGCATGGTGGACAAGGAGGTGGAGTTGACCTTCGCCGAGCTCCTGGCCAAGCCCATGGTGGAGCGCCACATAACCATCGCCTGTGTATCCAACAACGTGGGCGGAGACCTCATCGGCAACGCACGTTGGCTCGGCTGGCCGGTCCGCGAACTGCTCAGCCTCGCCCGCCCCCAGCCCGGCGCAGACATGGTGCTCTCACGAAGTGTGGACGGCTGGACCGCAGGCACCCCCCTTGAGGTGCTCAGGGATGGCCGGGACGCCCTGCTGGCCGTCGGAATGAATGGCGAGCCGCTGCCCCTTGAGCACGGATTTCCGGTGCGGCTGGTGGTGCCAGGGCTGTACGGGTACGTGTCGGCCACCAAATGGGTCACCGGGCTCAAGGTCACCCGCTTCGCGGACGACGTCGCCTACTGGACTCCCCGGGGCTGGTCGGAGCGGGGCCCGATCAAAACGTCCTCAAGGATTGATGTGCCACGAGATGGCCGGCCGGTGAAGGCGGGAACGGTGATGGTCGGCGGCATCGCCTGGGCCCAACACACCGGCATCGAAAAGGTGGAGGTCCGCGTAAACCGCGGCCAGTGGCAGCAGGCGGAGCTGGCCGAAGGCATCTCGCTGGACACTTGGTACCAATGGAAACTGGGCCTGGAACTGACGGAAGGCCAGTACGAACTCCAGGTCCGTGCCACGGACCTGAATGGTAAGGCGCAGGACGAGGAGAGCCGGCCTGTCGCCCCGGACGGAGCCACCGGGTTCCACACGATTAGAGTGGAGGTGAAACCCTGACGGCTACCGAAGGCGGAACCATGACCAGCCCGCAACACCATGGAACGTCTGTAGGGCAAGCCCCGCACCAGCAGGAACACCAGCCCGGCGCCCAGGGGCCACACCGGCGGCATCAGGGCGGGCACCAGGCGCGGTCCGTGGCTGACCATGCCGCCGCCGTCGCTGAACTGTTGCAGCATGTGCGGGCACCGGAACGGGCGGAATTGCTGCCCCTGCACCAGGCGCTGGGCCGAGGCCTGGTGAACGCCGTCCGCGCTCCCATCAGCCTGCCGCCCTTCCCCAACTCCCAGATGGATGGCTACGCCATCCGTTCTATTGACGTGCCTGACGGCGGAGCGGAGTTGAGCGCTATGCCCCCCGTTCCAGCCGGAGCATTCCCTGCACCACTCCAACCCGGGATGGCCGTTCCGGTCATGACCGGTGCGATGCTCCCGGAGGGGTCCGACGCCGTCGTCCCCATTGAACGGGCCATTCCGGACCGTTTCCTGCCGCACACGGCGCAGGCCACGGTGTGGCTGCCTCCAGCAGCGCCCGGCACCTACGTGCGGGCAGCAGGCAGCGACGTGGAGGCGGGCAGGACAGCCCTGGCCGCCGGAACCTTCCTGGGCCCGGCCCAGTTGGGGCTGCTCGCCGCGCTGGGGATTCCGGAGGTTACGGTCTTCAAAGCAGTAACTGTCCTGCTGGTCACCACCGGCGACGAAGTGGTGGAGCCCGGCCAGGAGCTGCCTGCCGGCAAGATCTACGACTCCAACGCCACCCTCCTTGAAGCGGCCATGAAGCAGGCGGGGCTGAACGTCCGCCGCACCGGCATCGTCACGGACAACCCGGACCGGCTTCGTACGCTGCTGCGCGCCGAGCCCGACGCCGTGGACCTGATCGTCACCACCGGCGGAGTCAGCCAGGGCGCGTACGAGGTGGTCCGGCAGGCGATGCAGGACCAGCCGGTGGACTTCCTGCACGTGGCCATGCAGCCGGGTGGTCCGCAGGGGATCGGCACCTTCGAGGGACGCCCATTCCTGGGCTTCCCGGGAAATCCGGTCAGCTGCCTGGTGTCCTTTGAAATGTTCCTCCGCCCCGTCCTGGCCGGCCTGCTCGGCGCACCGGCGCCGCGCCTGCCCCTCCGTGCCCGCCTCAGCCAGCCGCTCACGTCTCCTGAACACAAGCACCAGGTCCGCCGCGGCACCCTGCAGCCCGACGGGACCGTGAAGCTGCAGGGCGGGGAAAGCTCGCACCTGATGCATGCGCTCGCCGGTTCGAACGTGCTGGTTCATGTCCCGGTTGGAGTGGCCGCGCTCGCGGCCGGGGCAGAGGTGGAAGTATGGATGCTGTGAATGCACAACAACCCCCGGCCGCACTGACGCACCTGCGCCAGGACGGCAGCGCCCAGATGGTGGACGTGTCCGCCAAAGCCGAAACCACCCGCGAGGCCACCGCCACCGCCACGGTCCACACCACGGCAGACGTCATGGCCCTCCTCGGCTCGGGCGGGCTGCCCAAGGGAGACGCCCTGGCCGTGGCACGCGTTGCCGGAATCATGGCCGCGAAGAAGACTCCGGAACTGATTCCGCTGTGCCATCCGCTTCCGCTGTCCAAGGTCACGGTGGACTTTGAGCTTGGCACGGAGTCCGTCGCCATCCTCGCAACGGTCAAGACCCGCGGCGTCACCGGCGTGGAAATGGAAGCCCTCACGGCAGCCTCCGTCGCGGCCCTGAGCGTGTACGACATGATCAAGGCTGTGGACAAACACGCGGTACTGAATGACATCAAAGTGCTTGCCAAGAGCGGCGGCAAGAGCGGGGACTGGACACTGTGAGCAGCCCCAGCATCCTGAATGCCCCGGAACCCCACCGCCACGGTGACGTCCAAGGCCGGAAGGCCGGCGTCGTCATCGCTTCCACCCGGGCCGCCGCCGGAATCTACGACGACGAAACCGGCCCCGTGATTACCGACTGGCTGACCGAGCACGGCTTTGACGTGTTCCCCGCCATGGTGGTTCCCGACGGCGAGCCCGTGGGCGCAGCCATCCGCGCCCTGCTGACCCAGCGCCCCGCCGTCGTCATTACCAGCGGAGGCACGGGCCTCAGCGCGGACGACAGGACACCGGACGTCACGCTGCCGCTGCTGGACCGCGAGATCCCCGGCATCATGGAAGCCATCCGACGCGCCGGCGCAGCGAAAACGCCGCTTGCGGCACTCAGCCGCGGTTACGCAGGCGCCGCCGGAAGCACCTTCATCATCAACCTGCCCGGGTCACCCAAAGGGGTGATGGACGGACTCACCGTCCTGGATCCGGTGATCGGGCACCTTTGCGACCAGTTGGAAGGCGGACATGGGCACTGAAACAGCATTCGAGGTGGTCCGCGCGGTCCTGAGCGCGGAGCCCATCTCCGTTGACCAGGCCATTGCGGCAGTGGAAAGTGACACCGCCGGGGCGGTGGTCAGCTTCAGCGGCGTGGTGCGCAATCACGACGGCGGCAAGGCGGTCAACCGCCTCAGCTACAGCGCGCATCCCACCGCCCACCAGGTGATGGCCGACGTCGTTGCCCGGCTGGCAGCGGAACAAACGGCAGAGGCACAAGGGGCCGGTGGTGCTCCCTCCCAGCCCGTACGGATCTGGGCAGCCCACCGGATCGGCATGCTCGACATCGGGGATCCCGCGCTCGTGTGTGCCGTCTCCGCAGCCCACCGCGGCCAGGCCTTTGCCGTGTGCTCGGAGCTGGTGGACAGAATCAAGGAGCAGGTGCCCATCTGGAAGGAACAGTTCTTCGCCGACGGCACCGTGGAATGGGTAGGCGCGGGCAGCTGATCCTGCTGTTGTGCCTGGTTCGCCCAAGCTCCCTCGGGCCTGTTCCTGCGAGGTAACGCACACTCCACAGTTCCTGTGCCCCGCAGGCCCACCGGTAGGGTTAACGCCATGACCGAACAACACTCTGCTCCCATGCCCGTTGCCGTGCTGGGCGCGAATGGGCGCATGGGCGCCGAAGCCGTAAAAGCCATTGAAGCGGCCCCTGACATGAAGCTCGTCGCCGCGTTGGGCCGGGGAGATTCGCTGGACCAGCTCACCGTTGCGGGGGCACGCTTCGTGGTGGACCTAACGGTTCCCGAAAGCACTGAAGCGAACGTGCGCTTCGCCGTTGAACATGGCATCCACGCCGTTGTCGGCACCACCGGGTGGGACGCCGGCAAGCTGTCCGGGTTGAAAAACCTGCTGGCAAGCCGGCCGGAGACCGGTGTGCTGATCGCACCCAATTTCGCCCTTGGCTCCGTGCTGGCCTCCGCCTTCGCCGCGAAGGCATCCAAGTACTTCGAGTCGGTCGAAATCATTGAGCTGCACCACCCGGACAAGGTGGACGCGCCGTCGGGCACGGCAGTCCGGACGGCCGAGCTCATCGCCGCCGAACGCAGGGCCGCCCAGGTGCCACCCAGCCCCGATGCCACCACCAGCGAACTTTCCGGTGCGCGCGGCTGTGAGGTGGATGGCGTTCGCGTCCACAGCGTACGGCTTCGCGGCCTCGTCGCCCACCAGGAAGTCCTGCTCGGCAGCGCCGGCGAGCAGCTGACGCTGCGCCATGACTCCTTCGACCGCGCCTCCTTTATGCCCGGCGTACTGCTTGGCCTGCGCGGCGTCGCCGCACATCCCGGGCTCACGGTGGGCCTCGACGGCTACCTGGACCTGGGGCTGTAGCCGTGGGCGGGTTGGTTGAAGGCCTCCGGAAGAACCGCACCAAAATCTGGGTGGGTGCAGTCACGCTCCTCCTGGTCTTCTATCTGGTGGTGTCCTTCCAGCGCTCGGTTCTGCTGCTGACGGACAGCAACCCTGCCGCCGTCGCCATCGGAGCCGCCTACCTCGTGCTGCCGGTGATTGGTGCCTGGGCGCTCGTCCGGGAACTCATGTTCGGAGCCCGCACCGAGCAGATGGCGAAGGTCCTCGAGGCCGAGGGCGGCCTTCCCGTGGACGAGCTGCCCAGGACCCCGGCGGGGCGGATCGTCCGTTCCGCAGCGGATGCGGAGTTCGAGAAGTACCGGGCGGAGGCTGAAGCAGCACCGGAAGACTGGCGTTCCTGGTTCAGGCTGAGCTGCGCCTACGACGCCGCCGGCGACCGCAAGCGCGCCCGCGCCTCCATGCGCGACGCCGTCAAGCTCTTCCGCGGCCAGGTTCCGGCCTAGCGCTTTGGCGACCTGTTTTGCCCTCCCGCTCCCTGGAACGGCGGATCTAACGGCGGTGCATCAAACGGCGGTGCATCAAACGGCGGTGCATTTAGCTGCGGTGCATTTAGCGCAGGGCCTTGGCGTTGCCGCGGCCCACCTGATTTGCCGCGTGCCCCAGCCATTCCAGGGGTCCGCGCCACTTCAGCAGCACGAACACCATGCCCACAATCACTGCTGTGGCGGCGTGGGCGAAGTACATCGCGTCCTCAGTCCAGCCGGCCGGGAGCGGCTTGAGGTAGAAGCCCGAAACCACCCACACGTGGACGGAGTAGAGGGTCAGGGTCATGGCCCCCGCACCGCGAAGCGGCAGCAACAGGTCCAGGGCCACCCACTCGGCCAGCCTGCCCAGCAGGAGGAAGGCCCCGATCACCGCCGCTGCCACGGCGGACGTATGCAGCAGGTCAAGCGGCGTGGCCGAATGGGGCGCCGCCGAGGCCAGCCACCACCAGGACCCCTCCTGCGGGATGCCCGTCAGGTTTACCTGCAGGACGCTGTGCAACGGATAGCCGGGGGAATCAAGCAACTTTTCCAGGGCAGCCCGCCCGCCCCAGCTTTCCATCGCCGCGGTTCCCAGGGCTTTGGCCAGGACAGCAACGATGGTGCCTCCGATCAGGAGCACCCACGGGACGAGGGCCTTGTTGAGCATCAGGCGGCCGACGACGAGCCCCACCAGCAGGTAGGACAGCCATTGGAAGACGGGGTAATAGCCGGTGAAGAAGAGGTCCGCCAGGAGCCGGGTGGGGATGGACAGATCCTCCCAGGAAGGGTTGTGGCCGAGCCTTAGGGGCGGGTTCGCAGCCAGCAGCCAGGGGCGCAGCAAGTACGCCAAAACCGGTGAGGCAAGGATCCAACCGACCGTCCATCCGACGAGCGGCTTCAGCTTCATGCCCAGGAACGGCAGGACGCACAGGAACAGCACTGCGTAGTGGACCAGGATGATGGCCAGGTTCACTTCGAGGCCGCCCAAACTAAGTCCGACGGCGGCAATCACCAGGGCGCGCAAGGCAACGCCGCGCCGGGCTGCCGACAGGTCCGGGCCATCCAGCGGCCTGTGCTTACCCGTGGACAGGGCAAGGCCAACGCCTGCCAGCACTGCGAACAGAGCGGCTGCCCGGCCTGAAAAAGTCAGGCCGATCCAGGTAGGGGTCAGGTCGGCGTTCGGTTCAAACGTGGGAAGCCGATGGGTGGCCATCATCCCCAGCAGGGCCAGCCCGCGCGCCGCGTCAATGCCATGCAGCCGGCCCGGTATCGACCGGACGGCAGCCGTCCTGGAAGAGGTGGCGGCATTACGGGAGGTCATGACCAGATCGTCTCACACCTGCCTGTACCGGAGCTGTCAATAAACTGCTCTTGTCTTCGAATATATGTTCGAATAACATGGATCGCATGCAAACCCCATCACCCGATATCCCCGCTTCGGAGTCACAGGATGCCGGGCCACTGAAGGCAATGAGCCCGGGTGTTGTTGACTACCTCTTCCGCCAGCTGGTGACTGGAAAATCCTCCGAGGATATCCAGTGGGAGCAGGAGGGCATCAGCCTGTCCGCGCAGCCGGAGGGGGCGGAGCTCGCGCGCCGGCTCGGCGAGACGGATATCGACGCCCTGACTCCGGTCGAACTGTTCCACTACGTCCGGGCAGCCCAGAGGCTGGCCGCGTGGGCGGAAGGGCTGAGGCAGGCGGCCGTCGGCAGGTATTGCCAGCATGGTCCTGGTGAACCGCCACGCGCTCAAAAGGACCGCTGCTGAGGTGGGCGTCAGGGCAGCTGCCTAGGATGGAGGCGTGACAGACACCCTCCCCGTCGCCGCTATCCAGTACCAGCCCCTGGACGGAGGGATCACCGCAAACGCTGCCGAGCACGTGCGCCTCATCGAGGACGCCGATGACCACGGCGCCCGCCTGGTGGTCTTCCCGGAACTGTCCCTCACCGGCTACCGGCTGGATCTCCTCAGGGATTCCGATTCCTGGCTGATGCCGGACGACGAACGCCTCGGCGACGTCCGGGAGATCTGCCGCAGGACCGGGGTTACGGCTGTTGTCGGCGCTGCCCTCCGCGAAAGTGATGGTGCGGCGCGCCTGGCATCCGTAGCCATTCATCCGGACGGCAGCACGGAAACGGCGTTCAAGACGCACCTGCACGGCCAGGAGCAAGAGCTGTTCACGCCGGGGGAGGGCGCCACCCTGATCATGGTGGACGGGTGGACCATTGCACTCGCTCTCTGCTTCGATACCTCCGTACCGGCTCACGCAACCGACGCCGCTGCAGCAGGAGCTGACGTGTATTGCGTGTCCGCCCTTTACACCAGGGACGAGGAACACCGGCTGGCCCTCCACCTCGGAGCGCGGGCCATGGACAACAGGATGTTCACGCTGCTCGCCAACCTCGGCGGCAGGAGCCCCTTGGGTGAATCGTGCGGCTTGAGCGGCTTGTGGGGTCCTGACGGCTTTCCGCTGAAGCAAGCAACAGGAATCGGCACCGAAGTTGTTCCCTGCATCCTGCAGCGAAGCCGTCTCGCAAAATACCGCAAGCACACCGGCGGCCCCTTCGGCGAGGCGGCTGTTTGACGTTCATCACGCCGCCCCTATTGTCCTAACCGGCCGGGGACAGGGTAACGTTTTTTCCATGGCTGACACTTCCGCGCGCATCCCTGCCCTTGGCACCCTCCTGACCGCCATGGTCACGCCGTTCACGAAGGACGGCACAGTGGACTACCAGCAGGCCGCGGAACTGGCCAGCAAGCTGGTGGACGACGGCTGCGACGGCCTGGTGGTCACCGGAACCACAGGCGAAACTTCCACCCTCACCGACGAAGAGAACCTGGGCATGTTCCGGGCCGTCAAGGAAGCGGTCGGAGGCCAGGCGGCAATCATTGCCGGCACCGGCACCAACGACACCGCGCACTCAGTGCACCTCTCCCAGCAGGCTGCAGCCCTCGGCGTCGACGGCATCCTGCTGGTCACCCCTTACTACAACAAGCCCAGCCAGGCCGGACTGCGCGCACACTTTGAAACCATCGCCTCCGCCGCGGACGTGCCCGTTATGCTCTACGACATCCCCGGCCGGTCCTCGATCGCCATCGAACCCGAGACCATGATCCGCCTGGCGCAGCACCCCAACATTGTGGCCGTCAAGGACGCCAAGGCCGATTTCGTTGCGGCCACCCGCGTTATGGCTGAAACAGACCTGCTCTTCTACTCCGGCGACGACGGACTGACCCTTCCCTGGATGGCGCTGGGTGCCGTTGGCCTCGTCGGCGTCACCACGCATGTGGCCACCCGCCAGTTCCGCGACCTCATCGATGCGGTCAATGCCAACGACCTCGAAACCGCGCGGAAGATCAACTTCGAGCTTCAGCCCGTGGTCCGCGCCACCATGACCCGGGTCCAGGGGGCCGTTGCGGCCAAACAGATTCTTAAATGGCAGGGAGTCCTGCCCAACTCGATTGTCCGTTTGCCCCTCGTGGAGCCGGACGAAGCCGAGATCGAAACCATCCGCGGGGATTTGGCGGAAGCGGGGCTGGTCTTTTCCTGAGGGCTGAGACCGGCGCCCTTGCGCCTGGAAAGTAGTGCAATATGACCCAAACTGCCCTAACCGGCCTTGTCACCCCTCCCCGCCTGCCGCAGGGAACGCTCCGGATTGTTCCGCTGGGCGGACTTGGGGAAATTGGCCGGAACATGGCCGTGTTCGAAATCGACGGCAAGCTGCTGATCGTGGACTGCGGCGTGCTCTTCCCGGAGGAAACCCAGCCCGGCGTCGACCTGATCCTGCCTGACTTCTCCTACATTGAGAACCGGCTGGACGACATCGTGGCTGTGGTCCTCACCCACGGGCATGAGGACCACATCGGTGCTGTTCCGTACCTGCTGCGCCTCCGCGGTGACATTCCGCTGGTCGGCTCGCAACTGACCCTTGCCCTGATTGAGGCGAAGCTGCAGGAGCACCGCATCCGGCCCTACACCCTCACCGTCGAGGAAGGCCAAGTGGAGAAGTTCGGCCCGTTCGAATGCGAGTTCGTAGCGGTCAACCACTCCATCCCCGACGCCCTGGCCGTGTTCCTCCGCACTGCAGGCGGCACCGTCCTGCACACCGGCGACTTCAAGATGGACCAGCTCCCCCTAGATGGCCGCATCACGGACCTGCGGCACTTCGCGAAGCTCGGTGAAGAGGGCGTTGACCTCTTCATGTCGGATTCCACGAATGCCGATGTCCCCGGTTTCACTACCGCGGAGAAGGAAATCGGCCCCACACTGGAGCGCCTCTTCGGCCAGGCCACCAAGCGGATCATCGTCGCGTCCTTCTCATCCCACGTGCACCGGGTCCAGCAGGTCCTGGACGCGGCCGCCAAGCACAACCGCAAGGTGGCTTTCGTGGGCCGCTCGATGGTCCGCAACATGGCCATCGCGGAGAAGCTGGGCTACCTGGACGTCCCGCCTGGCCTCATCGTGGACATCAAGAACATCGACAACCTGCCGGACAACCGCGTGGTGCTGATGTCCACCGGTTCCCAGGGCGAACCGATGGCCGCGCTGTCCCGGATGGCCAACGGCGACCACCGCGTCGTGGTGGGCGAGGGAGACACCGTCATCCTCGCGTCCAGCCTCATCCCCGGAAATGAAAACGCCGTCTTCCGGATCATCAACGGACTGCTCAAGCTTGGCGCCGACGTCATCCACAAGGGCAACGCCAAAGTCCACGTCTCCGGGCACGCCGCTGCTGGCGAACTCCTGTACTGCTACAACATCCTTGAACCGCTCAACGCGATGCCGGTACATGGTGAGACCCGCCACCTGATCGCCAACGGCAAGATCGCGATCGAGTCAGGCGTTCCGGAAGCCAGTGTGATCCTCGCGGACAACGGCACCGTGATCGACCTCAAGGACCACCGGGCAGACGTGGTGGGCCAGGTTGAAGTGGGCTTCGTCTACGTGGACGGCTCCAGCGTTGGCGAAGTCACCGAGGCCGACCTCAAGGACCGCCAGACCCTGGGCGATGAAGGCTTCATCTCCATCATCACGGTCATCCACCGAGCTACGGGCAAGGTGGTTTCCGGGCCGGAGATCCACGCCCGCGGCGTGGCCGAAGACGATGCCGTGTTCGACGAGATCATCCCCAAGATCAACGCCGCGCTGGAAGAAGCCGTGCTGAACCATACGGATCACACAACCCACCAACTCCAGCAGGTGGTCCGCCGGGTGGTGGGCACGTGGGTCAACCGCAAGCTCCGCCGCAAGCCCATGATCATTCCCGTGGTGCTTGAGGCCTAGTCTTCCTTGCCGCCGGCTCCGGCCCGTGCTCCTGGTCCCGACCAGGAATGCGGGCCGGACGTGTTTAAGCGCTCAGAACCGGCATCCACCGGCTCCCAAATGCCCGGAAAACCACCGCCGTTCCGGTACCGTGGCTAATATGGCCACTCGTACTACTTCCGCGCCCAATGGTTCAAGCAGGGCCAGCTCCGGCAGCAAATCCGGCGGTTCCGGCGGCCGCGGTTCCGGCTCCACGGCAGCGAAATCCCCAGCGTCCAAATCAGGACGGACGGGGAGCTCCGGCACGGCGCGGACCCGCCAGCTTCCCGCCGTCGAACAGCACCAGCCCTGGCTGCTGCGGGTAGTGAGCGGAGCGTGGTTGGGGATCGGCCACCTCGTCGGCGGGGGAATGCGGCGCATCGGCCATGACGTCAGCGACCTTCCGGCAGACGAGCGCCGTGACGGTGCCGCCCTCTTCAACCTGGCCCTGGGCGTCTTCATCGCCACCTTTGCCTGGTGGGGCCTCACCGGCTGGTTCCCGGACGCCGTCTACAGCGTGGTGAACGGTACGTTCGGCTGGATCTCGCTGCTGCTCCCGCTGATGCTTTTTGTGTGCGCCTTCCGGCTGTTCCGGCAACCCTCTGACGGCCGGGGCAACAACAGGGTGGGCATTGGCTTCCTGATCATGACCTTCGCAGGGTGCGGCCTTGCGCACGTCCTGGGCGGCCAGCCCACGGTCGCCCAGGGTTTTGACGGGTTGCGGCAGGCCGGCGGCATGCTGGGATTCCTGGGTGCCTCGCCACTGGCTGCGATCCATCCGGCCGTGCCGCTGGTGCTCTACGGGCTGCTCGCCTTCGTATCCCTGCTCATCATCACCGCTACGCCGTTCGGTGCCATCCCCCGGCGGGTTCGGGGCGCCTACGAGCACCTCATGGGCATCGACCTGATGAACCAGGAGGACAGCGACCGTCACGACCGCAGCTACCTTGAACGGACCCCGCCAGCCGCACCGAAAAAGAAGAAGCGCCGCCTGTTCGGCAAGGACGAGGATACCGACGCCGGCCTGGAAGGCTATGTGGGCGACGAAGCGTTCGAGCACGCCGTCATCGACGACGACGAACCGCAGCCGCCGCGCCCCGCCCCTGGGGTCCGCCGCCCCACCCAGGCCGAGATCGCCGTCGAGAAGATCAAGGCCGCGCAAGGACTCGGCGCTGCTGCTTCTCCTGAAGCGGGGGAGAACGCCACTGAAGCCATCCCCATGATCACCCCGGGCATGTCCGCCTCCGGCGGCCAGGCGGGTTCCGCGGCGCCCACCGTGCCCTCAAACCCGGTGGCTCCCGCACCGCCACCCGTTCCCATCCCGCAGCGGACCGAGCAGTTGTCGCTTGCCGGGGACGTGACCTACACCCTCCCTGCCTCCGACTACCTGACCCCGGGCTCAATCCCCAAGGAGCGCACGGAGGCCAATGACGCCGTCGTCGCTGCCCTCACCGACACGCTTCAGCAGTTCAACGTGGATGCCACGGTGACAGGCTTCAGCCGCGGTCCCACCGTCACCCGGTACGAGATCGAGCTGGCCCCGGGCACCAAGGTGGAGCGGGTTACCGCCCTGTCGAAGAACATCTCGTACGCGGTGGCCTCGAGCGACGTGCGGATCCTGAGCCCCATCCCGGGCAAATCCGCCATCGGCATCGAGATCCCCAACACGGACCGTGAGACCGTCTCGCTGGGTGACGTACTGCGCAGCCAGAACGCCCGCCGCACCGACCATCCGATGGTGATGGGCGTGGGCAAGGACGTTGAGGGCGGCTACGTGGTGGCCAACCTCGCCAAGATGCCCCACCTGCTGGTGGCAGGTGCCACCGGTGCCGGTAAATCGTCCTTCGTGAACTCCATGATCACGTCCATCCTGATGCGCGCCACCCCGGACGAAGTCCGGATGGTCATGGTGGACCCCAAACGGGTGGAACTCACAGCCTACGAAGGCGTCCCGCACCTCATTACACCCATCATCACCAACCCCAAGAAGGCGGCGGAGGCCCTCCAGTGGGTGGTCCGCGAGATGGACGCCAGGTACGACGACCTCGCGAATTACGGCTTCAAGCATATTGACGACTTCAACAAGGCGGTTCGCGCGGGCAAGGTCCAGCCGCCGGTCGATTCCAAGCGGGTGATCCGCCCGTACCCCTACCTCCTGGTGATCGTGGATGAGCTCGCCGACCTCATGATGGTGGCGCCGCGCGATGTGGAAGACTCGATCGTCCGCATCACCCAGCTTGCCCGCGCCGCCGGCATCCACCTCGTCCTGGCCACGCAGCGGCCGTCCGTGGACGTGGTCACCGGCCTTATCAAGGCCAACGTTCCTTCGAGAATGGCGTTTGCCACCTCGTCCGTCACCGACTCACGCGTGGTTCTTGACCAGCCGGGCGCGGAGAAGCTCATTGGCCAGGGTGACGCCCTCTTCCTGCCCATGGGTGCTTCAAAGGCCATGCGTGTCCAGGGTGCCTGGGTGACGGAGTCCGAGATCCACAAGGTGGTGGAGCACGTCAAGGGACAGCTCCAGGCGGCCTACCGTGACGACGTCGCTGTCGATGCGCCCAAGAAGCAGATCGACGACGACATCGGGGACGACCTCGAGGTGCTGCTGCAGGCCACCGAGCTGGTGGTCACCACGCAGTTCGGCTCCACGTCCATGCTCCAGCGCAAGCTGCGGGTCGGCTTCGCCAAGGCCGGCCGCCTGATGGACCTGCTCGAATCGCGGGGAGTGGTGGGCCCCTCCGAGGGTTCCAAAGCCCGCGACGTCCTGGTGAAGCCGGACGACCTGGCACCGGTCCTCGCAGCCATGAAGGGCCAGGAGGCGCCGAAGGCACCGGACGCCCAGACGGCAGCCCTCAGCGACAACGCCAACGCCAATATCGCCCAGGGCGGTTACGCCGAGGACCTGGTGGCGGCGGACCTGGACCAGCGGAAGCAGAACGTCGAATACTACGATGGGTCTGATTCCGCTCCCGGCGGGTATGACGACGAAGACGGCTCGGAAGACGCCTGGTCCCTGACCGGGCGCTAGCCCAAAGAATGTAGCCTAGGTAGGTGACTAGCACCGATGCAACCGCCGCCGGCTCAGGCCGTGCCGGGGTCTGGAACCTTCCCAATGTCCTGACCATGCTCCGCATCGCGCTGGTGCCGTTCTTCGTCTGGTTCCTGATCGCTGACGCGCCGGGCCTGCAGAGCGAGGCCGGGCCTTGGCGCTGGGCAGCGGCGGCGGCGTTCGCCGTCGCGATCTACACGGACAAGCTCGACGGCGACATCGCCAGGAGCCGGAACCTCGTGACCGACTTCGGCAAGATTGCCGATCCGATTGCGGACAAGCTGCTGATCGGGTCCGCACTGGTCATGCTGTCCGTGCTCGGCGAACTGCCCTGGTGGGTCACGGTGGTGATCCTGGTCCGTGAGTGGGGCATCACGGCGCTGCGTTTCTTCGTGATCCGCTATGGTGTCATCCCCGCGTCACGGGGTGGCAAGCTCAAAACGGTTGTCCAGACGGCGGCCATCTTCCTGTACCTCCTGCCGCTGGCGGCCATTATGCCGTGGCTGTCATGGGCAGCTTTCGCCGTGATGATGGTGGCCGTGTTGATCACGGTCTGGACCGGCGTCGAGTACGTTGTCGAGGCGCTGCGCCTGCGGTCCAAGGGAAAGCTGCAGGGAACGGCCAACGGGCAGGAGCCGGCATGACAAACCATCACCATCTGTCGGAACAGGCTGTCAGGAAGGCACTGGAACTGGGCCGCACCGTGGCCACGGCCGAGTCGCTGACTGCCGGCATGGTCTCAGCTGTCCTCGCTGACACCCCGGGCGCCTCCGGGATGCTGCAGGGCGGCGTGGTGGCCTACCAGAACTCGGTGAAGGAGAGCGTCCTGGGGATTCCCCCGGAATTGCTCGCCGACGTCGGATCTGTTGACAGCGGTGTTGCCGCCGCCATGGCCGCCGGCGCCCGGACGGCCCTTGGCGCCGATATCGGTATCTCTACCACCGGAGTTGCCGGACCGGAAGCCCATGATGGAAAGCCAGTGGGAACGGTGTACATCGGCATAGCTACGGCTGCGGGAACTGCCGGGTTTGAGTATGTGTTTGCCGGGAACCGGTCCGAAATCCGTGGGCAGGCATGCGGGGCTGCCCTGGAAAGGCTCCTCGAAGCACTGGCTTCCTGAAGTTACCCGCCTGTAAAGTTGGTGGGAACAAAAGCCGGTACCGATTAGTTATTACATTGTGTCGCTTCCGCGGAGCGGGGGCGCCTAGGATAAAACCACCACCATGGTCCGCTCCGGCGGACCGACTATGAGGAGCAAGGCGATACAGATGGTAAAGCAGCCCGTATCCGTAAACGGCGTTGTCCGCTGGAAGGATGTGGGCCTCGCCGATCAGGCTAAGAGCGAACAGAAGGAGCGCAAGATGGTTGTACTTCGTCACGAAATAGGTGATGTCCTGCGCGATGTTCGCCAGCGTCAGGGGCGTACGCTCCGTGAAGTTTCGCACAGTGCCCGTGTCTCGTTGGGCTACCTGAGTGAAGTGGAGCGCGGCCAGAAGGAAGCATCCTCCGAGTTGCTTTCCTCGATCTGCTCGGCCCTGGACGTCCCGTTGTCCAGCATGCTTCGTGAGGTCAGTGACCGTGTGGCAGTTGCCGAAGGCGTTGCCGTTCCGGACACCGTACCCCAGGAATTCTCCCAGCGTTACGGACGTGATCTCGAAAGCGACCTTAACACTGAACTCAACGACGAACTTTCAACAGGCCTGTTCTCCGGCGCCCGGTAAGGGCTGATCCACCACCCGGTGGCCCTGCAACACAATGAAGCCTTCGGCGGTGTGCCGGGGGCTTCAGTTGTGTCCGCCCACTTTCGTGCCTGCTCTCCGTGGCTGACCTGCCCAGGCTGTTCCGCGTACTTGGTCCGCTTGCTTGCCCGCACCGCCTACTTGTCCGTGGCCGCCTACTTCTCCCCGGCAGCCTGGGCCGGGGGACCCTCGTGCGGGAAACCGTCGCGCTCATAAGTTGAGTTCAGCTTGGCCATAAAACGGGCCAGCTCCTGCAGGTCCTCCACCGGCCATTCCCCCAGTCGCTCCCGGAAGACCTGCCGCCGGGCATCCTGGACCTGGTGCATTTTTTCTTCGCCTTTGGGGGTCAGCCGGATGGCCTGGGCCCGCCCGTCCAGAGGGTCGGCCTCCTTGGATACCAACCCGATACTTTCCAGGAAGGCAATCTGCCGGCTCACCGAAGGTTTGCCCACACCGATGTTCATCGCCAGGTCCGTGAGCCGGATGGGGCCCTCGCGCCGGATGACCGTCAGCAGCCCATAGGCCGCAGGTTCCATGTCCGGGTGGACCTGCCGGGAGAGTTGGTTGGAAATGGCCCGTGCCCGCCGCCAGAAGAGGCTGATCTGGTGTTCCACGTTTTGCAGCGCGGCGTCCACGGTGGCATCGTCTTCGCGGCCGTGCGCGGGCGGGATGGCGGGGGAGTTGCTCATGGCAACAATTCTAGGGTGCGGATCGTGAGAGACTTTTCTGGTGCGAATCAGCGACTATTGGCGACTCATGGACGACGAATTTGGCGCCGGGTACTCGCGGGTCCTCAGCAGCACCCTTGTTCTTGCCGGGGTGGGCGGACGTACCGCGGACCAGGCGCTGGCCGCCGGCGTGGAGCCGCGGAAAGTGTGGCTGGCAGTCTGCGATGTCCAGGACGTTCCGCCTGAGCGGCGGCTGGGCAGGGACATCAAACCCCGCGTGGAATGAGCAGTTTCTCCTGACACGCCGCGCCGCTGTTCGAATACCTGTTCGGGTAAAGCTATGCTTTTCCTAGCGGGTTTTCCACATAGCCGCCCTCATCCGGCCGGAATGTCAGTGGGTCCCATTAGCGTCAGAGATGACCAATAAACGGCCGCTGAGGCCACTCCAAAGCGAGAAAGCATTAGAGGTGTGAACCATGGCGGCAGCCCCGGATCGTGCAAAAGCGCTCGAAGCAGCGCTGGCCCAGATCGACAAGCAGTTCGGAAAAGGCTCAGTCATGCGGCTCGGGGACGAAGTCCGGGCCCCGATCGAAGTCATCCCTACCGGTTCCATTGCGTTGGACGTAGCCCTGGGAATTGGCGGCCTGCCCCGTGGCCGCGTCGTAGAGATCTACGGGCCGGAATCTTCCGGTAAGACCACGGTGGCCCTCCATGCAGTGGCCAACGCCCAGCGGCTGGGCGGCATTGCCGCCTTCATCGACGCCGAGCACGCCCTCGATCCTGAATACGCCGCCAAGCTCGGCGTGGACACGGACGCCCTCCTGGTCTCCCAGCCGGACACCGGCGAGCAGGCCCTGGAGATCATGGACATGCTGGTGGGTTCAGGCTCGCTGGACGTCATCGTTATCGACTCTGTCGCGGCCCTGGTTCCGCGTGCTGAAATCGAAGGCGACATGGGCGACAGCCACGTAGGCCTCCAGGCACGCCTCATGAGCCAGGCACTGCGTAAGATCACCGGACGCCTGAGCCAGACCAAAACCACGGCGATCTTCATCAACCAGCTGCGAGAAAAGATCGGTGTCTTCTTCGGTTCCCCCGAAACCACCACCGGTGGCAAGGCGCTGAAGTTCTACGCCTCCATCCGTATCGACGTGCGCCGCATCCAGACCCTCAAGGAGGGCGCGGATTCGGTCGGCAACCGGACCAAAGCCAAGATCGTCAAGAACAAGATGGCCCCGCCCTTCAAGGTCGCCGAGTTTGACATCATCTACGGCCAAGGCATTTCCCGCGAGGGTGGCATCATTGACATGGGTGTGGAGCACGGCATCATCAAGAAGTCCGGCTCCTGGTTCACCTATGACGGCGACCAGCTGGGTCAGGGCATGGAAAACTCCCGCCGGTTCCTTCGGGACAACCCGGAGCTGGCCGCCGAGCTGGAGCGCCTGATCAAGGAAAAGCTCGGCGTTGGCGTGAAGCCGGCGGAGCCTGAGTCCAAGGACTCCCCGAAGCTGAAAGCCGTTGACGGGTTCTAGCCCTTGACCAGTGCTGAAAGTGCGCGTCCCCGCCGGGGCAGAACCGGTGGGCGGCGCGCTGCTTCATATGCGGCTGACTTCCAGGACGGTCCGGATCAAGATTCGCCGGTAGCCGGCGAGGCCGAACCTGATCCCGTATCCGTCGCCCAGGCCATCGTGTACCGGCAGCTGGCAGCGTCCGCGAAAAGCCGGCTTCAGCTTGCCCGCAAACTCGCCGAACGGAACATCCCGGAGCACGTCGCAGAGGCGGTACTGGACAAGTTCCAGGAAGCGCGGCTCATCGATGACGCCGAATTCGCGGACATGTGGGTGCGGAGCCGGTCGCAGTCCCGGAAGCTGGCCAAGGCCGCACTCCGGCGGGAGCTCGCCGAGAAAGGTGTCGACCAGGAAACCGCCGCCGCAGCCCTTGAGCAGCTCTCCGACGCTGACGAGGAAGCCGCCGCACGAAGCCTGGTGGAGCGGAAGCTGCGGCCCGGAACTGACCTTGGGGACAAGGCGGACCGCGACAAAGCCACGCGCCGGCTGGCCTCCATGCTGGCCCGCAAGGGCTACCAGCCGTCCCAGGCTTTCCGCATCGTCAGCGAAGTCCTTGATGCCCACGCCGCTCCCGACACTGACGACCCACCGAACCGGTACCCTTAACAGGTGAGTTTGACCATTCCTTCCCCTCTTTCCGGCACCAACCCGTCTTCGGGGTCCAGCGCCGCGGCCCCGGCTGCCCCCGCTCCCGAACCCGGCACCGGAAAGCCCCGCAGCTATGAGGTACGCACCTTTGGCTGCCAGATGAACGTGCACGACTCAGAGCGTATGGCGGGCATGCTGGAGAACGCCGGCTACGTGCCGGCAGACGGCGGCCAGGCGGACGTGGTGGTGTTCAACACCTGCGCCGTTCGTGAAAACGCTGACAACAAGCTCTACGGCAACCTCGGCATCCTTGCCCCGGTCAAGGCAGCAAACCCCGGCATGCAGATCGCCGTCGGCGGCTGCCTCGCGCAGAAGGACCGGGAAACAATTCTGAAGAAGGCGCCCTGGGTGGACGCCGTCTTTGGCACCCACAACGTGGGCGCCTTGCCCGCGCTGCTGGACCGCGCCCGGCACAACGACGAGGCGCAGCTGGAGATCCTGGAATCGCTGGACGTTTTTCCGTCCACGCTTCCCACCAAGCGCGACTCCGTGTACTCGGGCTGGGTCTCCATCTCCGTCGGCTGCAACAACACCTGCACCTTCTGCATCGTTCCCGCCCTGCGCGGCAAAGAGAAGGACCGCCGGCCCGGGGACATCCTCGCGGAGATCCAGGCCCTGGTGGATGACGGCGCCATCGAAGTGACCCTCCTGGGCCAGAACGTCAATTCCTATGGCGTGGAGTTCGGCGACCGGCAGGCCTTTTCAAAACTCCTGCGGGCCTGTGGGGAGATCGAGGGCCTGGAACGGGTCCGGTTCACCAGCCCGCACCCTGCCGCATTCACGGACGACGTCATCGATGCCATGGCCGAAACGCCCAACGTCATGCCGCAGCTTCACATGCCGCTGCAGTCCGGGTCGGACAAGGTCCTGCGGGACATGAGGCGGTCCTACCGGTCCACCAAGTTCCTCGGCATCCTCGAAAAGGTTCGGGAAAAGATTCCCCACGCCGCCATCTCCACTGACATCATCGTGGGCTTCCCCGGCGAAACCGAAGAAGACTTCCAGGCAACCCTGGATGTGGTGGAGCAGTCACGCTTCGCCACCGCCTTCACCTTCCAGTACTCCAAGCGCCCCGGCACGCCGGCAGCGGACCTGCCGGACCAGCTGCCGAAGGCCGTAGTGCAGGAGCGCTTCGAACGCCTCACCGCGCTGCAGGACCGGATTGCCGCGGAGGAGAACCGGAAACAGCTGGGCCGCCGGGTAGAGGTCATGGTGACCGCGCAGTCAGGCCGCAAAGCCGAAGAGACGCACCGGCTGTCCGGGCGCTCCCAGGACCAGCGGCTGGTGCATTTCTCCGTACCGGAGGGAGCACCGGCGCCACGCCCCGGTGATCTCGTGACTGTCACCATCACCGAGGCCGCTTCCTTCCACCTCGTGGCGGACCCCACCCTTGAGGACTACAGCCTGCGCAGGTCCCGCGCCGGCGACGCCTGGGACAGGTCCCAGGCAGACTCCTGCGGAGCACCCGCGCCAGGTGCCGCCAAGGGCCGGAGCGGGGTTTCCCTCGGGATGCCTGCCCTGCCTGTCCGCAGCCGCTGAAGCGTGGGCTCCCCGCCGGTTATCGCCGTCGTCGGTCCCACCGGTTCCGGCAAATCCGACTTGGCCGTAAGCCTCGCCCTTGAGCTGGACGGCGAAGTCATTAACGCCGACGCCATGCAGTTCTACCGGGGCATGGACATCGGTACCGCAAAAATCACGATGGCGGAACGCAGGGGCGTGCCGCACCACCTCCTGGACATCCTGGACGTCACTGAGGAAGCCAGCGTTTCCCAGTTCCAGCAGCAGGCGCGCGCCATCATCACGGACATCCACGCACGCGGGAAGCGGGCCATCCTCGCCGGCGGCTCAGGACTGTATGTGCGGGCCGCCCTTGATGTCCTTGAATTCCCCGGGACCGACCCGCGCCTGCGCCGTCAGCTTGAGGAAGAGCTGGCGGCCCACGGCACTGATGCACTGCTGGCCCGGCTCCAGGCCGTTGACCCGGTATCCGCCGGCAGGCTCTCCGACGATCGGCGGATCATCCGTGCACTGGAGGTCCATCAGCTCACCGGACGGCCGTTCAGCTCCTTTATGCCGCAGCGCGAGTACCACCAGCCCGCAGTACAGATCGGCCTCACCGTTGACCGGGACGAGCTCCGCGACCGCCTGGCCGGCAGGGTGCACCGGATGGTGGACGGCGGCCTGCTCGCCGAGGTGGAGCGGCTGGAAACGCAGGGGCTGCGGCAGGGCAAAACAGCCCCCCGCGCCCTTGGCTACTCGCAGTTCCTGCGGGTACTCGACGGGGCAGCAACAGTTCCCGAGGCGGCCGAGGAGACCATCGTGGCAACCCGGCAGTTCGCCCGGCGGCAGCTCACGTGGTTCCGTGCCGATCCTCGGATCCAGTGGCTGGACTGGCAAGATCCGCAGCTGGTGGCCCACGCGGCCGCCCTCTGCAGCTGAACCGGATACCTCTGCAGCGGACCCGGGAGTTTTTGGTCGAAGGGAGGTCCGGCGGCCGGAGGCCGCTGTATCCGGTCAAACTTCTGGTTTCGGGCACGCTCCGCCCGACCGGTAACCTTGACACCATGAACGCAACCCTTGCCGAGACAACAGAGCACGCCTTCCGCACGTTGGGTGGGCTCCGCTTCTCGAAGGGGCACGGCACCGGCAACGACTTTGTCCTGGTTGCCGACCCGGAGGGAGTACACACCCTAGGGGCAGAACAGGTAGCAGCCCTGTGTGACCGCCACCGCGGCATTGGTGGTGACGGGCTCATCCGCGCGGTCCCGTCCCGCTTCCTGCCCGAGGGCCGCGAACTGCTGGCCGCAACCCCCGGCGCTGAATGGTTCATGGATTACCGCAACGGCGACGGCTCACTGTCCGAGATGTGCGGCAACGGCGTCCGCGTCTTCGTCCACTTCCTCCGCACAGAGGGCCTGGTGCACCTGCCCGACGGCGGTGCGCTTACCATCGGCACCCGCGCCGGAGCCAAGACCGTCGTCCGGACCGGTGAGGATTACGCCGTCGACATGGGCCCCTGGGAGTTCATTTTCCCCGGCGAGGCCACCGCCAAAGCAATGGATTCACTGGTCACAGCTGACGGACTGGAAGTTCCCCGTCCCGCTTTGTCCGTCAGCATGGGCAACCCCCACACCGTGGTGGCCCTCGCCGAGCTCTCCGAACTTGCAGGGACCCGCCTCTTCACCGCACCCGTCGTGGACCCGGTGCCGGCCAACGGCACCAACGTGGAGTTCGTGGTTCCGTCCGAACCCCTGGTGCACGACGGCGTGGGGTCGGTCACCATGCGCGTGCACGAACGCGGAGTAGGCGAGACCCAGTCCTGCGGAACGGGCGCCTGCGCCGCAGCCGTGGCCACCAGGCACTGGGCAGGAGCGGAAGCGCCGGACAGCTGGCAGGTGCACGTTCCGGGAGGCGTGGTGGGCGTGAAATTTTTCGCCGGCCCCGGCGGCCACGAACACGTGGAGCTCAGCGGTCCGGCCGTTATTGTGGCAACAGGGACGCTTTCCTGACCTTCAGGATGCGGAAGGACTTCGAGGTTGATTCCCGGCTCACACTGAAGGACTCATCCAGTTCCGCCGACAGCCAGCGCTGAAGCGAGTCCGACCCCAGGTTCTTCTGCACCACCAGCCAGGCGGTTCCGCCAGGCGCCAGGCGCGGCAGCCACAGCCTCAGGAGCGAATGCAGTTCGTCCTTGCCGATCCGGATGGGCGGATTCGACCAGATGGTGTCGAAACGCACCTCCGGATCCACAGCGTCAGGCATGCTGGCCACCACGTTGGACAGCCCCAGCGCAGCAGCGTTCTCGTTGGTGAGCATGATGCACCGTTCATTGACGTCTACTGCGTAGACCTTCGAATGCGGGGCGCGCAGCGCCATCGTGAGCGCAATCGGACCCCAGCCGCACCCGATGTCCAGCAAGTTTCCGGTAGGCGAGGGCGCGGGCACCTCGGCAAGGAGCACGGCGGTTCCCTTGTCGATCCCGTCCGGGCTGAAGATGCCGGTGGAGGTCTGCAGCCTGCGCGTTTCCCCTGCGAGTTCAACCGTGAGCGGCTTCCGCGTGAACGGGCCGGCGGGGGATGCGCTGAAATAGTGTGCGGACTCCATAACTCGCCAGAGTAGTTCCCCTTGCAGCGTAAAGTGAAACCCTGTTCTTTGCCCCTCTGCTAATGTTGAACCCATGTTCCTGATCTTCGAGTAGCCGGCACGGGCCCTGCCCGTACCGTAGCCATGTCCCACAGCGACGCAGGTATTCATGCCTTCCGCTCAGTGCACCGGACCCGCGCAGCTGCGCTTCCTCCGGCCGCCGGACAATACTCGAAAGTCAGCCTCCCGCTGTCTCTTTCGCCGATTCTCCGGCTTCTTCCCCCTTCCGCCACTCCACGCGATGTGGCCGCCACCGCCAGCCGCTTTGCCGGCCCGGCGAACCAAACAGGAGAACTGCATGACCGCAGGCCGTCAGCCCAGCGCGAATACTTCCCCAACCAGCAGCAATCGGCACTATTCTGGAACTGCCGAATCTTCAAAGGAGACCATGACCAGCCAGCCCAACACCGGATCCGATCCAGCCGCCCAGGACATGAGTCCTGAGGAAATCCAGGCCGTGATCGACCGGATTCTCTCCAAGGACGTACCGGCCAAGAGCGTCAGCACGGCAGGCGATACCAGCCGCGGCGACGGAAAGGGTGTGCTGGGCAAGGCCCAGGCCATATCCCGGCTGGATGAAGAACATTCAACATTCGACGGCGACCAGCAGGACCTCGAGGAACGCCGCGCCCTGCGCCGCACGGCAGGCCTTTCCACGGAACTGGAAGACGTTACCGAAGTCGAGTATCGCCAGCTTCGCCTGGAACGCGTGGTGCTCGCCGGCATCTGGTCGGAGGGAACCCTCGCGGACGCGGAAAACTCGCTGCGTGAGCTCGCCGCCCTCGCCGAAACAGCCGGTTCGGAGGTCCTGGACGGACTCGTGCAGCGCCGTGACAAGCCGGACCCCGGCACGTTCCTGGGTTCAGGCAAGGCGCAGGAACTGAAGGACATCGTGATGTCCACCGGTGCCGATACCGTCGTGGTCGACGCCGAGCTGGCACCGTCCCAGCGCCGTGGCCTTGAAGACATCGTCAAGGTTAAGGTCATTGACCGGACAGGCCTGATCCTGGACATCTTCGCCCAGCATGCCAAGAGCCGGGAAGGCAAGGCGCAGGTGGAGCTCGCGCAGCTCGAGTACCTCCTTCCGCGCCTCCGCGGCTGGGGCGAATCGATGTCCCGCCAGGCCGGTGGCCAGGTGGGTGGCGCAGCGGCCGGCATGGGTTCACGTGGTCCCGGTGAGACGAAGATCGAACTGGACCGCCGAAGGATCCGTACCCGCATGGCCAAGCTGCGGCGCGAGATCGCCGCGATGAAGCCTGCCCGGGAGACGAAACGCGCCAACCGCCGTCGTAATGAGGTGCCCTCCGTGGCAATCGCCGGGTACACCAACGCCGGGAAGTCCTCGCTGTTGAACCGCTTGACCGACGCCGGAGTGCTCGTGGAGAACGCCCTGTTCGCCACCCTTGACCCCACGGTACGCAAGGCGGAAACCGCTGACGGCCTCGGTTACACGCTGGCCGATACTGTCGGTTTTGTCCGTTCGCTGCCCACCCAGCTGGTGGAGGCCTTCCGCTCCACCCTCGAGGAGGTTGCGGACTCGGACCTGATCCTTCACGTCGTGGATGTCTCGCACCCGGACCCGGAGGGCCAGATTGCTGCAGTCCGAAAGGTCTTCAGCGAAGTGGACGCCCGCAAGGTTCCGGAGATCATCGTCCTCAACAAGGCCGACGCCGCCGATCCCTTTGTGGTTGAACGGCTGAAGCAGCGCGAACCGCGCCACGTTGTGGTGTCGGCCCGCACGGGGGAGGGCATCCCCGAGCTGCTGAAGGCGATCAGCGAGGCCATTCCGCGGCCGTCGGTCAAGCTTGAGCTGCTCATTCCGTACGACCGTGGGGACCTGGTCAGCAAGCTGCATGAGTCCGACGCCGAGATCATCAGCGTCGACCACGATGAAGCCGGTACCCGGGCAGTTGTTAAAGTCCGGGAAGGCCTCGCGGCTGAACTGGAATCATTCGTCAGCAATGACTGACCTGGTGGCTGACGAAGCCACAGGCAAGGCCGGCGAGCAGTTCGTGATCGAGCTGCTCGACCGCGCCGTTGCCGGCATGGGCGGGCAAAGCCGCAGTGGACAGCACGAGATGGCCCGGCAGGTGGCCCGGGCGATTGAAACCGGCGACCACCTGCTCGTTCAGGCCGGAACGGGTACGGGCAAGTCGCTGGCGTACCTGATACCGCTGATTGCCCACGCCTTGGAGAGCGACAAGCCTGCCCTGGTGTCCACCGCAACGCTTGCCCTGCAGACACAGATTGTGGGCAGGGACATTCCGCGGCTCCTGAAAACCATCACCCCGGCCCTGGAGCGCCCGGTAAAAGTGGCCTTGGTCAAAGGCCGGTCCAATTACGTCTGCCTGCACAAGCTCGAAGGCGGGTTTCCCTCCGAGGAGCCGGCGGAGGGCCAGTTGTTTTCCCTGGGGGAGGACACCAGCGTCCCGCACTTTGCTGCGGCTGTGGGCGGTCCTGCTTCACAGCTGGGCAAGGAAGTGGTGCGCCTGCGGGAGTGGGCAGAGAAAACCACCACCGGTGACCGCGATGAGCTCCTGCCCGGCGTCACCGACCGTGCATGGCGGCAGGTCTCCGTCACGTCGATGGAATGCCTGGGTGCGCAGAAGTGCCCCATGGCCGCGGAGTGCTTCAGTGAGCTCGCACGGCAGGACGCCGCCGACGCCGACGTTGTGGTCACCAACCATGCCATGCTCGCCGTCAGCGCTTTTGAAGGGCTGGCGGTGCTTCCCGAATACGACGTCGTTGTGGTTGATGAGGCCCACGAACTCCAGGACAGGGTCACGGGCGCCGTCTCGGGGCAGCTGTCGGTGGCCATGGTCCACGCAGCTGCCGCCGGCGCCCGAAAGCACACTGCCATCGCGGTGGATGCGCTCAACGCCGCTGCCGCGAACCTTGAAGTTGCCCTGGCGGGAGTTCCCAACGGGTTGCTCCCCAACGGACTGAACGATGAGCAGTTGGACTGCGTGGACCAGCTGCGCGAGGCCTGCCGTGCTGCCTTGTCCGACTCCAAGGGGGACAGCAGTACAACGGCCGACGGCGGGCGGCAGCTCGCGCGCTCCCGGCTGATGCTCATCCTGGAACTCTGCGAACGGCTCCTTGCCGCGCGGGAGAACCGGGAAGTGGTGTGGTTTTCCCGCGCCAGCTCCTTCGACCCCCAGCAGGGATATTCCCAACCGGACGAGACTGCACCCGCGCTGATCAATATTGCCCCGCTATCGGTCGCCGGACGACTGCGGGAGGGGTTGTTTGCGGGGCACACAGTTGTCCTGACCTCCGCAACCCTGGCCATCGGATCCGCGTTCGAGCCCGCAGCTGGCGGCCTGGGGCTGGTGGGCGAGGGTGCCCCGAGCTGGACCGGCGTTGACGTTGGCTCGCCCTTTGACTACCCGAAGCAGGGAATCCTGTACGTGGCCGGGCACCTGCCCAAGCCTGGCCGGGGGGCGTCCCCTGAAGCACTGGAAGAACTGGAGGCCCTGATCCGGGCTTCCAATGGTGGTGCGCTCTGCCTGTTTTCGTCCCGGCGGGCGGCAGAAGAAGCGGCCGACGCGCTCCGGCCAAAGCTGGACATGACCATCCTTTGCCAGGGTGACTCCACCATGACGGCACTGGTGAAACAGTTTGCCGACGAACCCGATACCTGCCTGTTCGGCACCATGTCCCTTTGGCAGGGCGTTGACGTTCCGGGCGGGTCATGCCGCCTCGTGGTCATCGACCGGATTCCCTTTCCCCGGCCCGACGATCCGCTGATGACGGCGCGGTCCCGGGCGGTGGCGCAGGCCGGAGGCAACGGCTTTATGTCCGTTTCTGCCACCCACGCCGCTATCCGGCTCGCTCAAGGAGCGGGACGGCTCATCCGGTCAACGGGGGACAAGGGTGTGGTGGCGGTGCTGGACTCCAGGCTGGCCACCGAACGGTACGCAGGCTTCCTCCGGGGTGCCCTGCCGCCGTTCTGGTCCACAACGGACAGGAAGACAGCCATTGCGGCGCTGGAACGGCTGGCGGGGGAGAACGCCTGAAAGGCTAGAGGGAGCGCAGCACCGAAACAACCTTGCCCATGATGGTGGCATGGTCGCCCAGGATGGGTTCGTACTGCGTGTTCTGCGGCAGCAGCCAGGTGTGGCCGTCGCGCTGGCGGAAGGTTTTCACCGTGGCCTCGTCGTCCAGCAGTGCGGCGACGATGTCTCCGTTGGCTGCGTCCGCCTGGCGGCGGACCACCACCCAGTCACCGTCGCAGATGGCGGCGTCCACCATGGAATCGCCGGCAACCTTGAGCATAAAGAGTTCCCCCTGGCCCACCAGCTGGCGGGGGAGCGCCAGGACGTCCTCCACCACCTGGTCCGCCAGGATTGGACCACCGGCAGCGATCCGGCCTACGAGGGGAACCATGGCAGTGTCCATGGCGGTGGGAAGCGCGGTGACGCTGCCGGTGCCGGCAGGCAGGAGCGCAGCCGGCTCGGCTGTCTGCTTGGGCGAACCCCCGTCCAAGGTGAGGGGCATCAGCACCTCCATGGCGCGCGGCCGCTTCGGGTCACGCCGGAGGTAGCCCAGCTTCTCCAGCTGCGAAAGCTGGTGCGTGACACTGGAGAGGCTCGCGAGGCCTACCGTGTCCCCGATTTCGCGCATTGACGGCGGATAACCGTTGTCATTCACTGAGCGCTGGATGGTCTCGAGGATTTTCTTCTGCCGCGGCGTCAGGCCTTTGGCGGTCTTCTTCGGTTGGGAGGTTGCCCTGCCCCCGGCGGCTGCTGCTGCCATATTCGCCAATGCCTTTCGGTTGCCCCGGGCTCTTCTTGGCCCGGACCTGAAGTTCACGCCGTCATTGTCAGACCCTGCTGATCAACTGTCGAGGTGGTAGTTCCTGTCTTCAAAGCTAGGCCAGCCACATTGCTTTTTCAAACATTTGTTCTAGCGAGTCTCGACATTATTCGTCGATAGGTGCTAAAACAGGAGGAGCAAAGTTCGAATATGTGTTCTATTCGGAGCGTAGCCATTCGAAGACCCGGACCATCGGGTCTCGGGTAGCGCGGGTCCGGAGCGGAACGTCGGGCAGCACAGTAAAGGTCCAGGAGGGCTAATTCATGTCAGCTACATCTGCTTCGCAGGATTCAATTTCGGTGCATTACCTCATGTCCGGGCGGGACAAGCCGCAGGCTGCTCGTCCTGCACCGCTTCCGCCCCTGCGTCTGACGCGGCGCGGAAAGATCGTCCTGATCGGCATCCCCCTGGTGCTGCTGGCCGCCTTGCTGCTCTCCCTGGCGGGCTTCTTCAACGCACCCGCCAAGGCCTCGGACTCGCCGGCGGACCTGGCTGTGACACCAACCGTCACCGTCACCGTGCAGCCGGGTGAGTCCCTGTGGGCCATTGCAGGAAGCGTTGCACCGGAGCGGGACGCGCGGGACGTTGTGGCAGACATCGTGCAGCTCAACAATCTGACTGCGGGCGCGGTCCTCCCGGGGCAGCAGCTGTTCGTCCCCACCCGGTAGCCGCACGAAGCCCGGAGACGCCGCCCTGGGACTGGAAGCGCGCCCGGAAAGCGGGCAGGAGTAGCAGCGGGAAAGCCCCTGCAAAGGCTTCGCGGCAGCGGCACGCTGAGCGCGAACAGGAGCCCGTCACATTTTCCGGGGCCCGGCGCTGGCACTAAACTGTTCAGGTGAATGACCAGCTAGAGCGCCTCAACCGGCTACCCCTCCGCAGCAACCTCCGTGGGCTTACCCCCTACGGCGCGCCCCAGCTGGATGTCCCCATCCTCCTCAACGTCAACGAGAACACCCACGGTGTGCCGCAGGACGTTCGTGCGGCCATCAGCACAGCAGTAACAGAGGCTGCCGCCGGACTCAACCGCTACCCGGACAGGGAGTTCAGTGAGTTGCGGAAGGCCCTGGCGGAATATCTGGGCCACGGGCTGGATGAGTCGAATGTTTGGGCGGCCAACGGCTCCAACGAAGTCCTCCAGCAGATTCTCCAGGCATTCGGCGGCCCCGGCCGCACGGCGCTGGGCTTCCCGCCCACGTACTCCATGTACCCGCTGCTGGCCAGCGGCACGGACACCGAATACATCGTGGGCGAACGGGCTGACGGCTACGGTCTCAGCGCAGAGTCCGCGGCGCTCCAAGTGAAGGAGCTGCAACCCAACCTTGTGTTTCTCTGCTCGCCGAACAACCCCACCGGAACCGGCCTGGGGCTCGACGTGGTGGAGGCAGTGTATGAGGCCGGCGAAGCAAGCCAGGCAATCGTCATCGTTGATGAGGCCTACCACGAGTTCGCACACGACGGTACGCCCAGCGCCCTGACCCTCCTGCCGGGAAGGGAGCGGCTGATCGTCTCACGGACCATGAGCAAGGCCTTTGCGCTGGCCGGAGCTCGGTTGGGTTACATGGCGGCCGCTCCGGAGGTCACGGATGCACTGCGTCTGGTGCGCCTGCCGTACCACCTCTCCGCCGTAACCCAGGCGACTGCCCTCGCAGCACTCCAGCACCGTGAGGCGCTGCTGGCCGACGTTGAAGACATCAAGAAGCAGCGCGACCGGATCGTGGCTGAACTGATCCGGATGGGCCTCAAGCCCGCTGCTTCCGATTCCAACTTTGTGTTCTTTGGCGGCCTGGAGAACCCCCACGAGGTATGGCAGGAGCTGCTCGACGCCGGTGTCCTGATCCGTGACGTCGGGATTCCAGGCCATCTTCGGGTGACCGCAGGCACTGAGACGGAAACCACAGCGTTCCTCACCTCCCTGGAAAGCATCCTTGCCGGCCAGCGCACGCTTCATGCCTAGACTTGAAGTACCGGCGCTGGACGCCCTGAACCACTCCTTCTTCCCAAAGGACACCTGACCATGAGTTCCACCGGATCCAATGCGGCCGTGGCCCGGACCGCGCGCATGGAGCGTGCCACGAGTGAATCCTCCGTGCTCGTGGAGATCAACCTTGACGGTACCGGCATTTCGGACATCGACACCTCGGTGCCCTTTTACGACCACATGCTGACAGCGCTCTGCAAGCACTCGCTGATCGACCTGACAGTAAAAGCCACCGGAGATATCCACATCGATGTCCACCACACCGTGGAAGACGTCGCCATCACCTTCGGCGAGGTGCTCCGCACCGCCCTGGGAAACAAGGCCGGGATCCGCCGCTTCGGTGAGGCCACCGTTCCACTGGACGAGGCACTGGCCCACGCCGTCGTTGACGTGTCCGGCCGTCCCTACCTCGTCCACGGCGGTGAGCCCGCAGGCCAGGAATACCACCTGATCGGTGGACACTTCACCGGCTCGCTCACCCGCCACGTCTTTGAAGCGATCACCCTGCACGCAGGGATCTGCCTCCACATGAACGTCATCGCCGGGCGCGACCCGCACCACATCGTTGAGGCCCAGTTCAAAGCCTTCGCCCGTGCCCTTCGCGCCGCTGTGGAATCCGATCCGCGTGTTGAAGGCATCCCCTCCACCAAGGGTGCACTGTGAGCGGCCAGGTGCTGCGGGACGGCGCCATCATCGATCCCTCAGCGGCACAGAAGCTGCCCTCGCCCGAGGGCAAACCCACGGTAACCGTGCTCGACTATGGCTCCGGGAACGTCCGCTCGGCAGTCCGCGCCCTCGAACGCGCCGGGGCAGAGGTGATCCTCAGCTCCAAGCCTGAGGACGTTCTGAACGCCGATGGCCTGGTGGTCCCCGGCGTCGGCGCCTTTGAAACCGTTATGCGCGAGCTCAAGGCCGTGGACGGCATCCGCCTCATCGGCCGGCGCGTCGCCGGCGGCCGCCCTGTCCTGGGTATTTGCGTGGGCCTTCAGGTGCTCTTCGAGGCCGGCGTGGAACACGGTACGGAAGCTGAAGGCATCGGTGAATGGCCCGGCAAGGTGGAGCTCCTGCCGGCGGAAGTCGTTCCGCACATGGGCTGGAACACAGTGAAGGTGCCCGAAGGGTCAAAGCTCTTCTCCGGCGTCGAAGGCGAGCGGTTCTACTTTGTGCACTCCTACGGCGTGCAGGAGTGGAATTTCGACGTTGTCCAGCCGCGGATGGCGGCGCCCCTCGTCACCTGGTCCGAGCACGGTGCCCCCTTCATTGCCGCCGTCGAAAACGGCCCGCTGTGCGCCACACAGTTCCACCCGGAAAAGTCCGGCGACGCCGGCGCCCGGCTCCTGCGCAACTGGGTGGAAGCTCTCCGCAAACCTTCCGTGGCAGGTAAACCGGGCGAAACCGGCGAAACGCCTGAAAACAGCGATTCCTGAATGTGGTCCGTTATCCTGATGGGCCTCGCCGGCCTGCTGATCGGCGGTGCCCTGTCCTTCCGGCAGCAGCATAAGCCGCTCTGGACGCAGGTCTCGTTCTACGTCCTGGCGGGCATGGCGCTGCTCGCCGCTTACCTGCTGACGCTGCCCGCCAACTAGCTGCTGCTCAACCAACGGCCGGCGGGTTGTCCGCCGCACCTGCTGCCCCCTAACACTGAGGATTACGATGAACTCCGCTACCGACCTGCCGGTACTTGAACTGCTTCCTGCCGTCGACGTGGTCAACGGCCAGGCCGTCCGGCTGGTCCAGGGTGAGGCGGGCAGCGAAACCAGCTACGGGACCCCGCTGGAAGCGGCCCTGAACTGGCAGCAGCAGGGTGCGGAGTGGGTCCACCTGGTGGACCTGGATGCGGCCTTTGGCCGTGGCTCCAACGCAGAGCTCCTCCGGGAAGTTGTCGGCCGGCTGGACCTCAAGGTTGAACTCTCCGGCGGCCTTCGGGACGACGCCACGCTTGAGGCGGCGCTGGACCTGGGCGTTGCCCGCGTGAACCTTGGCACGGCAGCGCTGGAGAACCCGGAATGGACCCGCCGGGCCATCGAACGCTTCGGTGACCAGATCGCCGTCGGGCTCGACGTCCGCGGAACCACGCTGGCGGGCCGCGGCTGGACCAAGGAAGGCGGGGATCTCTGGGAGGTTTTGGGCCGGCTCGAAGAAGCAGGGTGCTCGCGGTATGTGGTCACCGACGTGACCAAGGACGGTACCCTGCAGGGGCCGAACGTGGAGTTGCTCCGCCAAATGGTCGAAAAGACCGGCAAGCCCGTGGTCGCATCCGGCGGTATCTCGAGCCTGGATGACCTCAAGGTACTGCGTTCCCTGGTGCCCCTGGGTGTCGAAGGTGCCATCGTGGGCAAGGCCCTGTACGCAGGGGCTTTTACGCTGCCCGAGGCCTTGGACGTCGCCGGACGCCGCTAGGCAGTCGGCAGACCACGAACAAGACGCCATGGCCAGCAACGAACCCGGCACCCCACCCGAGCGCCACCTTCCCGGCCACATCGCCGCCGCATTGGCTGGGGCCGGTGGCGCCG
>NZ_JBNHGJ010000036.1:0-49025 GCF_059091165.1 Arthrobacter sp. Hb9-2 | reverse complement strand
CGGTGCTGCCGCCGGCTGAGCTGCCTCGGCGGAAGCAGCCGGAACACTGCCACCGCCGGCAGTGCCCGCTCCCCCGCCGGAGCAGGAGCCAAGCATGATGCCAAGGAGCAGCACGCCGGCCGGGATGACGAAGCGCTTCTTCTTGAAGAACGGCCGCTGCATGGAGCCCTGAGGAGCGGGCGGGACAGGGGCGAAGTTAGGGTGGGTCATGGTGGTGCCTTTCGGTGATGCGGTGGATGCTGCGGAGACGGCTACTGCTTTTCCCATTTGCCGCAGCGGGTGGATTTGAAATCCTGGCCGGCGGAGAGTGCCACGGAGGGCCGCCCTCCGCCGGGGAGGTCGTTGTCGATGATGTTGCTGCCGTTGCTGCCGGTGGCATAGATGCCCCAGTAGCAGGAGGAGCCGACGTCGGTGGCCGTCCGATAGGTGCCCGGCTCAATGTCCGTACCAACAGTCCAGGTTCCGTCCCCAACTGTGTTGGCGGCCTTGGTCTTCTCCGCCCCGGTGACGGCCTCTTCGCGGGCCTTCACCGTCGCTTCAGCGGACTTGACCGCGGCATCGGCTTTTCCAACCTCGGCCTCCCGCGCCGCAACCTTGGACTCGCGGGACGCCATACCCCTCTCGAGGGTGTCGTACTTGCCTTTCAGCGTGGCGTAGCTGGACAGTGCGGCGTCGCGCTCAATCTCCACCGTCGACTTCTCATCTGCGAGGGACACATACGCCTCGCTGGTTTTCGGGTCCGGCAGGACAGTTCCGAAGGCAATTCCGCCGGCAAAGAGTACGACGGCAGCGCTCGCCACAAGAATGGGCTTCTTCCGGCTTCGTTTAGTCACGTGGGCGGGCTGACCGGACTCGGTTTCAACTACGGTCTTGCTCTCCGGCATGTCTGCCGGGCCGATGTCGCTGTTCAACATCTTCTCTTCCTCTGTTCGTGGATAACCGCTGAACGGCGGCGGGATACCGATCCCCCAATGCACGGTTTCCCGCCGCCGCCGCAGCTCCGGAAGATTCCTTCTTGGCTGCAGGACGAACTTATGGGCCGTCCGCGGCGCAGCCGCCGCAGACGATTGATAACCCGGGTTATCAGTGCACAGGCGTCAGTGTCACGGCATCCCGTTAGGCTGATGGAACGATTCCGACTGAAGGGGGCAGCCATGGACACAGCTACCGGCTCACTGCACATGAGCCTTTCCGACGTAGCTTCCCTTGCGCAGGTCCAGCGGCCGGTTGTCTCCATGTGGCGCAGGCGAAGCAGTGGAGGACCGCTGCCATTCCCAGCGGCCGCCGCGACCGCCAACGGAATCGAGCTGTTCGACGCCGACGAGGTAACCGCCTGGCTCCAAGCCACTGGACGCGGGAACAACCCGGAAGCTACGAACGACGCCGCCGTGTTCGCGAGGCTGGCCACCCCGGCAGCTGGAGCGCCCCGGGACAGTCGGCAGACCTTCGATGGCCTCACCTCGCTCCTCGCCCTAAAGGTCATCACCGGGCAGATCCTCAGCCGAACCAGCACCGCCGAGCTGCTGGACTCCGCCGATGAGGCTGACCCGGACGACGTCTTCCTCTACTCCGAGCTGGAGGCCCTGGGTACTGCACTGCCGGGCCTGGCGAACTTCGCCGACCGGCTTGCAGACAGTGCGTTCAGCGCGCCGGCAGCGTTCGAGAAACTGCTCGCCCACCGCTTCAAGGCAGGGCTGCGGGAGCAATCGGACACTGCCCTGACGGACGCTGCGCTCAACCTTGTCAGCAACACGGCACTGGAGCTCGCCGCAACCCTGGACCGGAAGCCGCTGTTCGTGGACTCCACGCCGGGTGGCAGCGACGTGATGCTCAGCATCGTGCAGCAGTCCGGCGAATCAGGCACGGTCACCTTTCTTGCAGCAGATCACGACGGCGGCGCCTCACGGTTTGCCCGCCGCCGCCTGGCAGTGCACGGCGCGGACAGCGCACCGGTCAAGGTTGACGCCAAAGGCGCCTTCACCGTCAGTGGTCCCGCCGTGCACGTGGCCCAATATCCGGCTCCGGGCGATCCTGCACTGGACACCACCGGCATCCTGCTGGGCATCGAGAACATCGTCCTGCAGATGGACGACTCCCAGCGGGCAGTGGTCATTGCCCCCGCCCGAGTGCTGTGCGACCCCCTGCAGGGCGAGGCCGGGAACCTGCGCGCGGGTCTCCTGCGTTCCGGCCGGGTGCGTGCAATCGTCCGGCTCCAGCCGGGTCTTCTTCGCGCCAAGCCGCGCGAACCGCAGGCCCTGTGGGTGCTGGGTCCGTCCTTCGCGGAAGTGCCCATCGCCGACCGCTGGACCATGGTGGCGGACCTGAGCACCACCCCGCTCACCCTCGATGTGAGCCAGGACCTGATCAGCGACGCCGTCGCCTCCATGGGCAGCCGCGCCACCATCCGTGCTCACTCCTTCCGGTTCGCCCGTCTGGTGCAGACGCGCATCCTGCTCGCTAGCCACGGATCGCTTGTCGGCGTCCCGCCGGCCAAAAGTACGACGGCGGCGCGCGGCATCGAGACAGCGCTGCAAATCGAGGAACTCGTCCGGGTCCTCTGCTCCGGGGAGGCCGAGCCGCCTGCACTGCCGGCGGTCCAGCCCGCGGCGGCCGGCGATCCGCTCCCGTCCGCAACGGTCCAGGAGCTTATGAATACCGGCAACCTCAGGTACGTGAAGGGTGTCCGCCTTGAGGAGGCCGACCTCAACGGCCGGGCCGGGAGCAGGATCCTGGGCCGCGAGGAACTGCTGGATCCCCACAACACCAACGCACGCTTCATCTCCCTGCTCGACTTCGCCGCCAAGTACCCGGCAGGCCGCCTGACCGAACCAGGCGACGTGGTCTTCTGTACCAGCCCGCGGCCCGCCGCCATCGTCGACGCGGACGGCGGCGCCGTCGTCGTCTTCCCCGCGCGGATCCTGAGGGTAGACCGCGGTGACCCGGGCGGCCTGGTGCCCGACGTCGTCGCCCGTGACATCAACTCCCTGAACCAGGAGGACAAGGCCTGGCGCAACTGGCGGCTGCGCCGCACAGCGGAAGCCCAGCGCCAGCCGCTGACCAACGCCCTGGAGGCCCTGCAACACGAGCAGGCCCAAGCCCGCGAACGGCTCAAACAACTGGAAGAACTCGCTACCCTGATTACGGACGGCGTAGCGGGCGGAAGCCTCACCCTGACAGACCCCATTTCCACCGCCGGACCAGAAGAAGGAACTGCATCATGCCCCCGAAAGTGAAGGCGGACCTCGCCCCGTCCACCATGAAGGAACTCAAGGACACGCTCTGGAAGGCGGCTGACAAGCTCCGCGGTTCGATGGACGCCTCGCAGTACAAGGACGTGATCCTGGGGCTGGTGTTCCTGAAGTATGTGTCGGACGCGTTCGAGGAGCGGCGCGGCCAGATCCAGGCCGAGCTGGAGGCTGACGGGCTCAACGAGGAGCAGATCGCCCAGCTGATCGACGACGTGGACGAGTACACCGGTCGCGGCGTGTTCTGGGTGTCGCCGCGGGCGCGGTGGACGTACCTGGCGGAGCACGCCAAGGGCCTGGACGCGGTGGACGGCGCGGCGCCCAAGTCCATCGGGCTGCTGATCGATGAGGCGATGGACCTCATAATGGCCGACAACAAGTCCCTGGCCGCCACCCTCCCCAGGATCTACAACCGGGACAACGTGGACCAACGCCGCCTGGGCGAGCTGCTGGACCTCTTCAACTCCGCCCGCTTCACCGGCCAGGGCGCCAGCAAGGCGCGCGACCTGCTCGGCGAGGTGTACGAGTACTTCCTGGAGAAGTTCGCCAAGGCCGAAGGGAAGCGCGGCGGCGAGTTCTATACCCCGGCCGGCGTGGTCCGGGTGCTGGTCGAGGTGCTGGAGCCCCACCGCGGGCGGGTGTATGACCCGTGCTGCGGTTCGGGCGGCATGTTCGTGCAGGCCGAGAAGTTCCTGGCTGCCCACCACCTGGAAGGCTCGGACATTTCGGTCTACGGCCAGGAGCTCAACGAGCGCACCTGGCGGATGGCGAAGATGAACCTGGCCATCCACGGCCTGAACGCCAACCTGGCCTCGCGCTGGGGGGACACGTTCGCCCGCGACCAGCACCCGGAGCTGACCGGGAACAACGGCGCGGACTTCATCATGGCCAACCCGCCGTTCAACATCAAGAACTGGGCCCGTTCGGAGTCTGACCCGCGCTGGAAGTACGGCGTCCCGCCGGCCGGCAACGCCAACTATGCCTGGATCCAGCACATCATTTCGAAGCTGGCGCCCGGCGGCAGCGCCGGCGTGGTCATGGCCAACGGCTCCATGTCCTCCAACTCCGGCGGCGAAGGTGAGATCCGCGCGCAGTTGGTGGAGGCCGACCTCGTCTCCTGCATGGTGGCCCTGCCCACCCAGCTGTTCCGCAGCACAGGCATTCCGGTGTGCACCTGGTTCTTTGCGAAGGACAAGACCGCCGGCCCGCGCGGCTCGGTGGACCGGACCGGGCAGGTGCTCTTCATCGATGCCCGGAACCTGGGCTACATGGTGGACCGCGCCGAGCGCGCCCTGTCCGACGAGGACATCGCCAAGATCGCCAACACGTACCACGCCTGGCGCGGCACGTCTTCGGCAGTCGAGGCAGGGCTGACGTACGACGACGAGGCCGGCTTCTGCTATTCGGCAAGCCTTGCCGAGGTCAAGGCAGCGGACTATGCGCTGACGCCCGGGCGCTATGTCGGAGCGGCCGACGTGGAGGACGACGGCGAGCCGATCGAGGAGAAGATCGCGCGGTTGTCCAAGGAGCTGTTTGAGCAGTTCGAGGAGTCGGAGCGGCTGGCTGGGGTTGTGCGCGAGCAGCTGGGGCGGGTTTCGTGACCTGGCGAACAGTGACGATTGAAAACATCGCTTCCGGCCAAGAATCAGCATTGGCTACAGGCCCATTCGGGTCGGCCGTGTCGTCGAAGAACTTCCGGCCGAATGGCGTTCCGATGCTCCGCGGAAGTAATCTCAGCGAAGATGTCGGCACAAAACTCAATGAAACCGACCTTGTTTACCTCGATCCTGAACTCGCTGCCACCTTTAGACGATCCGTCGCGAGACGTGGTGACCTCATATTCACTTGCTGGGGCACTGTCGGCCAGATCGGGTTGCTCGACTCGAATGCGAGCTTCGCGGAGTACATAGTCTCGAACAAACAGATGAAGCTGACGCCGGATCTGTCCAAAGTTGATCCTTTGTTCCTGTATTACAACCTGAACCAACCGAAGATGGTCTTCGAAGTTCAATCGCGGGCGATCGGCAGCACAATCCCGGGATTCAACCTTGGGCAGCTCAAATCCCTGACTGTGGAAATTCCCGATCTGAGCGAGCAGCGTGCCATCGCGGAGGTGCTGGGCGCCCTCGACGACAAGATCGTTGCCAACACCAAACTCTCGGTCACGGCGGATGAACTGCTGGCGACGAGATTTGAGTCAAGCGTGGATGCCGAGACCCCAATTGTTCGACTTTGCGAGATTGCTGACGTGAACAGGTTGACGCTGACGCCTACCCCTGGCGGCGAGCTCAGATATGTGGACATCGCCTCAGTGGGGGTCGGTTCTTATACGTTCCCACCGGCAACAGCTTGGGACGGTGCACCGTCTCGAGCTCGCCGGGCTATCCGGAAGGGCGACACACTTTGGTCTACCGTGCGCCCAAATCGGCGGTCTCATGCCCTGAACCTGTCCGACGACCCGCTACTGGTAGGTTCTACTGGTTTGGCCGTCCTGACTGCGCGGACCGTTGGCTGGGCGTACCTCTACGAGGTAACGCGTCAGCCCGCGTTCACGTCCTACTTGGAGACCGTTGCCGAGGGCAGCGCTTATCCAGCCGTGCGCGCCGACAAGTTCAGGGAAGCATTAGTGCCACTGGCTGACGACGCAAGCCAGCGTTCCTTTGAGCAACTCGCTGAACCTCTGCGGGAACAACTCCACTCGCTGGACCAAGAGAACCGGACCCTGGCCGACACTCGCAACGCACTCCTCCCCCAGCTCATGTCCGGCAAGTTGCGGGTCAAGGACGCGGAGAAGGTGCTTGAGAACGCCGGGGTATAGGCGCTTATTGAGGCGAGGGCACTGTAAAAGACGAGGGATCAATTGTGCAAGTGCCTCTTGCGCAACTGAGGGGGCGATGCCGCTCAATAGTGCAACAGCTTGTTGCACTATTGAGCCTATGAATTCCGCCTGCTGACCAAGCGTCTAAGTAAGCTGAACAAACAATCACTTTGGGGGATCACCGTGACAGCACCAGCAGTAGCCTTTTCTGAAGCCGACTGGGAGGGCGCCGCAAAGGAGCGGCTCGGCGAGCTGGACTGGAAGCCGATGGAGGGCCAGGCCATCGCGCCCGGCTCCGGGGAACGTGACTCTTGGGCTGAGCTGCTGGTCCGGCCACGCCTGCTCGCCGCCCTCCAGCGCCTCAACCCGACGGTCCCCGCCCAGTACCTGCAGCAGGCCCTGGCGGAAATCGCCTCGCCCAAATCGAACGACGCTATGGCCGAGAACCACCGCATCCACAACTGCCTCGTCGACGGCTACCGGCTCACATACATCGATTCAGACGGCAACGAGGCCAACCCCACCATCCGGCTGCTCAGCCAAGCACCGGACCAGAACGACTGGCTCGCCGTCAACCAGGTCACCCTGGTGCAGGGCGACTACAAACGGCGCTTCGACGTCGTGCTCTACTGCAACGGCATGCCCGTCAGCATCATCGAACTCAAGAAGGCCGGCAGCGCCCACGCCGACCTCCCCGGCGCCCACGCCCAGCTCCAGACCTACCTCCGCGAATTCCCCATGGCGTTCCGCTTCTGCGTCTTCACGCTCGCCAGCGACGGGATCCAGGCCAAGTACGGAACGCCGTTCACCCCCTTTAATCACTTCTCACCATGGAACGTAGACGACGACGGCGTCCCCGTCCCCCAGGGCTACATGCTCGACGGCGATGCGGTCACTGCGCTGGACACCGCGTTGGACGGCCTCTACAACCAGGAACGTTTCCTGCAGCTGGTCCGGAACTTCACCGCGTTCGACCAGGGCTCCGGCGGCCTGGCCAAGCGCATCGCCAAACCGCACCAGTACTATGCGGTCACAAAGGCTGTCGCCAGCACGATCCAAGCGGTCGAGAGCAACGGCAAGGCCGGGGTTGTCTGGCACACCCAGGGCTCAGGCAAGTCCATGGAAATGGAACTGTACGCGAACATGGTGGCGCGCGCGCCCAAGCTGAAAAACCCCACCGTCGTGGTCATCACGGACCGGAACGAGCTCGACGGGCAGCTGTTTGAAGGCTTTGACCGCAGCCTGCTTCTGGCCGAGCAGCCCAAGCAGATCAGGAAACGCTCCGAGCTGCGCGACGAACTGAGCAACCGGACCACGGGCGGCATCTACTTCACCACGCTTCAAAAGTTCGGCCGGAGCAAGTCCGAGAAGGACGCCGGCGCCGACCACCCGCTGCTGTCCGACCGGCGCAACATCATCGTGGTGGTGGACGAGGCCCACCGCTCGCACTACGACGACCTGGACGGCTACGCCCGGCATCTGCGCGACGCGCTCCCCCATGCAACCTTGATCGCCTTCACCGGAACCCCGATCTCCTTCGATGACCGCAACACCCAGGACGTCTTCGGCGACTACATCGACATCTACGACCTATCGCGGGCTGTGGAGGACGGCGCCACCGTGCCCGTGTACTTCGAACCGCGGCTGATCAAGGTGGGGCTTTCCGAAGGCGTCACGGAGGAGGACCTGGACAAGTCAGCCGACGAACTGACCCTCGGGCTCGACGATACGGAACGTGCGCGCATCGAGGCGAGTGTCGCCGTCGTCAACGCAGTCTATGGTGCGCCGCAGCGCATCGCTGCGCTGGCCGAGGATCTGGTGGCGCACTGGGAGAACCGGCGCGAGCGGATGGGCAAGTTCATCGAGGCGCCGGGCAAGGCGATGATCGTGGGCGGGACGCGGGAAATCTGCGCCAAGCTGTACTCCGCGATCGTGGAGCTGCGTCCAGACTGGCATTCGGACGATCTCTCGAAGGGCAGGATCAAGGTGGTGTACTCCGGCGACGCGACCGACGTGGCGCCGGTATCCGACCACGTGCGCCGGGATTCGCTGAATGCTCAGGTCAAGGAACGTCTCAAGAACGTCGACGACGAGCTGGAGCTCGTGATCGTCAAGGACATGATGCTCACCGGCTACGACTCTCCTCCGCTTCACACCCTGTACTTGGACCGGCCGCTCAAGGGCGCGCTGCTGATGCAGACCCTGGCGCGAGTGAACCGCACGTTCCGCGGCAAGGAAGACGGGCTGCTGGTGGCGTACGCGCCGCTCGCGGAGAACCTGGCAAAGGCGCTGGGCGAGTACACGCAGTCGGACCGGGCGAACAAGCCGGTGGGCAAGAACATTGAGGAGGCTGTTGGGCTGACGGTTTCCCTGGTGGAGACTTTGCGTTCCCTGCTGGCCGGCTACGACTGGAAGTCCGTGCTGATGAAGGGCGGGCCGAAGTCGTTCCTGAACGCCGTGACCGGCGCGGTCAGCTACCTGCGCAATCCTGCGACGCCGGGCAACCTGTCCGCGGACGGGGAAGATTCTCTGGCCGCGAAGTACCGGAAGTTCTCCAGCCAGCTGTCCCGTGCGTGGGCGCTGTGCTCCGGGTCCGAGACGTTGGTTGAGCTGCGGCCGGAGATTCAGGTGTACGAGGAAATCCGCGTCTGGATAGCGAAGTACGACGCCGCGGACCGGCAGGCCAGCGGCGAGCCGGTTCCCGAGGACATCCAGCGGCTGCTGGGGAACCTGATTGCGTCCGCAACGTCCTCCGGTGAAGTGCTGGACATCTACGACGCTGCCGGCATGCCCAAGCCGTCCCTGGATGACCTGACGCCGGAATTCATCGCCAAGACGCAGAAGGCACGGAACCCGCAGCTGGCCATCGAGGCGCTGCGGAAGCTGATCGCCGATGAGTCTGCTTCATCCACCCGGAATAACGTGATCCGGCAGCGGGCGTTCTCGGAGCGGATCACGGAGCTGATGAAGAAGTACACGAACCAACAGCTGACGTCGGCCGAGGTTATTGCCGAGCTCGTGGAGCTAGCACGTGAGGTAGCAGCGGAAGGTAAGCGCGGGGAACAGTTCACTCCCCCGCTGAACTCGGATGAGCTGGCGTTCTACGACGCCGTTGCCCAGAACGAGTCGGCGGTGGACGTCCAGGGCGAAGGCGTACTCGCAGACATTGCCCGCGAGCTTGTCTCGGTGATGCGCCGCGACGTCCGGACAGACTGGACGGTGCGCGATGACGTCCGGGCGAAGCTTCGGTCCTCAATCAAGCGGCTCCTGGTGCGGTTCGGCTATCCGCCGGACAAGCAGCCGGAGGCCATCAAACTCGTCATGGAGCAGATGGAGTCCATGGCGCCAAGGTTTGCCGAAGCACGGGCGTAGCCCACGAAATTTCCGCCAACAGGTGGTTGGAACAGCACGATGAAAATGGGGATATGACTACTTACGAAGCATCCAAGGGGAACGCGGTTCCGGACGTGCCGCCGGCGCCGGACCATGCACCGCAACTGAGGGCCAAGCGTCTGAAGTTATCGAAACTCCGGTCGGCCAACGGGGCCAGGATCGTTTTGGGCTCAGTGCTGGGTCTGCTGCTGATCATCACGTGGATCGTCAACAACCCTGCGATTCATAGCGGCAGCAATCCGTCAGACTGGAGAGCGGACCTTACCGAGGCTGCCGTCACGAATGAACTAAACGCAGGCGAGACCAAGGGGGCACCGCAGCAAAGTGTGGTCAACGGGTGGTACTTGAACGACATTGCGGTGGTTCAAGCAGCCCAGAATAGCTACATCGCTGGAAGTTCCATGCGGAATGGAAACCTGTTGGCCCTGATTGGGTTAGGAGTAGCCGGGGAACTCATCATCCGGGGCGTCGAACGGGTAAACCGGCAGCGGCCGGTCATGTCCTGACCCCGCGGGAAATTGGACGGTTTCCTACTTGTTGTAGACGTCGCGGCGGTGCCCTACGGTCACAACCACAACGAGCAAAACGTCATCCTCGATCGTATAGATGATCCGGTAGTCACCAACACGGACCCGATAGCCCGGACGGCCGCTCAAGGCAATTGCTTTGGGCGGCCGCGGGTCCTGGCCGAGGAGCGCGATGGCACCTTGAATGCGTTCTTTGTCCTCGGGATGAATTTTTTTTAGTGCGCGGATGGCCGCAGGTCTCAGCTCAATCCGGTAGGGGCTCATGCCCAGCCCAGATCCGCCTTCACTTGTACCCAGGGAATGTTCTCGCCTTCTTCCGCCATGGCTGCATCGAATGCCGCAATGTCCTCGACTTCTTCCAAAGCATCAAGCATCTGCTCATATCGCTCTGGCGATACCAAGACTGCTGCCCGATGTCCGCGACGCTCAATGAATACCGGCTCCGACTCGGCCTTTTCGATGAGCTCGGGCAAGTGTGATCGCGCGTCAGTGATGTTGATGGTCGACATGAAACAAATGTACATCCGCTAGCACCAGATGTACATCTGCTCCATACGAAACAAGCGAGATGTAGATGGACAGGCTACTTGGTCCCGAGGACCATTCCCCTCCCCTGCGCTCACGCGGCGGCATGAGCCCGGCCGCATCGTCCCGTGGTCAAGCTAGTTGGTCCTTTTTGCATCGGACTCGAGGCGGAGTTCGGCTACCAGGTCGTCGAACGGCATGCGCCGGTCACTGGCCAGACGGCGGCTGGCTTCCTCTTCCAGCCGGAGCTCGCCGGGCTGCGCCTCGGTGTTCGTCTCGTTGGTCCCGATCGAGGTTAAGGGCCATCGTGCGTACGTGTCCTTCTGTGAGTTCTTGGTCGTTCTCGCTGACCTTCGCACGATGGCTTTTCACATCGCCGGAGCGACACATCAAGCCCGGGAAACTACACCACTGCCAGGGGCGCTGCCTGATTTTGTTGGCCAGGCGGTTCGGCTGGCACTCACGCGTCCTCGGCAGCTTTCGGGAACCGCCGTCGAAGATCGTCCAGACGTGCCTGTGTTTCCTCTGCCTCGACGGAGAGTTCTAGGTCGCGAAGGTAAGTTCCGAGGCGATCGAGAAGTTGTGTGAGGTGTTGCATGTGGTCATCTGGGTTTAGCTCAGCCGGCAACTGGAGATGGCCAACAGCTCGGGTAATTGCCTGCACGGCCTCATGACGACGGTCGAGTGCGCTTAACGATTCTCCTAGGAGACCAAGCGCGTGTGCGAGCGAGACTTGGAGTTCGTTGTCGCTGGGGTCGCCGTCAACTAGTGCCTGCCACACGTTGGCTGACTGTTCAGCGGCGGTAGCGGCTTCGGAATGCTCCAGTAGCTGGGTGTGGGCGTAGGCAAGCATGAAAAAAGCAACCGCCATGCTGTTGCGTTGGTCCCTGGCTCCACTCGACATGGCCCGATAGATCGAGATGGTGTCCATTAGAGGTTGAATGGAATCCTGCCATCGGCCTGCGGCAAAAAGAGCCTTCCACAATTCTTGAAGGGCATCACCGAGCGTTCTCATTGAATCGTGGTCATCGGAAGTCTCAGCAAGTGACGCCTGGCAGGATTGCACTCTTCTTGTCAAAAACACGACGGCTTCGTCCGCATCGCCCTTCTGGAGGAGGGCCCGCCCGAGAACTGAACTAGCTGCGCTCGAGAGTATCCGTGCTTCATCTTCCAGTCCTTCGACCCCTTCAAGGACTTCGATGGCTCTTCGCGCGTGCCTCACCGCAGCATCCGGTCGGTCAGCGCTCGCGTGAGAGGAAGCCAGCCAATAGAGTGATTGCCCGTACTCCAACCGTCTCTTGTGGTCTGCGGGAGACATCTGGCAAAGCAATTCCGCGATGTTAGCCCCACTCGCGAAGTGCGTGGCAGCCACCTGAAAGCGGCCAGCCCTTAAAGAGGTAAATCCGGCTTGGAGGTAGGCGTTGGAGAGTTCGATGGGATCTTCCCCGGGGGAGGCGTCAGACTTGGCTCGAGTGATTTCGAGCCTTCCTTCTACCAAGCCCGCTGCATCCTCCCACCGCTCGTGCTTCATCGCCCTTACAGACAAAAAAGCGAGCAAGACGGGGAGTTCATCCTTCATCCATTCGCGAATCTTCGAGTCAACCTCCCGATCATCCCGATCGGGGTTCTGACTTGAGCGGGCAGAGAATCTCGACGCTGAAGAATTGACGTTGGCTTGTGCCTCTCTTACTCGCCCCTGGTGCAACTGAACGCTGGCAAGGAGAAGAGGGTCGCCTTCCGCTCGCTCGAACCACTTTTCAGCTTCCCGCCACTCGCCCAACTGGGAGCACACGTACGCCAACCTCGTGTGGATACGCCCGAGCTGAACCCAGCGGCCCAATTCCGTCTTTTCGCTGAGGCGGGCTGCCTGAAGCAAATAACCCTTCGCCTCGGTGAGTCGTCCTGCTATTGCCAGCTGCTGCCCAAGCTTTGCGAGCGTTGATGCCTCCTCATCCGCATCACTATCTTCAACTGCGCCGGCGGGCGGTCGGCTCTCCCAGAGTGACAGAGCGCTATCGAGCGCCGCCCGGGATTCGTTATCGTCCGACAGGTTCTGATAAATCTCGGCCAGTGCCAACCTGTCCGAAATCGAGGCGTCGCTCGTCGACTTTCGTGCGGCCCATCGTTGTAGCAGTTTTGCAGCCTTTCTACGACGTTCTCGAGACAGTCCGGGCTGATCCATTTCTGCATCGATGTCTGCCAGGGAGACGAGGTATTCTGCCCGCAAATTGTCGTTGAGATCCGGGAGTTCCGCAAGGTCGCGGTAGATCGAGGAAGCGGCATCCAGATACTTGTGGGCCTCCGAGTGTCGCCCCAGTTCTCGTTGAGCGCGTCCAATGTTCGCTAAGCGCTCCGCCAGATCGGCGCGCCCTACAGCACCGCCACGGACTAGGTGCGGTTCCAGTAGTTCCAGTTCCCACAGATCTCGCTCGATACTTGTTTGGTCCGTCGATGGCGCGGAGAACCCCACAAGCGCGGTTGCCATGCTTCGCGTCAAAGCGTTCAGCTTGGGTAACGCCGCGATGGGTCCTACGGCCGCCCGAATATTCTGGGGCTGTGCATTGGCTGGATTCGACGTGAGCTCACGCAGCCACTGCTCGGCCAGGACGGCGCCAGCTAGGGCAAGTTCCTCGGGGGCTGAGGCCTCACGGATGGCGCGAGCTGCCAATTGATGAATCGCGAGGCGGCCAACCTGCCAGCTTCCTGTGAGCTGGATGATTCCGTAGTCAACGAGGCGTTTGACCCCGGGATGCATTCTCGTCCTGGTTGCCGGCAGATCTGCCTCACCTGCAACCCACTCGCAGACACTATCCCGCTGCCAGAGCCACGTGGGGTGTCCATCTGGATCCTGCAGGGCCGCGACCATTGCTGTCCGTTCCACCACACCGTTCGGCATGTCTTGAGCAGCTTTGTCTAGTGCGACCTTCCAAGTGGCGCCAATGAGCGTTGGATAGCCTCCAGCATCAGAATAATCCGCCGCTTCATCCATTCGCGGGGACTCATGGAACTCTTGGACCCAGTCAGAGACAGGCATCCTGTTGGCGGCAATTGTGGAAGCCGCAATGGACAGCGCCAACGGGTGGTGCCTCACTGTGTCGGACAACCCGGCCCTGTCATGCACGGACGTCTCGGGCAGGCGGGTATTGAGAAATTCTTCAGCCTCGTCCCGAGAGAACAGCTCCGCTTCGACCTGATGGCCAGAGCCGCTGATCAGATGGGAGGCGCTCAATGTTGTGATGAGAACCCGTCCCCTCGGATTCCTCCCGGGTGGGACCAATTTGCGCTCAATTAGCTCTGCGGCGTTCGCGTCGTCGAAGACGATCAGCCAGCGCATGTCGGTCGTTCTCAGATGATCGAGTAACCCGCGCGCAAGCTGGTCTTCGCGATCCCCGGCGTTTGCTGCGCCGGAGTTTTTGGGGCCACCATCAAGTCGTTCCGCTGCCCGTGCCAATTCTCGGGTTACGGCCACGGCATCGGCGGACTCCACCCAAATCAGCAAGTTGTGGCGCTCGTCGTCTAAACTCCCGAGCGCTTCCTGCATGATCTTGCGAGCCGCATAGGATTTCCCCAAACCAGGCCCGCCACGCAACCAAACACGCCGATCGCCGCCGTCGCCCCAAGCGCGGTCAATCTCGCTGTCAAATGCACGAGGCTGATAGTGGCCCCCCACCTCCGCAAAGTTCCCAACAAGTATCTGCTCGGTTGACGATCCTTTTGGTTCTGGCGGTAGCGCATCAGCTAGTGCTTGGACCGCAGAGCTGGGGAGGCCGACATCATCCATCTGGTAAGCACCTGTCGATGGCCAAACAAGCCTTCTGATTCCGGGCTTGGTGCCGTTCAGCATTTTCGCTCCGCCAACTATTGGCGCTGGCTTCGTATGAGAGTCGAGGAACCACTGTGCGGCTAGTACGGCGAGCCTAGCCGTCTGCCTCCGGAAAGTGTCACCGGAAGACTTACCTTGAACTCCTGCTTGGTTTCCGCGATCCGTCCAATGCATCGTCGCAAAGTCCTTGCCGATGCCGGGGGCGAAAATGTCCGCCTTGACCTTCTTCCCATCCTTGAGGATTTCATCCGGAAGTAACGGCAGCAAAGGGCGTTGGTCGTTGTGTTCCAGATTCCAAGCCACCTGAGCTAGGAGAAGGACCTCACGCTGGCTCAGGGAGCGGTTCTTATTGAGAGCGCTACGCACCGTTCCGTCATCAGCGAGGTTCACGGAAGCCTTATAAAGCGAATTTCTCAGCGATTCGGTGTTGGCAGAATCGAGAAAGTTGTCGACAAATTCTCGGGCTTCCAAGGGTAACACGGGGCGCTCGAACTCGATGGGGTCAAGGTGCTGACTGTCCGTCAGGCCGTATCTAGCGACCAAACTATGCAGATAGGCGGCAAGAACCACCACTGGCTCCACTGAGTTCGGAGAGTATCCCAAAACGTCTTTGATTGCTTGTGTGAGTGTGCCGTTTACACGCAGCTCCGCGTTTCCCATGACTAGATTTTGTCACCTGTCGCACTTAATCTGCGCCAAGGCATCGCTAGGCATACGGGCGGTTGATGCCTAGCGATGCCCCGTTCGATCGTGGAACCAGCGTCAACTGACGCATCCGGAACGGAAGGAACGCAGGACATGAACACAACCATTGCGGCGCTACTTATCGGAACCGCTATTCTCGCGGCTTTTTCTCTCTGGCTATTCACTTACCTGAAAAGCCAACGGTCATCCCAGCCCCGATTTGCTGTACCGCCCGTTTACACGAAACATGCAAAGGAACGGATGCTCGAACGCCAGGTGCAGCAGCACCACATCGAAGAGGTTCTTGCCAAGCCCAGTCGACAGATCCCGGATCGGGATAATGACAGCGTTCGCCTCGAAGCCCAGATTGATGGACGGATCCTAAAGGTCTGGGTAGTGGCAGAACCCTGGATTACAGCAAAGGCAGCGACAGTAAAGACGACGGCGTGGGCTGACGTAGTGCAGACGTTTCAGATCCCGGCTGGTCAAACTGGAATCGTCATCGGGGTTGGGGGCTCTAGCATTCGCCAGATCGAGGCCGCGTCGAACTCTCGGATAAGTATCGGCAGGACTGGGATGGCGACAGTTTCGGCCGGCTGTGCTGCGTCCGTTGAGAAGGCCAAACAAATGATCTTCAGAGTCGTCGATCGCGCCCATGACGCGAGCCCCAGCGGCTATCGAGCAGCCTGAAGTGCTCGTGCGTAATCCTACGAAAACGTAAGGAGGTGATCATGATGACCAGCAAGAATTCCAATGGCGCAGCTAAAGCGGGAGCCGTACCCCGCACGGTTTCTCCGGCGCGCCTCCAGCAGAAGACTGGCTCAGCCAACGCGTTCGGCGGCTACGAAAAAGTGAAGCATTCCAACAACACCTTCAGCATGCGTACAACGAAGAAGTGACTCCGAAGTAGGAAAGCGCCTCGTCCGGATAGCCACTAATGGCGGCCCCGGACGGGGCGCTATTCATAGGAAAGAAGATGCGTCCCCTCTAGATGAGATCAAGCCAATCCGGCACGAAAGCAGGCCTACATGAAGGAATTAGCGGCTGCCGTAGTGGAGGCCACGGACATCGTGAGGCTATGCGGGCAGCAGGAGACTAGAAGTCCCAGTCCTCATCCTCAGTGTTAACGGCCTTGCCGATCACGTACGACGAACCCGATCCCGAGAAGAAGTCGTGGTTCTCGTCAGCGTTGGGCGACAGCGCCGAGAGGATTGCCGGGTTCACGTCGGTCACGGACGCCGGGAACATGGCTTCGTAGCCGAGGTTCATCAGGGCCTTGTTGGCGTTGTAGTGCAGGAACTTCTTGACGTCCTCGGCCAGGCCGACGCCGTCGTACAGATCGTGCGTGTACTGGACTTCGTTTTCGTACAGCTCAAACAGCAGCTCGAACGTGTAGTCCTTGATCTCCTGCTTGCGTTCCTCGGACAGGCCTTCAAGACCCTTCTGGAACTTGTAGCCGATGTAGTAGCCGTGTACGGCCTCATCACGGATGATCAGGCGGATCAGGTCGGCCGTGTTCGTCAGTTTGGCGCGTGAGGACCAGTACATGGGCAGGTAGAAGCCGGAGTAGAACAGGAAGCTCTCCAGCAGCGTGGAAGCAACCTTGCGCTTCAGCGGGTCGTCGCCCTGGTAGTAGTCCATGACGATCTGCGCCTTCTTCTGAAGGTTCGCGTTCTCGGTGGACCAGCGGAATGCCTCGTCGATCTCCTTGGTGGAGGCCAGCGTGGAGAAGATGGAGGAGTAGCTCTTGGCGTGCACGGACTCCATGAAGGCGATGTTGGTGTACACGGCTTCTTCATGCGGAGTCAGGGCATCCGGAATCAGGGAGACTGCGCCGACGGTGCCCTGGATGGTGTCCAGCAGGGTCAGGCCGGTGAACACACGCATGGTGAGCTGCTGTTCGGCAGGCGTCAGCGTGTTCCACGACTGGACGTCGTTGGACAGCGGCACCTTCTCCGGCAGCCAGAAGTTGTTGACGAGACGGTTCCAGACGTCCACGTCCTTGTCGTCCTGGATGCGGTTCCAGTTGATGGCCTCGACGTGGCTAAGCAGCTTGACCTTCTCGGTCATGTCATCCCCTATGTTTTGGGTGGTTTCTCTAAGTTAAAGCGTACGACGGCGGGCGGGCACCCGCCGTCGTACTGGCACAATTAGTTGAAGACTAAAGCATGCAGCTGACGCAGCCCTCAACCTCGGTCCCTTCCAGCGCGAGCTGGCGGAGACGGATGTAGTAGATGGTCTTGATGCCCTTTTTCCAGGCGTAGATCTGGGCCTTGTTGATATCGCGCGTGGTGGCGGTGTCCTTGAAGAACAGCGTCAGGGACAGGCCCTGGTCCACGTGCTGCGTGGCGGCGGCATAGGTGTCGATGACCTTCTCGTAGCCGATCTCGTACGCATCCTGGTAGTACTCCAGGTTGTCGTTCGTCAGGTACGGCGCCGGGTAGTACACGCGGCCCAGCTTGCCTTCCTTGCGGATCTCAATCTTGGACGCCACCGGGTGGATCGAGGAGGTGGAGTTGTTGATGTAGGAGATCGAGCCCGTCGGCGGAACAGCCTGCAGGTTCTGGTTGTAGATGCCGTGCTCCATAACGGAAGCCTTCAGCGCCATCCAGTCGGCCTGCGTGGGGATGTGCACGTTCTTGAACAGCTCGCGGACCTTTTCGGTCTGAGGCAGCCATTCCTGCTCCGTGTACTTGTCGAAGAACTCACCGGACGCGTACTTGGACTTCTCGAAGCCGCCGAAGGTCTGTCCGGTTTCGATTGCCAGCAGGTTGGAGGCACGGACCGCGTGGTACACCACCGAATAGAAGTAGATGTTGGTGAAGTCCAGGCCCTCTTCGGAGCCGTAGTGCACCCGCTCACGGGCAAGGTAGCCGTGCAGGTTCATCTGGCCCAGGCCGATGGCGTGGCTCTGGTCATTGCCCTTGGCAATGGACGGCACCGAGGTGATGTTGGACATGTCAGACACGGCCGAGAGTGAGCGGATAGCCGTCTCGATGGTCAGGCCGAAGTCCGGCGAGTCCATCGTCTTGGCAATGTTCAGCGAGCCCAGGTTGCAGGAGATGTCCTTGCCGGTGTCAGCGTAGGACAGGTCATCGTTGTACGTGGTGGGCTGGGAAACCTGGAGGATCTCCGAGCACAGGTTGGACATGATGATCTTGCCGTCAATCGGGTTGGCCCGGTTCACGGTGTCCTCGAACATGATGTACGGGTAGCCGGATTCGAACTGGATCTCGGCGAGGGTCTGGAAGAACTCGCGTGCCTTGATCTTGGTCTTCTTGATCCGGGAATCGTCCACCATCTCGTAGTACTTCTCGGTGACCGAGACGTCAGAGAACGGCATTCCATAGACACGCTCGACGTCGTACGGGGAGAACAGGTACATGTCCTCGTCGCGCTTGGCCAGCTCGAATGTGATGTCCGGGATGACGACGCCCAGCGAGAGGGTCTTGATGCGGATCTTCTCGTCAGCGTTCTCGCGCTTGGTGTCCAGGAAGCGGTAGATGTCCGGGTGGTGGGCGTGCAGGTACACGGCACCGGCACCCTGGCGGGCGCCGAGCTGGTTGGCGTAGGAGAAGCTGTCTTCGAGGAGCTTCATCACGGGGATGACGCCTGAGGACTGGTTCTCGATCTGCTTGATGGGCGCGCCCACTTCGCGGATGTTCGTCAGCGCAAAGGCCACGCCGCCGCCGCGCTTGGACAGCTGCAGCGCGGAGTTGATGGACCGGCCGATCGATTCCATGTTGTCTTCGATGCGGAGCAGGAAGCAGGAAACCAGCTCGCCGCGCTGCTTCTTGCCGGCGTTCAGGAACGTAGGCGTGGCCGGCTGGAAGCGGCCCTCGATGATCTCGTCCACCATCTGCAGGGCAAGCTGCTCGTTGCCGCGGGCCAGGTGCAGGGCAACCATGCACACGCGGTCCTCGTAGCGCTCCAGGAAGCGCTTGCCGTCGAACGTCTTCAGTGTGTAGGACGTGTAGAACTTGAACGCGCCCAGGAAGGTCTCGAAGCGGAACTTCTTTTTGTAGGCGCGGTTGAACAGGTCACGGATGAAGTTCATCGTGTACTGGTCAAGCGTCTCGCGCTCGTAGTAGTCGTTCTTGACCAGGTATTCAAGCTTCTCTTCCAGGTCGTGGAAGAACACGGTGTTGTTGTTCACGTGCTGCAGGAAGTACTGGTGCGCGGCTTCGCGGTCCGCTTCGAACTGGATCTCGCCGCTGGGGCCGTACAGGTTCAGCATCGCGTTCAGCTCGTGATAACCCAGGCCCTTATAGGCGGCGGGCATCTCGGGCTTCTGGGCCCTGGTTACTTCTGTGTCTGCGACAGTCGTGTCCAAAACGTGTCCAATCCATTGTTTACGCGGGCCACGTCTTCTGGCGTGCCCATTAATTCGAAGCGGTAGAGGTGCAGTACTCCGCACTTGGCGGCGATGATGTCTCCCGCCAGGCAGTAGTTGTCCCCGAAGTTTGTGTTGCCGGCGCCGATCACCCCACGGAGCAGCTGCCTGTTCTGCGGAATGTTCAGGAAGCGGATGACCTGCTTCGGGACAGAACCCTCTCCCCCGGTGCCGCCGTAGGTGGGCACCACCAGCACGAACGGCCGGGTGGCGAGGAGGGGTGCGTCCTTGGCGAACAACGGAATCCGGGCCACCTCGCGGCCAAGCTTCAAAACAAAGCGGGTGGTGTTCTCGGATGCCGAGGAAAAAAAGATGAGTTGGCTGCTTGTAACAACTGGCGGAACCGCCCCGGGATCCGCCACGCGCTGAGCCGCATGAACATCCTGGGAAGTGCGGGATTCCGATGCTGTGTCGAGTTCCTGGGCTGCTGGTGCTGCCGTGGGAATCACCTCAGCTGGTTGTTGATTGCCGGCAGAAAAAAGTGTGACCCCTAGGCCACGGAGGAAACTGCGGAAAGCGCCAGTTCCTCGATCTTGTCCGGGCGGAAGCCTGACCAGTGGTCCTGGTCCGTGACCACAACAGGAGCCTGCATGTAGCCCAGTGCCTTCAGGCGCTCGAGGGCCTCGGCGTCCTGGGAGATGTCAACGCTCTGGTAGGTAATGCCCTTTTTGTCGAGCGCCCGGTAGGTGGCGTTGCACTGAACACAAGCAGGCTTTGTGTAAACCGTTACGGTCATGGTTCCTGTCCCCTTTACTGAAAACTTGCTCGTCCGGTGTTCCCGCCCAAGCTGTACCTAGATACTACATCTAGTGCAGACGCCTCTTTGGAACCCCAAGATGATGTATTACAAGTATGTCATTTAATGCACCTTTAATCCACAGGGAGGGGTCTTCAAAATGTCCGTGATTCCGCTGTTTTTGCGGACGCAATCCACATCCTGTGGAGTACTTAGCCACATTTATCGCCCAGCGTGTCGAGGAAAAGACGGCGTGTCGCCCGCAGTCAAGGGGCAGGTTGCGCGCCGCCCGGGACAGCCGGAAGGGGCCCCGAAGTGACCTTCGGAACCCCTTGTGGTGACGAATCCCACTAACCCTCACGACCGCGGCTGCCGGCACCTCCGTCACGGCGCCGGCAGCTGCGGCTGCTAGAGCTGGACCTCCCGGCGGTCCAGCACGATCTGCTGCACATCCAGGTAGCCGGACTGGAACCCGGCCCGGGAGTAGCACAGGTAGAACAGCCACATCCGCTGGAACACCGCATCGAACCCCTGCTCGCCCACCTCGCGCGAGCCCTCCAGGAACCGCTCCTCCCAGAGCCGCAGGGTGGCGGCGTAATGGTCCCCCATGCCCATCCGCTCCCGCACCCGCAACGTGGTGTGCTGCTGGGTCACGCCTTCGATGGCGCGGACGGACGGCAGGAACCCGCCCGGGAAGATGTACTTGTGGACCCACGTGTAGGCGTTCCGGGTGGCGAGCATGCGCCCGTGCGGCATGGTGATCGCCTGGATGGCCACTTTCCCGCCGGGCGCCAGCACCCGGTCGATGGTCTGGAAGTAGATGGGCCAGTACTCGTAGCCCACAGCTTCAATCATCTCGACGGAGACGATGGCATCGTACTCGCCCTCAACGGCCCGGTAATCCTGCAGCGTCACTGTCACCTGGTCTGCAAAACCGGCGGCCGCGATTCGCTCCTGTGCAAGTGCCTGCTGCTCGCTGGAGAGGGTGACGCTGTAGACAATGGCGCCGCGGGCCGCAGCCCGGAGAGCCAGCTCGCCCCAACCCGTTCCGATTTCCAGGAGCCTGGTCCCGGCGCCGACCCCTGCCTTGTCCAGCAGCCTGTCAATCTTCGCCTGCTGCGCTTCGGCCAGAACCTCCCAGCCAACAGCAGAAAGCGGTCCGGCTTCCAGCGGAAACAGCGCCGAGGAATAGCTCATTGTGGAGTCGAGGAACGTGGAGAACAGCTCGTTGGACAGGTCGTAGTGCCGCGAGATGTTGCTGCGCGTGTTCTGCTCGGCGTTGCGTTCCTGCCGCGGCGTGCGCGGCAGGTACAGGGCCCGCAGCTTCTGGAGCGGGGCGGGAATCAGCGTATCCACCGAGGCGGCGAAGACTTCCAGGACACCCGCCAGGTCGCTTGCCTCCCAGTCCCCGGCCATGAACGACTCGCCCAGCCCGATCAGGCCGTTGTCGCCGATCCTGGCTTCAAACGCCTCCGGCCGGACCATCACCATCACCGGGCCGCCGGCGCCGCCGGTGCCCAGTACCGTGCCGTCCGGGTACTCAACACGCAGGGGCAGCCGCTTTACGGCCCCTTTGAAGAGGAGGCCTGCGGCCTTGCCTGCCACCGCTGCTTTGACGCCCGACGGCGGCTGCGCAACTTCCGGCCACACGCCGGGATCGATGGTGGCGGGCGACGCCGGGACTCCGGTGGCAGTCCGGGCGTCGGCATAGTGCGTGGCGGCCACGTCCGAAAGTCCAGCTTTGTCCCTCGCTTTAGCGAGAACAGGAGCTGCAGTTGTTGCGTTGTCGTCTATCAGTGTCATTGAACTGCCTCCGGTGAGGGGTGGTGCGGTCGGGCGACGACAGGCAGGCGCCTGGCCCAGAGTTTGATGCCCTGCACCCGGATGAGCGCGGATACCAGCAACGGAGCGGCCGGAACAGCAAGGGCCGCTGCCAGGATGTTCGGAACCGTGGCCGGCCGGCGCGTGCCGTCCATGGTGGCCACGAACGGGCGGTGGCCTTCACGGTCCAGCACGATGGAGACCCCGAGGCGCTCCCCCGGTGCGGGCAGCTTCATGCGGTACTGCCCATCCAGGTTGTTGAAGGGCGAAACATAAAAGGCCTTGGGGACAGCAGCCCGCCCGGCGGTATCCGTCCGGAGAAGGTAGCAGTGGCGCTCCCCGTACGTGTTGTGGACTTCGGCCACCACGCACTCAAGCTCCCCGGTGGACCGGTAGCACCAGAACAGCGACAGCGGGTTGAAGACGTAGCCAAAAACCCTGGCGCTGGCCAGCATGTGGATAGCGCCGCCGTCGGGCTCTATCCCCTGCGTGCGCAGGTATCGTTCCACGTTGCCGCGGATGGTGCCCTCCGGATCGCCCAGGTGGTCCCCGGCGCGGAATACGGCCAGCGGCCGCAGCGGGAGCGGAAGCCGCGGAAGCGAGTCGACATCCACGAACCAGCTATAGCTGCGGTACGTAAACGCGTTCTTGAAAGGGGTTCGCCGCACGTGCGATATGGAGGTGCGGTAAATTGCCGCGCTCATGAGGGATCCGCGGCGGAAAGCAGCTCCCGCTCCGCACTGTCGGCAGCCTCACGCGGCTCAGCGGCCAGGGCACCAGGCCAGGAGCGGCCCAGCGATTCCGCCGCGCGGACACCGGCAAGTGCACCGTCCTCATGGAAACCCCATCCCAAATACGCGCCGGCGTAGGCAATCCGGTGGTCGCTGAGTGCGGCTATTGCCTGTTGCGCCTGCAGCGATTTCGGCGTGTACTGCGGGTGCTCGTACACCATGCGCTCAAGCACCGCATCACCGGCAATCAGCTCCGACTCCCCCAGGCTCACCAGGTACGGACGGCCATCAACCGGGTCCAGCCGCTGCAGACGGGTGAGGTCGTAGGTGACCAGGACCTTGTCCGGCCGGGCGCCGCAGGACGGCAGGCGGTAGTTCCAGGATGCCTTCGCGTTGCCGGCGGCAGGCAGGACAGCCGGATCCCGGTGGAACACGGTGTGGTTCACCGAGTAGGGCATCCCGCCCAGCGCCTCCTTCTCAGCCGGCGTCGCATCAGCGAGGAACGCGAGTGCCTGGGCCGGGTGGGTGGCAATCACGACGGCGTTGAAGTCTTCCAGCCCGTGCTCTGTTGCGAGCTCCACGCCTTCCGGCAGGCGCCGGATGGCAGTAACAGGAGTGTTGAGCCGGATATCAGTCAGCGTGGCTGCGAGTTTCTCCACATACCGGGCTGAACCGCCGGTGACGGTGCGCCACTGCGGCGAACCCTTCACGCCCAGCATCCCGTGATGGGCCAGGAAGGTGAAGAGGTAGCGGGCCGGATAGGCGAGCGCGGTGGTGGGGTCGCAGGACCAGACCGCACTGACCACCGGGGTCATGAAATGGGAAATAAAGTACGGACTGAAGTCTTCCCGTTCCAGGAACCCACCGAGGGTCAGCTCCGAATGCGCGGCATGCGGACTGGTGGCCGGAATGGGCTCTGTCTTCAGGAGGGCCCGCGCCTTCCGGTAAAAGCGCGTCACCTCCAGCAGCATCAGCAGGTACCGTCCCCGCAGCAGGCTGGAGGGCCTGGCAATGATTCCCCGGCCGCCGTCGCGGGCTCCGGCGTACTCCAGCCCGCAGCCGTCACAGCGGACGGACATGCTCATCTCGGAGTCCTGCGTCTCAACGCCCAGCTCAGCGAACAGCCGAAGCAGGGTGGGGTAGGTCCGCTCGTTGTGGACGATGAAGCCGGTGTCGACGCCGACAGCGGACCCGTCCGGTTGCGGAAGATCGTGCGTGTGGGCGTGCCCGCCCAGCCGCGGGTCCGCCTCAAAAAGGGTGACGTCGTCCTCCCGGTTGAGGACGTAGGCGGCGGTCAAACCGGCCACGCCGCTGCCAATGACGGCCACGCGCCGTCGTCGGCCTCCGGATGCTGCTGGGTCAGGTGACAACTTATGCTCCTCTGCTGAACATTTGCCAAGGGTGGGTATACAGAGGGCAATTCGACGCCGGAGCGGCCGCGGATGGGTACTGTGCCTGCCGGCTTCTTCAGCGCTGGGCGGCGGAGTACTGTGGGCAGGTGGTAAATCCGGTACACCTGAAGACCCTTTTGGAGGTCACGCGGCTCGGCTCGTTCGCCGCCGCCGCATCAACGCTTGGCTACACGGCCTCGGCTGTCTCCCAGCAGATGTCTGCGCTGGAACGGGATACCGGCGTCGTCCTCTTCCAGCGCTCCGCGCGCAGCGTGGTGCCCACGGAAGCCGCCGTCGTGATGACGCGCCACGCCGCCAAGGTACTCACGGACATGGAGGCACTGATGGCCGCAGCCTCCAAGACGCAGGACACAGCCAACCAGGAACTACGGCTCGGCATCTTTCCCAGCCTGGCAACCTACGTCCTGCCGAGGATTCTGAAGAACCCGGCATGGAAGAACCTGGGCATTGACCTGAAGGTCTCCGTGGCGGAACCGGGCCAGACCATCCAGGGGCTGCGCACCGGCGGTGACCTGGACCTGGCCGTGGTCTTCCAGGTAGGGCAGACCGGTTTCGCCTGGCCGAACACCATCAACCGGCAGTGGATCGGCGACGACAACTTCCGGGTGGTGCTGCCCGCCGGCTGGGGTTTCCGGACTGACGCGAAGGTGGCAGCGGACCACCTCTCTGAAATGCCGTGGATCATGCACCATCCCGGCACCAGCGATGCGATGGTCATTGAACGCCTTTTCGCGGGCTGCAACCTGCATCCACGTGTGGTCGCCTACAGTGACGATTTCCATGCAAGCCTCGAGATGGCTGCTGCAGGGCTGGGGGCCGCGCTGGTTCCAGAACTGGCACTGCGCCACCGGCCCGAAGGCGTTGTAGTCCTTGACGTTCCAGAGATCCGGCTGGCCCGCAACGTATTCGCGCTGCTGATCAATGACAGGAAAACCGCCCGGGTGCAGCTGTTTGTTGATTTGCTCGCTGAGACCCTCGCCGGGATGCGCACCGCAGTGAATTAGGCCTGAACGCTGGAATGCACCGCAGTTCGGGTCTATGTTGAAACTATGAACAAGGTAGCGAGCCAGCACTTTGGAGAGATCGAGCTCAACCACGGCAGGGATCACTTCATCGCCGCCAAGCATGAACTGCGTGGCCATCCGCTGGAAATCGACCTGAACGTCACCGCCCATGACCACTTCGACGAGGCCGCGCTGCGCAAGGTCGATTACCGTTTGCGCTTCCTGCCCGAGCTGGTTGACGAGGTGCGGGACATGATCGCCGAGGAGCTGGACCAGGAAGGCACCAGCCCGCAGGAGTACCTCCATTTCCACTGCAACGCACTCAAGGATGAGCACTTGCAGAAGGTATTTGGGGTGACCGAGCGCAGCCAGCTCACCAACGAAGTGTTCCTCAAGGCACTGAAGCTTGGCCACGTCCGCATCTACCCCGGCCAGCCCGAGCGCTACTTCGTTCTGGACTTCACCCTGGGCGAGCATTTCACCGACGAGGTCCTGGTGGCGTCAGCGGATGAGGACGGCGTAGTGGACGACGAGATCGTTTGGTCCTGACGTAGATTAAGCGACGGCGGCCGGCCACCTGTCGAGGTGGCCGGCCGATCGTTTGCCTGCTTTACATGGCTGCTACTGCTTAGCTGCTGCGAGCAGTTCGGCGCGGACTGTCTTGGTGGCCTCCACCAGGTTCCGCAGGGATTCTTCGGTCTCGGTGTAGCCGCGGGTCTTCAGGCCGCAGTCCGGGTTGACCCAGAGCTGGCGGGACGGCACGTGCTTGACGGCGGTGCTGAGCAGCTCGGTGACTTCCTCGGTGCCGGGAACGCGCGGCGAGTGGATGTCGTAGACGCCCGGGCCAACGCCGCGGCCGAAGCCGTGGGATTCGAGGTCGTGCACAACCTCCATGCGGGACCGTGCGGCCTCGATGGAGGTAACGTCCGCGTCCAGGCCGTCGATGGCGTCGATGATCACGCCGAACTCCGAGTAGCAGAGGTGGGTGTGGATCTGGGTGGCGTCCGCAGCGCCGGCGGTGGCGAGGCGGAAGGAGTCCACGGACCACTTAAGGTAATCGGCGTGGTCGGCCTTCCGCAGCGGGAGGAGTTCGCGCAGTGCGGGCTCGTCCACCTGGATGACCTTGATGCCGGCGGCTTCCAGATCGGCGATCTCGTCGCGCAGCGCGAGGCCAACCTGGTTGGCGGTCTCACCCAGCGGCTGGTCGTCGCGGACGAAGGACCACGCCAGGATGGTGACCGGACCGGTGAGCATGCCCTTCATCGGCTTGCTGGTGAGGGACTGTGCGTACTTGGCCCACTCCACCGTGATGGGGGCACTGCGGGTGACGTCGCCCCAGAGGATGGACGGGCGTGTGCAGCGTGAGCCATAGGACTGGACCCAGCCATGGACGGTGACGTCGAAACCTTCGAGGTTCTCGGCGAAGTACTGCACCATGTCGTTGCGCTCGGGCTCGCCGTGGACCAGGACGTCGTAGCCGAGCTCTTCCTGCAGGGCCACAACGCGCTTGATCTCGTCCTTCATGAGCTTCCCGTACTGCTCGTCCGTGAGGTCGCCCTTGTTATTGCGGGCGCGGGCCGAACGGATTTCCGAGGTTTGCGGGAAGGAGCCGATGGTGGTGGTGGGCAGCGGCGGCAGGTCCAGCGCCTCTTCCTGCGCAGCCTCGCGGACGGAGTATTCGGAGCGGCTGAAGTCAGCGGCGGTAAGGGCACCGGTGCGGGCCCGGACGTCTGCCCGGCGGACGCCTTCGGCGGTGGCCCGGGAAGCGATCACTGCGGATGCCTCGTCGATGGCTGGCTTGGCGGAGGCGGGGTCGGCCAGGTAGGACGCGAGGGTCTTGACCTCCACGGCCTTCTGGTCCGAGAACGCCAGCCAGCTGCGGAGCTGCGCGGAGAGCTGGGTTTCCTCGGCCACGTCGTGCGGGACGTGCTGGGTAGAGGTGGAAGTGGAGACGGCGAGCGTGCCGGCGGCGGCCTTCAGTTCCTCCAGCTTTGCGGCGGAAGCGGCAAGGTCGTTGCGCCAGATGTTGTGGCCGTCAACGACGCCGGCAACAAGGGTCTTGTTGCCCAGGCCGGCCAGGGCGGCGCCAGAGGGAACGGCGCCCTTGAAGACGTCGATGTGCAGTGCCTCGATGTTGGTGGCAGCGAGTGTGCCGAGCTGGCCGTCAAGCGAACCGTACGGGGTGGAAACGAGGATCTGCGGGCGGTTGGCGGCAGCGGTGAGGACCTCGTAGGCGCGGGCAACCGCTGCTTCGATTTCGCCGGCCGGGATGTCCTGGTCCACCACCAGTGCAGGCTCGTCGAGCTGGACCCAGCCGGCGCCTGCGGCGGCGAGCTTCTCAAGCAGCTGGACGTAGACGGGCAGGATGTCCTCAAGGCGGGACAGCGGCGCGAAGCCGGCCGGGGCGTCGTCGGAAGCCTTGGAAAGCAGCAGGTAGGTGACCGGGCCAACGATATAGGGGCGGGTCTCGATGCCGTTGGCCAGGGCGAAGGCGAACTCGTCAACCTTGGCGGTGGAGGCGAGGGTGAACTCGGTTTCGGGGCCGATCTCAGGCACCAGGTAGTGGTAGTTGGTGTCGAACCACTTGGTCATCTCCAGCGGCTGCTGTTCCTTGGTGCCGCGGGCAAGCGTGAAGTAGCCGTCGACGTCGAGCTGTCCCTCTGCAGTGAGGAGCTTGCCAAAGCGGGCCGGGACCGCACCGAGGTGGGCCGTGGTGTCCAGGACCTGGTCGTAGTAGGAGAAGGTGCCGGGAACGGCTGCGGCTTCGGTCAGGCCGAGCTCCTGCAGGCGCCTGGCGATGGTCAGCTGGATGTCCTTGGCGGCGGCGTCCAGGGCGGCGGCGTCGATCTTGCCGGCCCAGTAGGCCTCCACGGCCTTCTTGAGCTCGCGGCGGCGGCCGATACGCGGGTAGCCGAGGAGTGAGGCGGACGGGAAAGGGGTGTTGCTTTTAGGCATGGCAAATCCTCAGGTAGGGACGGGGTCTGAAAGTTTGGGTTTTGTGGCCGGGGGCTATCGCCGTGCGGCCGGGGGCGGGATGTTCAGCTGGCGAGCTGCGGCCGGGCCACGGCGTCACGCCGGCTGCCGGCACGGGAGCGCCGCGGAAGAGCCAGCTTGTCCAGTACGTCCAAGGCGCTTTGGTGTTCGTTGAAGGTGTACAGGTGGATGCCCGGTGCTCCTGCATCCAGGGCGGCGTTGGCCAGGTCCACCGTGGCGCTGACGCCGATCCGGAGGCGTTCGAGGTCGCTGTCTGTGGAAGCGAGGCGGGCAACGAGCTCCGGTGCCGGCTCCACGCCGCTGAGTTCGCCCAGCCGCTTCACCCGGCGCAGGCTGGTGAATGGCATAACGCCCGGGATGATCGGGATGGTTACCCCCGCACGACGGGCTCGGGTGAGGAGGTCCGCGTACTGCTCAGCACGGAAGTAGACCTGCGTGATCGCGAAGTCGGCGCCGGAGCGCTGCTTGGCCAGCAGCACCTCCACGTCGTGGTCCTCGCTGGGTGATTCCGGGTGGCGGGTGGGGTATGCAGCCACACCCACTGCAATTTTGCCGGCACACAACAACGCCGACCGGCGCTGTTCAACACGGCGGATGAGCTCTATCAGGTCCTGCGCATAGCGCAGGGACCCGGCAACGGGCGGTGCACCGTCCTGCGGCCGGTCACCACGCAGTGCCAGGATCCCGCGTACTCCGGTATCCAGCAGCTGACCGATGATTCCCGCAAGTTCCTCCGGCGTGTTCCCCACGCAGGTCAAGTGGGCCAGCGGCCGAAGGGTGGTTTCGAGCACGAGCCGGTTGATGAGTTCGACGGCGGTGTCCCGGTTCGAGCCGCTGGCACCGTAGGTGACAGAGACGTAGTCCGGTTCGGTGGTTTCGAGTTCGCGGATGGTGGTCCACAGGGTCTCCGCGGCTGCCGGCGACCGGGGCGGGAACAACTCGTAGGAAAGCGCAACCGGGGCTGCGTCGGAGAGATTCGGATGTGTGTCAATAAGGCTTGGTGGTGACATTTGCGTCCTTGGCTTTGGGCCATTGAGGGCTGCCCGCAAAGAATTTTTTACGGAACGCCGGCAATGAATTGAGTTTGGGGAACACGGAAGAACTCCACAAGGACGCAGCCGCGACTGTTACGCCTGGAATGAAGTTGTCCGTGAGCAAATGTCAGGCCCACATGGGGGCACCCACACCCTCCGCAACGGAGGATCGCTGACACGTTACCGCGGTAACTTGTATAGAACTCTAGGAGCGGCTGGATGGGCATTCAAGTTCAACTCCGAATTAAGACGCAGTCTTACGCCTTGTTTCTTCACGCGGCAGAACATTATTCGCCGCGGCGGCCCTTCCCGTGGCGGCCACTGCCCACCCCGTTACCAGGGGCGGTCCGGACCTTCCGGCAACGCGGCCCCTCCCCACCGCGGCGCCCCGGGTCTATCCTTTTGACATGAGCGAGCTTCCAGCCAGTTACAAGGAGTATCTCGCCGACAAAAGCGAGATGTTCATCGACACTGTCAAGCCTGTCCTGCAGCAGTCAGCGGCGGACAAGCTGCACGGCGTCCGGGTTGTTTACAACCCCGGCTCTACCGGCCACCAGGCCCACCTCGACGACAGCATCCCCTTCGGGGTGGTCCTTGAGGATATCGACTAGGAAGGCGCCGGGCTTGTGCTGTGGCGTGTGCTCAGCCCCGCACCGCTCCGGAGAGGGCGAACGGGCTGCCGGCACCCTTGGCAACAATGACGTACAGGGCCAGGACCGGCAGTGAGTACAGGATGGAGAACGCGGCCAGTTGGCCGTAAGCGACTGCTCCGTGCTGTCCGAAGAAGCTGAAGATGGACACGGCGGCGGGCTGGTTCGCCTCGGACAGGAGCAACACGAAGGGGACAAAGAAGTTTCCCCAGGCCTGAATGAACACAAAGATGAACACCACGCCCAGGCCCTGCCGCATAAGCGGCAGGACGATGGTGCGCAGTGCGGTCATCCTCGACGCGCCGTCCACCCACGCCGCTTCCTCCAGGGATGCCGGCACCGCATCCATAAAGTTCCTGGTCATCCAGATAGCCATGGGAAGGGCTGTGCTGGCCATAAAAAGGATGGTGGCCGGCATCGAGTCCAGCAGTTCCAGCTGGACGAACAGTCCATAGACCGGCACCATGATGGCCGTGATGGGCAGGCAGGTGCCGAACAGGACCGTGTACATAAACGGAGTGTTGAACCTGGACCGGTAGCGGGAGAGCGGATAGGCGGCCAGCACGGCTGCCACAAGGGTGACGGCGGCGGTGCCGGTGGAGAGCACCAGGCTGTTCCACAGCGGCTGGAGCAGCAGCGCGGGTGTCATGATGGCGGCGAAGTTTTCCAGCCCGGCCTGGGCCGGCACCCGGGTTTCGTGGCTGGCGTCGGCGTCCAGTGAGGCCAGGACCAGCCAGAGCAGCGGCAGAAGGAAACACGCACCAAGCAGCAGCAGGGCCACATCTGCGGGAGTACTGCTGCGGTACGGCCCACGGGTACGCGTCCGGCCGGTGGCTTCGCCGGGAGGAACAACCCTTGAGGCTTTGGCGGGCGCGGTCATCGGTTCGACTCCCGGAGCAGCCGGATGTAGACGGCGCCAAAGACCGCTCCGATGAGGATCAGCACCGTAGCTACGGCAGTGCCGTAACCGATGTCGCCGAACCTAAAGGCCTCCTGGTAGGCCAGGATGGGCAACGTGCTGCTCAGATTGGCCGGGCCACCGGCGGTCATCACCCAGATCAGGGTGAACACCGCCAGCGTCTGCAGCGTGATCAGCATCAGGTTGGTGGCGATGCTCCCCCGGATCATGGGCAGGGTGATGTAGGCAAGCCGTTGCCAGCCCCCGGCGCCGTCCATTTGCGCTGCTTCGGCCACTTCGGACGGAATGTCATTCAGGGCCGCCCGGTACACCAGCATGGAAAAGGCCGTACCGCGCCAGATATTGGCCAGCACTACCGCCACCATGGGCCAGGAATAGAGCCAGTCGGGCTGGTCCAGCCCCAGGCCGCCCAGCAGCTGGTTAAGCGTCCCGTCCCGGCTGAAGTAGGCATAGGCGGCAAAGGCAGCGACGATTTCGGGAAGCACCCAGGCGGCCACCACCGTTGTTCCAACCAGGGCGGACACGGCCCGGCGCGCGCGGCGCATAAGCACGGCAAGTGCCAGCCCCAGCAGGTTCTGTCCCAGGACCGCGGAGCCAAGGACGAACAGCACGGTCAGCCCCAGGGAAAGGGGAAACACGGGATCCACCAGGAGCCGCTGGTAGTTCTCCAACCCGATCCAGTCGGGATTGCGCGCGTTGCGGCCTGTCAGGCCCGCATTGGTGAAGGACGCGTGGAAAGCCCACAGCACGGGACCGGCGAGAAAAACCGCCAGGAGCACGGCGGCAGGCAGGACTGGCAGGTAGCGCAGCAGCCCGCGTCCCCCGCTTTGGGCCGCCACCGCTTACTTCCGGACGGTGTTGTCGCCACCCACGATATCCGCAACCGCAGCATCATAATCCGCCGCCGCCTGTTCCGGTGACCGGGCACCGGTAATCACGGCCTCCGTTGCCTCCTGGACTGCCGCGGAAATTCGAGGGTAATCGGATGTTGCAGGGCGGTAGCGCGTCACCGAGACGAGTTCGGAGACGTCCTTCACGAACGGGTTTGCGGACTGGTAGCCGGCGTCCTCCGCCACGTCACTGCGGACGGCGATCTGCGAACTGTCGAGCGTGAAGGCCAGCGAGTTATCGCGGTTCATCGCGGTGCTGAGGAAACTGAACGCCAGGTCGGGCTCCTTCGTCCCGGCGCCGATGGCCAACGTCCAACCGCCGGACATGCTCACCGCTCCGGGGTCACCGCCGTCCTGCGTGGGGAACGGGGCGACACCCATGTCCTGCTCATAGCCCGGCCATTCGTAGCTGCCGCCGTCCTGCCAGAACGACGGCGCGTAGGAGCCTTCCACGGTGGCGCCCAGCTTCGCGTTCGGGAACCATTCCCCGAACACCTTCTTCCAGACGTTCGCATCCAGTGCCTCTGCCGGGGTAACGGCGAGTCCTTCGTCATAGAGGGTCTTGAGGAAAGCCAGGGAGTCGGTAAAACCGGCGGAACCCACTACCCACTTCTTTGTTTCCTCGTCGTACAGCGAGGACCCGGTTCCGTAGAGCAGTTCGTAGAATCCCTGCATCACGGTGCCTTCACCTGTGCCCTTGCCGGCATACATGTTGAACGGGACCACCGAGGGATCGTTCGCCTTGATCTTCCGTGCAGTGTCCAGGATGTCCTGCCAGGTGCGCGGCTGCCAGGGGAGGGTGATCCCGGCGGCTTCGAAGACCTTCCGGTTGTACCAGATGGCCCGGGTGTCGGTTCCCAGCGGCACCGCGTACGTCCCACCGTCGTCCGCCCGCCCCGCCGCCTTGGCGCCGTCGTCGAATTTGTCCCAGTCCTCCCAGCCCTCAAGGTGGCTGTCCAGCTTCAGGAGGTAGCCGGCGTCGACGTCGGAACGGACCTTGAAGGTGTCTTCGTAGAAGACGTCCGGCGCGGTGGCGGGCGACCTCAGGGCGAGGGCCAGCTTGGTGCCGTAGTCGTCGTCGTTCCCCTGGATCGGCTGCAGTTCAACCGTCACTCCCTGGTTTGCAGCCTCGAACTCCTGTTTGGCTGCCTGGAACATGGTCTCCAGGGCGGTGAAGGAGTCGGTCTTCTGATAGACCACCTTGAGCGTTTTTGATCCATCCTCGGAAGCACCGGGGGTGCATGCCGTCAAAACGACCAGTGCGGAAGCGATCAGGGACAAGGTCTTCAGGGCCGGGCGGCGCATGGTGCTCCATTCAATCAATGGCTGCGGGGCCCTTTGTCTGCGGGCCCCCCAGCCGCGGCAATACGCAAATGCTAGATCCGTGCCCGGCCCCAGGCAAGGGCAAGGCACCCCCTCAGCTCTCCAGCAGGAGCCTCTGGGCGCGGGGAGCCAGCGTGTGTTCCAAAACCAACGACGCCGCACCAATGGCCCCCACGTCCTCCCCCACGCCGGTCCCCACCACCTCGATGGGATGGATCAGCCGGGTGTCACTGTTGGCGTCGAGCAGGGCCGGGATTTTTTCAAGGTAGCGTTCTGCGAGGCGGCTCCAGAACGGTCCGCCGAACACCACCCGCTCCACGTCCAGGGTATTTGTCACCACGGAAGCGGCCCGTGCGACCAGTACCGCGGACTTGTCGATGATCGCAAGCGCCTGTTCATTACCCTGGTCGGCAAGGTCGCACAGCGCGGAGAAGCTCTGCTGGATCTCGGCCCCGCTGTTGCCCGACCGGGAGCCGTCAAGGATGCCTGCGGCTTCGGCCTCGGCCACGAGGACCTGCGGGATGCAGGAAGACTTTACGCACCCGCGCAGGCCGCAGTCGCACGGCGGACCGTCCGGATCCACCACGATGTGGCCGATCTCCCCCGCGTTGCCGGACGTGCCCCGGACCACTTCGTCATTAAGGACGATCCCGCAGCCAATTCCGGTGCCCATGTACATAAAGATGAAGCTGCCGGCTCCGCTCGCGCCGCCGGCCCAAGTTTCCGCAACGGCCGCACTGGTGACGTCCTTGTCCATGAGCACGGAGTAGCCGGTGGCTTCCGACAGCGCGTTGCGCAGTTCCACCCGGTCCCAGCCCGGGAGGAGCGGCGGGTCGACCACGGTGCCGTTATCAAGGTCGATGGGGCCGGGGGCCGCCACGCCAAGGCCGGCGATCCTGTCCCTGTCCACACCGGAATCCTCCACCAGCTGGGAGATCTCGGCGGCGATGGTGGCAATGACGGCGGAAGGATCGTTTCCGCCGGGTGTTTTGATCCGGGAGTGCTGGACCACCGCGCCCACGAGGTCCAGGACCACGAACGTGGTCACTGCGGGGTCGAGGTGCACGCCGACGGCGAACATGCCGCCCGGATTAAGGCGGAGGATGGTGCGGGGTTTGCCGGGACCGCTGCCCTCCTTGCCTGCCTCAACAATAAGGTTCTGGTCCAGCAGGCGGCGGGAAATGTTGGAGATGGTCTGCGGCGAAAGGCCCACGATCTGGGCAAGTTCCACCCTGCTGAGCCCGCCGGATGAGCGGCGGACGGCGTCGAGGATCACCGTCAGGTTGAAGTCACCCATCCGGGGCAGGTTGGTGCCGCGCCTTGGTGAGGATTGGCGGATCTCAGTCACGGCGTCCCCTTCGTCTCCGGCACATAGTTACTGATGTCTGAATCGTACGTTACGCACAGGCGCAGACCCATAGGAGCGGCCGACGGCGCGGCGCAGCTTTGGCGAGCCTTCTCTTCTGGCTGTGCCTGCTCACTAAAGAATGATCACCGCAGGCTGCGGCGGGTGCTTAAGGTCACCGTGAATTTGGGGTTTTGGCCTTTCACGACGGTGGGGCCGACGTGCCGCTCAAGCGTGGGGAGGTAGGCCAGGTGGCGGTTGAAAACGGTCCACAGCTCCCCGCCGGGGGCAAGCACGCGGCCCGCTGCTTCGATCAGTTTCAGCCCCGCTCCTGCATGGACGCCGGCGCCGACGTGGAAGGGCGGGTTCAGCAGTATCAGGTCCGCGCTCCCTTCCGGCAGGGTGCCCATGGCGTCGTCCTGCAGGGCGCGGACCTGCCCCGCCAGGCCGTTTGCACGGGCCGTTGCAAGTGCGGAGGCCACGGCGGCGGCTGACTGGTCGGTGGCGGTCACTGTGGAGCGGGGATGCTGCCGGGCGTACATCGCGGCAAGGATTCCCGTGCCGCAGCCCAGGTCGATGGCGTGCTGCGCGGGCCGCATGGACGGCAGGAACGTCAGCAGGAACCGGGTACCGATATCCAGCCGAGGCCCGGCAAAAACCGCGCCGTGGGCTGCAACGTCAAGATCGATCTCGGCCAAGTGCTCAACGACGGGAAAGCGCTCCGGATCCCCGCTCCCCTGCCCGCCGGTGGCCACGATCACCCTGGACTTCTGCCTGGCGAGCTGCGGCGTGACGGACCCGAAGTGGCGTTCGAGGACGGCGTTCATGCCCAGGGACATGTGCTTTACGCGGCCGCCGGCCAGGAGCACCACCTCCGGTGAGGCGTAGGTGGCCACTGCTGCCGCAATTTCGTCCAGCTCCGCAAGGGTCTTTGGCAGCTGCAGCAGGACCGTCCCTGCGTCCTCGAGGAGTTCGGGTCCGAGGGGAAGCTGTGCAAAGGGCAGCCCACCCCCTGCCTCATTTCCGAGCACCGTGGCGGCATTGAGCCGCAACGCCTGCTCACCGGTGATGAGGTCCTGGTGCACCCGGACCGCGCCGGGATCGAGGACTGCAAGGGCGCCCAGGGTCAGGGCGCCGTAGCGGTCACCGATGACCGCCACAGTGCTTCCGGCGGACACGTGCGCGGCGGCCGAATCAAGCAGCAGCCGGTCCGTGGCATCCCATGCCTGGAGGTTGGGCGCTTCGACATCCGGCCGCCGCCGAAGTACCGGAAGGACGTCTTCAAGAGTCTTTAGTGCCACTGTTCCTGCCGCCTTGTAGTGTTTGTCCTGGCCTGTTGTCCCTGGCCCGGGCCCCGCCGTCAGCCCCAACTTACCGTCCTGGCGGACGGCCGGATCCCCGGCAGTTTCAGAATGGCAGCTACCGCAGCGCGGCCTGCCCGGTTGGCACCGATGGTTGACGACGACGGCCCGTAGCCCACCAGATGGACCCGTGGCTCGGCTGCCACCTGTGTGCCGTCCATGGCGATTCCCCCTCCCGGTCCACGAAGGTGCAGCGGCGCGAGATGCTCAAGTTCGGCCCGAAACCCGGTGGCCCACAGGATCACATCCGCCGCCTGGAAGCGCCCGTCGGCCAGCCGGACGCCGTCGGGTTCGATGGACGTGAACATCGGCTGCCGGTTGAGCGCTCCGCGTGCTGCCGCTGCCCGGAGAGCGGGCGTCCAGATGAGGCCGGTCACCGACACCACGCTTTGCGGCGGCAGGCCCTGGCGCACGCGCTCCTCCACCAGTGCCACGGCATCGTGGCCGGCCCTGGCGTCGAATTCGGCGTCCCGCCACACCGGCTCCCGCCGGGTGAACCAGCTGGTGGACGTGACACGGGAAATTTCGTCCAGGAGCCCGACGGCGGAAATCCCGCCGCCAACCACAATCACATGCCGGCCCGCGAACTCCCCGGCCGAGACGTAATTGGCTACATGGAGCTGCCTGCCCCGGAACGTCGACTGCCCGGGATAGATGGGCCAGAACGGCCGGGTCCACGTGCCGGTGGCGTTGATGACAGCGGCAGCGCTCCACTCACCGTTGGACGTGCTGACCAGCAGCCTGCCGGCAGGGTCCGTGTCTTCGCGGCTGACAGACCTTACTTTCACAGGCCGCTGGACGGACAGGCCCAGTTCCTCCTCATAAGCGCGGAAGTAGCGCGACAGGAACTCCGAGCTCGGTTCCCTGGGGTCCACGGCGGGCTTGGCGATGCCGGGGAGATCGCTGATGCCGTTCACGGTTGCCATCCGGAGGCTCTTCCACCGGTGCCGCCACGCGCCGCCCGGACCTTCCTCGGCGTCGAGCACTGCGAAGTCAAGCCCCCGGCGCTGCAGATGGTAGGCGGCGGAAAGCCCCGCCTGGCCCGCGCCGATGACAACAACGTCGGCTCGGGCAGGATTCACCCACCCATGATAGTCGGACCGGGCTTTCCGGCCTTAGTCTTGGCGCATGAGACAGGAGGACCACATGACCACTAGAACCGGAAAGGCAGCACGGCTCGCCAAGGCCCTGGCCATCGTGCTCGGTACTGAGGAGATACCACTGAGGTTGCGGGCCTGGGACGGTTCCGAGGCAGGACCGGAGGGGGCGCCTGTCCTGGAGTTCCGTTCCCGGCGTGCACTGAGGTGGATGCTTTGGTCGCCGGGACAGCTGGGCCTGGCCCGGGCCTATGTTTCCGGTGACATTGATGCGCCCGGGGACGTGTTTGCCGCCTACAACGCATTGAGCTCGGCCGGTAAGTTTGCTGAACCCGGTCCGTTCCGGCCGCTCACCGTGGGCGAACTCTGGACGCTGCTTCGTACCGCTGTGCGGCTGGGGGCGTTGGGCCCCAATCCTGCTCCTCCCGCGGAGGAAGCGCGGGTTGCCCGCAAAGGCAGGCTTCACTCCCGTCGCAGGGATTCCGCCGCCATCTCCCACCATTACGACGTCGGCAATGACTTTTACGCCCTGGTCCTGGGGCCGTCCATGGTCTACTCCTGCGCCGTCTGGCCTGAAGAGGAGGACGGCCAAATTCCAGCCGGCGACCGGCTTGCCGAGGGTTTGGACGCCGCCCAGGAGGCAAAGCTGGATCTCGTGTGCCGCAAGCTGGGGCTTAAGCCGGGGATGCGCGTGCTGGACGTGGGCTGCGGCTGGGGCAGCTTCGCCCTGCATGCTGCGGAAAAGTATGGCGTCTCGGTGGTGGGCGTTACCCTTTCCCAGGAGCAAGCCATCCTTGCACGCAAGCGTGCCGCAGATTCCGGCCTTACCGAACGAATTGATATCCGGGTGCAGGACTACCGCGATGTCCAGGACCAGCCCTTCGACGCCATCAGCTCCATTGGAATGTCGGAGCACGTGGGACGGGCAGAGATGCAGCGCTACGCCGCCACGCTGTTCAGCCTGCTGCGCCCCGGCGGCCGGCTGTTGAACCACGCCATTTCCTGGAACGCCGGCCCCACGGACCCGGACCCGCACTCCTTTATCCCCCGGTACGTCTTTCCGGACGGCGAGATGATCAGCCTGGGCGAGATGTCCACTGCCCTGGAATCAGCTGGCTTCGAGATCCTGGACGTGGAGGCTTTACGCCGGCATTACGCGCTCACCCTGCGTGCCTGGGTCAGCCGGCTGGAGGAGCAGTGGGACCAGGCAGTGAAGCTGACCAGCCGCGGACGGGCCCGGGTGTGGCGGGTGTACATGGCTTCCAGTGCCCTCGGCTTTGAAAACGGACTGACGGGCGTCAACCAGGTTCTGGTCCAGCGGCCTGGCGGCGACCCGCCGCCGCTGCGCAGGACGCAGTGGCTGTAAGGAAAGGGCGCCGTAACTGCTGAGGAACCAAAAAGGGAACCATCCCGGAGGATGGTTCCCTTTTGCTTCCTCCCTGGCGGGAGGATGACCGGTGGAGCTGAGGGGACTCGAACCCCTGACCCCCTGCATGCCATGCAGGTGCGCTACCAGCTGCGCCACAGCCCCGGACTTTGCTTGAGTGGGAGAAGGCCCGCCGAAGCAACCTGATCAGCTTAATGCACTTTCGCGCCGCGCGCCAATCGGCACGTTCTGGTGTGTGGCGGCGCGCCACCAGTGGCGCAGGAGCGATACAGTCGCCGGCCAGAACGAAGAAATCCGCCGGAATCTGTTGATTCCGGCGGATTATTGGTGGAGCTGAGGGGACTCGAACCCCTGACCCCCTGCATGCCATGCAGGTGCGCTACCAGCTGCGCCACAGCCCCGAACTATTGCCGCTCTACGAGCTTTTCTTCCGGGTTTCCCCGGAGCAACTCAAATATCTTAGAACAGCAATTCCGAAAATTCCAAATCGGGCATATTCGGGCTGGTCCCCGCGCAGCTACTCCGAATCGGTGGAGGCGGCAGCTTTCGCCGAGGTGTCGTCGCCGAGCTGGAGGTCCACCACGGGGCAGTCCTTCCACAGCCGCTCCAGCGCGTAGAAGACGCGGTCTTCTTCATGCTGGACGTGGATGACGATGTCCGAGTAATCAAGCAGGACCCAACGGCCGCCGGAACGCCCCTCGCGCCGGGTCGGGCGGAGATCCTGTTTCGCGAGTTCTTCTTCAATTCCGTCAACGATGGCGTTGACCTGCCTCTCGCTGGGAGCAGAGGCAATGAGGAAAACGTCGGCCAGGGCGAGACGTTCGCTCACGTCCAGGGCCACAATGTCCTGGGCAATCTTGTCCGCAGCTGCCTTGGCGGCAACACGGGCTGTGATGATGGATGAATCTGATGCAGTCACGGGACTCCTTGTTGGTTAAAAAGCTTGTGGTGCCGGCAGCGCCGGTTAGCGGGACATTCCGCTGATGATCAGGAAGATGCCCGCGACGAGGGCCAAAATCCCGAAGGCCAGGACAGCAAACTGGAGGATGCGGTTGCGCGTGGCGCGGGCCAGCCCCGCCGTGGCCGCGTCCAGCGGGTCCAGTCCGTGGGCCGACCGGGCCGGGACCCGGGGCAGGTCCTCGAAGGCCTCCTCGGCGTGGCTCTCCGCCACCACTGCCGGTGGCAGGACAGCAGGCTTGGGCCGGGCAGCAGCCTTGGCGGCGGCCTCAGCCCGGGCAATGACCTGCGAACGGCCGGATCCGGCGTCGGACGCTGCCGGCCGGGGTCCGCCGGCGGGGCGCCGCTTCTTGGTGGCGGGCGGCGGGACTTTTGTGCCGGGCCGGGTGGTGACCGGAACGTGGCTGGTGGCCGGCGGTTTCATGACCGGCCGGTCGACGCCCGGCACCTGGACGAATTCCAGTGGGGTGACCATGGCCAGGTTGCTGGCTGTCGAGGGTGCCGGCCGCTGCGCGGGAACGGCCGGCGCCTTCTGTCCCTGCTGCTGGGGTGCAGGTTCCTGATCGGACGAAGGATCGTTGGCCGGGGCAGGTACGCCGGTCTGCTCGGCAAGTTTCTGCTTGGCCATGGCCCGCCGGTTCAGCACGGCAGCGCGTTCCGCCAGGGCGATCTGTTCCGCCAGGATCTCGGGATCCACGGCTTCGGGATCGAGGGAGGCGATGTGCTCCATCTTCGCGATCTGGTTTTTGGCCTGTTCGGCGATCAGCGCCCTCGCTGCCAGCGCCTGCTCCACAGTCATCCCGTGAGGGGCATCCGAGATCAGGGAAGGCGCCCCGGTTACGGCGGGGGAATCCTGCTCCCCCGCCGCCTTCTCGCGGGAGACCGGGGATGCGGGGATCTTGGCGCCCGGGTCAGCGGGCGCGGCAGGGGCAACGATGGGATTGGCAGCGGTAAGCGCCTGTTCCTTGAGCTGCTGCAGGCGGAGTTGGCGCCGTGTGGGCGGACCTCCGGCTGCCAGCTGGCCCTCTTTTTCTTCCAATTCCTTGATGGTGCGCAGTGCCGCCCGGTCCCGCGCACGGATCTGCGAGGAACGCTGGGTGTGCGTCTGTTCAGGAGCCGGCGCTGCAGCGCCTGGGGCAGGACGATTCGCCGTGGGTTTTTTCGTGGCAGGGGAAAGCTGATCCGTGGCCGTGGACACGGATGGCTGTTGCGCATCCCTGGCTTGCCGGAGTTCCCGGCGGCTGCGGATGGGGGGCTGTTCCTGGCTCATGGAGAACTCATTCAGTGCTGGCTGGTTCGCTTGCTTCGGAGGTTGGAGCATTGGCAGCCGCCGGGGCGTCCAGGTAAAGGCCGTACTTGGCGATGTACTGGACCACCCCGTCCGGCACGAGGTACCACACAGGGTTGTTCGCGGCCACCCGTGAACGGCAGTCCGTCGATGAGATGGCCATGGCGGGCACCTCAAGGAGGCTGACGTCCTTCCGGCCCATACCGTCCAGCACGTGCCCCGGCCTGGTCACCCCAACGAAGTGGGCCAGTGACCACAACTCGTCGATGTCCTTCCACGACAGGATCTGCGCAAGGGCGTCGGCGCCGGTGATAAAGAAGAGATCCGCGTCCGGGCGCTGGGCCCGAAGGTCACGCAGCGTGTCGATGGTGTAGGTAGGGCCGGGACGGTCAACGTCCACCCTGCTGACCGTGAACCGCGGGTTGGACGCCGTGGCGATGACAGTCATGAGGTAGCGGTGCTCGGGTTCGCTGACCTGCTTGTGGGACTTCTGCCACGGTTGGCCCGTGGGGACAAAAACCACTTCGTCCAGGTCGAACTCGGCCGCCACTTCACTGGCTGCCACCAGGTGGCCGTGATGGATGGGGTCAAAAGTCCCGCCCATGACGCCCAGGCGCAGCCTGCCATTGGCACCGTTGTGGTGAAGAACGCGGGAAATGTTAGTGGCCCTGCCCGTGATCGTGCTTGTTCGGGTGCTGGCGGTGCGGATCCGCATGCTCCTCGGTGGCAGCGTGGCGCTTGCCAAGGTTCGAGTAGGACAGGGTAATGAACATCATCACCAGCAGAATGGCGAAGATGACCACTCCGAAGACCCACGGCTCGGCCCACAGCGGGGCGAGTTCATGTTCTTCGCCTTCGGCGATGGTCGTGGCAATCTGCTGGAACAGCATTTTCTCCCCTTGGGTTCAAACGATTGTGGCAACGGAAAGCTCCGCCGTTTCTGACTTCTGGTCTATGTTACCGCGTCGCTACCCGCGGACCTGGCCCTCGCCCTGCACGATCCACTTGGTGGTGGTGAGTTCGGTCAGCCCCATCGGGCCCCGCGCGTGCAGCTTCTGGGTGGAGATTCCCACCTCCGCGCCAAGGCCAAGTTCCCCGCCGTCAGTGAACCGGGTGGAGGCGTTGACGATGACGGCGGCGGAATCGACTTCGGCGATGAAGCGCTCGGCGTTGGCGAGGTCGTTGGTGAGGATGGCCTCGGTGTGACCGGTTGACCATGTGCGGATGTGCTTTACGGCCTCGTCCAGGCTGTCCACCATGGCAACAGCGAGGTCAAGGTCCATGTACTCGGTGCCCCAGTCCTCGTCGGTGGCCGGTTCCGATTCAATCGATGCGGGAAGCGAAGCCCGGACGCGCTCGTCGGCGTGCAGCCGCACACCGGCCTTGCGCAGGGCATCGGCGACGGCGGGCAGCACCGTTGAGCCGGAGTGGACCAGCAGGGTCTCAACGGTATTGCAGACGCTGGGCCGCTGTGTCTTGGCATTCAGGAGGATCTCCACGGCCATGTCCTCATTGGCAGACTCGTCAATGAAGATATGCACATTCCCCTCCCCCGTCTCGATGACAGGAACGGCGGAGTTCGTGACCACGGTCTGGATCAGCTCACGGCCGCCGCGGGGAATGAGTACGTCAACCCTGCCGCGGGCACGCATCAGGACGCTGGCCCCCGCGCGGCCGTACTGGTCAACTGTCTGGACGGCGTCGGCGGGCAGGCCCACGGATTCGAGTGCCTCGCGCAACAGGCGCACCAAAACTTGGTTGGTGGCCTCCGCAGCACTTCCGCCGCGCAGGATCACGGCGTTGCCGCTCTTGAGGGCCAGCCCGGCGATGTCCACGGTGACATTCGGCCGTGCCTCGTAAATGGCAGCCACAACGCCCATCGGTACGTTGACCTGCCGAAGGCGCAGACCGTTGGGGAGGGTTTGTCCGCGGACCACATTGCCTACCGGATCGGGCAGGCCGGCGAGGTTCTCCAGGGCAGCCACGAGCCCTGCGATCCGCGCTTCGGTCAGTGTAAGCCGGTCCAGCATGGCGGCGGAGGTGCCGTTGGCCTTTCCTGCTGCCACATCCTTTGCGTTAGCGGACAGTATGGCCGCTGTGCTCTCCTTCAGGGCCGAGCCTACAGCGCGGAGCGCCCGGTCCTTCCAGGCACGATTCGCCATGGCCATCCGGCGCGCTGCCTGACGCGAACGGTCAGCGATTGCGTGGACAGCTGCTTCGACGTCACCGGCGGACAGCGGAACCTCAGCCGGGACCGGTGCTGTGGGTGACTCGACGGGAGGAACGCTTGCGGGCGCAGCAGTGTCTCCGGAGTTTTCAGCGGTCTTGTGGATCAGGGCCTCAGTCATGTTCCAAGTTTAGGCGAGCCCGAAGCTCAAACCAGCACGAGGTCATCTACGTGAACAACTTCACGGTCATAGCCGCTGCCCAACGCCTCGCCAAGGTCCCTGGTGGACCTGCCCAGCATCTGGGGCAGCTCGGCAGACGAGTAGTTCACCAGTCCGCGGGCCACCACGGTGCCGTCGGCACTGGCGATCTCGACGGCGTCGCCCGCTTCAAAGTCTCCATGCACCGCGGAGATCCCCGCAGGCAGCAGCGAAGTGCGGTGGTGGCGCACAGCCTTCACGGCGCCGTCGTCCAGGACCAGGCGGCCATGCACCGACGCCACGTGCGCCAGCCACAGCAGGCGGACGGGTTTGCGGGCCCCGTTGACCGTGAACCAGGTGCCCACGTCCTCGCCGTTCAGCGCAGCTGCGGCGTTGGGCGTTGACGTGACCAGGGCGTGGATGCCCGAGCCGGCAGCCATGGTTGCCGCCTCCACCTTGGTCAGCATCCCGCCGGTTCCGACGCCTGCCTTGCCTGTCCTGCCGATGGAGACGCCTTCCAGGTCAGAGGGACCTTCAACGAGCGCGATCCTCTTTGCACCGAGCGACGGCGGGCCGTCGTACAGGGAGTCGACGTCGGACAACAGCACCAGGGCGTCCGCCCGTACCAGGTGCGCCACGAGGGCGGCGAGGCGGTCGTTGTCGCCGAACCGGATCTCGTGTGTGGCTACGGTGTCGTTCTCGTTCACCACGGGTACCACCCCGAGGTTGAGCAGCCGGTCCAGGGCACGGAATGCATTGGTGTGCTGGCTGCGCCGCATCAGGTCCTCGGCGGTGAGCAGGACTTGGCTGACGGTGACGCCATGTGCGCCAAACGCCTGGGTGTAGCGGGCCATCAGTAGGCCTTGGCCCACGCTGGCGGCCGCCTGCTGGGTGGCCAGGTCGCGCGGACGCTTGGCAAGGCCGAGCGGAGCCAGGCCGGCGGCGATGGCGCCGGAGGATACAAGGATGATTTCGGTTCCCGTATTCCGCTTGGCAGCCAGGGCGTCCGCCAGGGCCGTCAGGGACTCCTCGGAGATGCCGCCCTTGATGCTTGTCAGCGACGATGAACCCACCTTGACCACAATGCGGCCTGCCTTGGCGAGTACGCTCCTGTCCACGGACCGGGCCAGCGGTTCCACGGCTGCAGCCCTAGAACTCATTGCCTGCGTCCAGTCCACTCTCCTTGAGGGGCTTGGCCACCCTGCGGCTGCTCACTGATTCGGTCCAGATGCCGGCCTTGCGTTCCGCTTCCAACTCCGCGCGGGCGGCGGCCTTGGCGTCTTTGCGTTCCTGCTGCTCTTCACGCTTCTGGCCACGGGTGGGACGGTCGCCCAGGTCAGCGAAGCGGACGTCGGTACCACGCGGGGACGCGAGGAGCTCCGCGCCTGCCATCATGGTGGGCTCCCAGTCGAAGACGACGCCGTCGTCCTCGCCAATGACCACGGTGTCGCCGGGCTTGGCGCCCTGCTTGAACAGTTCCGTCTCCACGCCAAGCTTTGCGAGGCGGTCAGCAAGGTAGCCAATGGCTTCCTCGTTGGTGAAGTCGGTCTGCTTGACCCAGCGCTCCGGCTTTTCGCCAATGACGCGGAACAACGGCTCGAGGCCCTTCTCCTCACGGCGGATCCTGAAGCCTGACTCGTTGACCGCACGCGGACGCAGCACGGCCGGCTGGACCTTGGGCGGCGCAGCGGCCACAGCATCACGGGCGGCCTTGACGATCCCGGCCATGGCGAAACCTAGCTGGCGCAGGCCCTCATGGCTGGTGGCGGACACTTCAAATACCTGGTAGCCGCGGGATTCAAGTTCCGGGCGCACAAAGTCTGCCATGTCCTTGCCGTCGGGCAGGTCCACCTTGTTCAGCGCCACCAGGCGGGGGCGGTGGTTCAGCGGAACAACTTCGCCGTCCTGCCCGGCGTAGCTCATGTCAACGGCGTACTTTTCCAGTTCGGCCTCGATGACGGCGAGGTCAGAGAGGGGGTCGCGGTCCGATTCGAGGGTGCCACAGTCCAGGACATGGACCAGCGCGGCGCAACGCTCAACATGCCGCAGGAAGTGGTGGCCCAGGCCCCTGCCCTCGCTGGCGCCTTCGATGAGGCCCGGGACGTCGGCGATGGTGAAGCGGACATCCCCCGCCTGGACGACGCCAAGGTTGGGAACAAGAGTGGTGAAGGGGTAGTCGGCGATCTTTGGCCTGGCTGCAGACATGGCGGCGATGAGGCTGGACTTGCCGGCAGACGGGAAGCCCACCAGGGCGATGTCGGCGATCGACTTGAGTTCCAGGACAATATCGCTGGCTTCGCCTTCGATGCCGAGCAGGGCGAATCCCGGAGCGCGGCGTTTCTGCGATGAAAGGGCAGCGTTGCCCAGGCCGCCGATGCCGCCTGCTGCGGCTACGTACTCGGCACCTTCTCCGACCAGGTCCGCGAGGACGGTGCCGTCCTTGGACTTGACCACGGTGCCGTCCGGGACGGGGAGGATGAGCGTCTCGCCGTTCTTTCCGCCGCGCCAGTCGCCCATGCCCGGGCCGCCGTTACTGGCGTGGCGGTGGGGTGCGTGGTGGTAGTCCAGGAGGGTGGTGGTCTGGTGGTCCACGCGAAGGATCACGTCGCCGCCGTTGCCGCCGTTGCCGCCGTCGGGACCGCCCAGCGGCTTGAACTTCTCGCGGTGGACAGAGACGCACCCATGGCCGCCGCTACCGCCGGATACGTGCAGTACTACCCGGTCTACAAAGCTGGCCACGTGGATCTCCTCAGTGCTGTTTCCTGGACGCCGCGGGGCGCCAAGACGATTGTAATGCGGTTAAAAGAACAGTGGAGCGGACCAACTGGCCCGCTCCACCGCTTCAGAACTATTTGTTACTCTGCAGCTGCAGCAGCAACGATGTTGACGACGCGACGACCGCGGCGGGTGCCGAACTCGACAGCTCCCGGGGTCAGTGCGAACAGGGTGTCGTCGCCGCCACGGCCAACACCGGCGCCCGGGTGGAAGTGGGTGCCGCGCTGGCGGACGATGATCTCGCCGGCGGAAACAACCTGGCCGCCGAAGCGCTTTACGCCGAGGTACTGAGCGTTGGAATCACGACCGTTGCGAGTGGAGCTCGCGCCCTTTTTATGTGCCATTTGAAATGCCTGCCTCTAAATTCTGGGGATCTGCTGAAAAACCTGAACAGTAACGAAGGTTACTGGATACCAGTGATCTTGACCTTGGTCAGTTCCTGGCGGTGACCCTGGCGCTTCTTGTAACCGGTCTTGTTCTTGAACTTCTGGATCACAATCTTCGGACCACGGAGGTCGTTCAGGATCTCAGCCGTAACAGTTACCTTGGCCAGGTCAGCAGCGGCAGAGGTGACCTTGTCACCGTCAACCAGGAGCAGTGCGGGCAGCTGAATGGTGCTGCCAGCTCCACCGGCGACGCGGTTCAGGGTAACGAAGTCTCCAACGGAAACCTTCTCTTGGCGGCCGCCTGCGCGGACAATCGCGTACACCACTTGGGAACTCACTTCTCTCGACGTTTATTACTAAATTTGCGTGCGGAACCGACCTGTAAAAGCCTGGTTTCTCGCTGTGCCTCAACGCCGTGGGGTCATAACCCAAGTGTTGGCGTAAGCACCGAAGATCTAGAATACGCTAATTTTGCCTTCGGCCGCAAATGAGGCTGGTTCCGGCGGGTGGACTGTGATAGGTGCCACAGCTCAACTCCGGCGTCCGCACCGTGCCCCACCATAGTACCGGCAAGGCAACGGGCAGTGCGTCAGGAGTACAGGCGCGGCGCGTCGAAGAAGTCCACTTCCAGGCGGCAGGACTGCTTAAACGCCGTGACCATGGCGGCGCGGTCCGCGGCCGAGGCCAAGCGTGCCGCTTCGTCCACGATCGCAATGGCCCTGCGGGTGGCAGCTGCGAAGTCTTCGTCCGCGTAGGTGCGCAGCCAGTCCGCGTACGGGTGCGCCGGCGGTTCACCGGCGGCAACGAACTGGGCGTAAAGCGCTGCTCCCACCTCGGCGTAGAGCCAGAAGCAGGGCAAAACGGCCGCCGCCACGACCGCATAACTGCCCGACGCCGATGCCGCCGTCAGGTGGTCCACGTAGGACTTCGTAACAGGGCCAAGCCCGGGCTGCACGGTTCGCGTGCTCAGCCAGGAGCGGTGCAGCTCCGACTCGACTTCCAGGCACTGCCGGGCAGAGGCCGCCCAGAAGAGCTGCTCCGCCTCGGTGGGTGCCAGTGCACTGGCCCTGGCCAGCACGCGCGAATAGCCGTTGAGGTAGATGGCATCCTGGGCGAGGTAGTACGTGAACTCCTTCTCGCCCAGGCTGCCCGAGGCCAGGTTGCGGATGAAGTCCAGGGCATGGATGTCGTCCAGGTCCTGCTGCGCCTCACGCCAGAGTATGGCGGCGAAGCTCCCTTCGGAAAGCAGCGGCTGCTGGTGGTGGAAGTGGTGCACCGGCCCGTTGCCTGTTCCCACCTCCAGTGTTCCGGATGCCTCCAGCGCGCCGGCCAGCCAGGGTTTGACTTCACGGAGGGAAACCTCCCAGTCCCCCAGCCGTGCCTGCGCCGTTGCCATGGCAGAGGACAGTGAACAGCCAGTGCCATGGCTGTTCCGCGTTGCCACCCGCTCCCCCGGCACCACCACCACTTCGTCGGACAGAAGGCCTGTGGTGTTGACCAACGCGTCGGGGCACTCGTCACCGATCAGGTGGCCGCCCTTGACCAGCACAGTGGCGCCGGTGGCAGCAGCGAGGGCGCGGCCTTGTTCCAGGGCCCCGGTCCAGGTGTCCTGCAGTTGGCCCCCAACGAGCATGGCGAGCTCTGCCAGGTTGGGGGTGATGAGGTGCGCCAGCGGAAGGAGCCCGCGCAGTGCCGCTTCGGCAGATTCCTGCAGGAGCCGGTCGCCGCTGGTGGCCACCATCACCGGGTCCAGGACCACGACGGCGGGGCGCACCTTCCGGATCCATGCCACCACTGCCTCGATCACCTCGGCACTGCCCAGCATTCCAATTTTCACAGCGTCGATGCCGATGTCGTCACTGACCGCCTCCAGCTGCTCGCTCAGGAACGCTGCGGGCGGCACATGGACGGATCGGACTCCGCGGGTGTTCTGGGCGGTCAGGGCAGTGATGGCAGCCATCCCGTAACCGCCGAGCGCGGCGATGCTCTTCAGGTCGGCTTGTATACCGGCGCCGCCGGAAGGGTCGGAGCCTGCTATGGAAAGGACCCGGGGTACGGGCCTGCCGGGGCGTGTTGGTGCCGCAGTGAATATTGCCGTGGAGGCAGTGGGCATTACAAGAGTCGTAGACAAGAGACATCCCTTCGCCGGTGCTAGCCGGACAGGTTCAACGGGTGTGAATCTCAGCCGGCTCTCTGCGCGGCACCCCGTGTCGGTTCCCCAGCCTAGCTTTTTTGCCCGGCCCAGGCCGAAGGTGACACATTGCGACCGGGCACCGTGCACTGAAATGCCGGACTGTCGCCGCATGGCTGGCGCTACACACGAAAATGCCCGGCCGGCCACTGTTGTGGCTGGCCGGGCATCTACTTACCGGTAACGCTTAGAGCTCCGAGGCCGGAACTCCGACGCCCAGGATGATGGGCGTCTCGGCCGGCTTCCTGGTGCCGGCATTGCCGTCACTGGAGCCGCCGGCACCGGCCGGTTCGGGGGCCTTTGCCTCGTGGGTATGCCCTGTGCCGGCTGCCGCCACGTTTTCGTGATGCTGCACAGTGGTTTCGTTGGCAGCTCCTTGGGCACGGCTGGCACTGCGGTTGCGCCGCGGCCGGCGCTGCCGGGACTGCTCCAGCGTGTGGTCGCTGTAGTCCTTCGCCGGTGCTGCAGCAGCGGGTGCCTGTACCGGCGCTGTCGATTGCACGGGCTCCACCGGTTTCTGCTCCGGTTCTGCCTGCTCGGGCTGGTCTTCGGCAGGTGCCGGCTGGCCAAGGTGGGCGAAGGCCTCCGCAAGCCGGTCCAGGGTCAGGGCAGGCTTCTGCTGCGGCTCTTCAGCGTGCTCAACGAACGGCAGCACCACCTTCTCGCCGCCGAAGGTCAGCACGGCAGCCTGACGCGCTTCGTCGTCGCGCTTCGCAGCCTCCGCTGCGGAGGCAGCGGCGGGCTGGTCGGCGGCCGCCTGCTTGGCTGCCGCCACTTCGTCGTCGTGCAGGTGGGCTGCATGCGCGGCGGCGGCGATGTTGGCAAGGGCCAGCCTTGTGGCCTCCGCCTTGGCATGCCGTTCAGCGTCCGAGGGGTCAGGGTGTACCGTGTGGACGTGCACGGCTGCTGCTGCCGGGGCGACCTCCGGCTGCTGGCCACCGCGGCCCCGC
>NZ_JBNHGJ010000035.1:0-49058 GCF_059091165.1 Arthrobacter sp. Hb9-2 | reverse complement strand
GGCAGCGGGACCGGCCGCGGAAGGCGACGGCGCGGCTGAACCGGGCACGGCACGGGTAGCCGCCACGGACGGGTTCGGGGAAGCGGAAGGCAGGGAGCCGGCGTCGGGCGTTCCGGTGCTGCCGGCACCGCAGCCACCCAAGGCCAAGGCGAGCAGAAGCCCGGCCGCCGAGGAGGCAAAAAGACCCCCGCGGCGGCCGGAATTCATATTAATCACAGTGGTGATCAGCAGTCGGTGCTTAGGCTGCTGCTGCGGTGCTGCGGCGGCGTACAACGTAGGCGCCGCCAGCGAGGGCGACCAGGGCCAGGCCGCTGCCGATGGCGAGGGCTCCGGTGTCGGTGCCGGTTTCCTGCGCAATGCCGGTGTCAGCGCCGCCCGCTGGCATCTTCATTTGCCCGGCTGTCAAAGTTCCGCACAGGGCGGGGGAGGTGGCAGCCAGCGGAAGGGTCGGTGCGAGGTCGCTCTTTGCGGCTTGGCCGGCTGCGCTGAGGGTGGCGGGGTCAAGACCGTGAACCACTACCACTGCGGTGCCTGCTGCCAGGGCCGCCTTGGTCTCGGCGTTCAGCTCGAAGGTGCGGTCAACGGTGTATGCGGCACCCTGGCCGCCCACTTTAAGATCAAGGCCTGCTGCGGGGCTGGTGTCGCCGCTGGTGGAGAGGGTAGTGACGATGCCGCCGTAGGACGGGGCGCCTTCAGTGGTGGAAATAACCTGGTCGCCGTCCTTATCGGCGGAAGGGGCCGGGCAGACGCCCTGTGCCCCGCCATGGATGTGCTGGACGTGCGGGTACGGGGCGTCCATGAAGGTGGCCGGCATTCCCGAAACGTTCAGGACAACATGGGCCTGGTTGCCAGTGACATCAACAGTGATGGTGCCCGAACCGGCGCTGCCGTTGAGCTGGTTCAGGGTGGACTGGTAGTGGTCAGCCCCATCATGGGCCATGGCGGGGGCACCGGAGAGGGCAAGGGCGCCCAAAGCGAGGGTGGGAACAGCCATAAAGCGGAGTGTCTTGTTCATCGGAAAGCAGTCTCCTCATACAAGTAACGTTGTCGCCCCAGGTGAGGGACAAGAGTGCTTCGAAGCTGTTCCTGTTTCGGATGGGAAAGGAGTGAATTGGACCACATCATGCCCACGGAGCGTCGGCCTGTAGGATGGTCTGAAGGTGCGCCGGGAAGTCTGGTCGGCATAATTTTGTCGACCCGAATTTGAGGACGCTTCATGAGTAAAACGCCCCCACCCAACCCCATCCGGTCCACGATCTTCGGACGGGGCAGCTATGCCGAATCCCTGCGAATCGGTGAGATCCTGCGCAAGGAAACGGTGGGCGGGGCGCTGCTGGTGGCCGCTGCGCTCGTCGCACTGGTCTGGGCGAATTCGCCCGCATCGGACAGCTACTTCGCCCTCCGGGACTACAAGGTGGGCTACGAACCCTGGCACCTTGACCTGAGCCTCGGAGCCTGGGCGGCGGACGGGCTGCTGGCGATCTTCTTCTTCCTGGTGGGCCTCGAGCTCAAGCGGGAGTTCGTGGCGGGGGATCTCCGGCAAATCAGCAAATCGATCGTCCCGGTGGCCGCTGCAGCGGGCGGCGTGGTGGTCCCGGCGCTGATCTACGCCGCCATCAACCTCACCAGCCCGGAGACGCTGCGCGGCTGGGCCATCCCCACAGCCACGGACATCGCCTTCGCAGTGGCGGTCCTGGCCATCATCGGCTCGCACCTGCCCAGCGCGCTGCGGATCTTCCTGCTGACCCTGGCCGTCGTCGATGACCTCATCGCCATCAGCATCATCGCGTTCTTCTACACCAGCGACCTGCACGTCATGCCATTGCTCCTGGCCCTCATCCCGCTGGCTATGTACACGTTCCTGGCGCAGAAGTACCGCTTCTTCTTTGGCCGGAAAGCATCGGCGGCCTGGGTCATCCTGCTGCCGCTCGGCGTCGTCACGTGGGCCCTTGTCCATTCCTCCGGCATTCACGCCACAGTAGCCGGCGTGCTGCTGGGCTTCGCCGTTCCCGTGCTCCGTTCCCGGGCAGCCGGCGGCCCGGAAGCAGGACCAGGCCTGGCCGAGATCTTCGAGCACCGGTTCCGGCCCATCTCGGCAGGTGTGGCTGTTCCCATCTTCGCCTTCTTCTCCGCCGGTGTGGCTGTTGGCGGCTGGGAAGGGCTGGGTTCAGCGCTCGCGGATCCGGTGGCGCTGGGCATTATCGTGGCGCTGGTGCTGGGGAAGCCCATCGGCATCATGGGCACCACCTGGCTCCTGACGAAAACCAGCAGGGCAGAGCTGGATACATCGTTCAAATGGATCGACGTCTTCGGGGTTGCACTCCTGGCCGGTATCGGTTTCACGGTGTCCCTGCTGGTGGCCGAGCTTAGCTTCGGGCAGGGGAGCCTGCATGATGACCACGCCAAGGTAGGCATTCTCGCCGCTTCCCTGCTGGCAGCCCTGCTTGCAACGGCCGTATTGAAGACCAGGAACCGCCAGTACCGTGCAGCTGAAGCTGCCGAAAAAGTGGACGCCGACCACGACGGCATCCCGGACGTGTACCAGGAAAGGCCTTAGGGCCGGCCGGCCACCCGGTGGAGTTTTTGTCCACGTATGCGGACTTTAGGGCTCCTGAAGCCTGCGTACGTGGACAAAAACTCCGAATTCTGGCGGGTGCGCTTTAGCGGCGCACGGACCTGCGGCGGCCCACAACGGCTTCGGCCGTGCCCACCAGGAGTACGGAGGCAATGACGGCCACGATGAAGCCCAGGAAGTTCAGCTCGAAGATGTCCCCGGTGCCCAGAAGGGAAGCGACCACTCCGCCGATCACCGAGCCCACCAGGCCCAGCAGGAGGGTTGCCAGCAGGCCCAGGTTTTGCTTGCCCGGCTTGATGAGGCGGGCCAATGCTCCGATAATCAACCCTGCAACGATGAATCCGATCATGAAGTGCTCCTTCGTGGTGGTAGCGGGCAGGTGGCGCCCCGACTGCCGCGGTGGTGCCGCATTGGCTTCATTCTATGCATGGTTGGCATGCCGGCTTTTCCTGCGCCAGTCCGCAGTTCTCAGCGGACATTCCCTGCCCGTTCAGGCGCTGGCCAGAGGCTTGGCCTGTTGCTCCACGTGCCGGATCTCCAGCGCCTCCGGATCCAGCAGCTTCCGCGCCCCGGTCCTCGCGTCCAGGATCCAGAACAGTTCCAGGGCGGGTACGACGTCGGTCACCCGCCCCCGGTGGAAGAGCTTGCCGTTGTGCCACGCTTCGATCTGGTCGCCGATGCGAAGCTGGGCCGTCATTACTTTTGGTGCCTCCATGATGCGGTGCCTCCTGCTGTTGTATCCCCGTAGGAACAGCTTGCCGTGGCGAGGTTGCTGAATTGTTTCAACAGGGTGTTTTTTCTGTATCAGCAGCAGGGACCGCGACGCCGCGTGTCTTGTTAGGGGCACTACGACGGCGGGCTGACGCACGCCGGAATCAGGCAGCCGCCTCGCGCCGGGCTGCTTCCACTGCCTCTTCGATGCCGCCTGTCCAGGGTTCACCGTGGCCGGGCAGGACCAGCGAAGCGCCGGTCCGCGCCAGCTGCGTAAGGGTGTCCAGGTTCTGCCGGCTGTCCATGGTCGCGGCTCCCGCCACGATACGCGGACCCGTCCTTCCCGAATAGGGATCAAGCGTCACCAGGGCGTCGCCGCTGAACAGCACATCCCGGTCCCGCAGGTAAAGGCCGCAGTGCCCGGCGGTGTGGCCGGGCGAGAACACCACCTCAGGCGACCCCGGCACCGGCAGTGTGCCGGACCCGGCAGGGAACAGGGCTAATTCGTCAACGCCCTTCACCCGCAAGGCGCCCGCCCTGGTCATGCTGGCCAGGACGGGCAGGCCGCCGGGATGCGCCAGCGCAAAGACGAAACGGGACTTCTCGTGCTGGTACCGGTAGGGGTGGCGGGCGATGAAGGAATCGCCGCCGTGCACCCACACCGGCACCTTGAACTCCGAGTGCAGCCGGTGCGCCAGGCCCAGGTGGTCGAAGTGCGCGTGGGTGAGCACCACCGCCTTGATGTCGCCCACGGCATGCCCAAGTCCCCGCGCCGATTCCTCCAGCGTCTTCCACATGGCCGGCAGCCCGGAGTCCACCAGGGTCAGCCCGTCAGGGCTCTCCACCAGGTAGAAATTGACGAAGGCCTCGGAGACGCGGTGGATGCCGTCCGCCACGGTGGTGAAGGACGCCTTGCCCGAGGTAGCTTGCGTCATTTCCGCCCCGCCGCCCGCCGCAGCGCCCGCACCGCGGCAACGCCACCCAGGCCGGCAAGCACCCACGGCCCGCCCACCAAAATCGGATCGATCCACTGGTGATTTACGTCCGCCCGCTGCTTCCCGAGCCGGGAGCTCAGGCCGTGCCGGGAAAACTCGCTGAGGACTCCCGTCTCGGTAACAGGGTTGTCCGGGCGCGCGGTGGCCAGCGAGGCGAGGTGGTGCTCCCACGCGTCCACCCGGTCAGCGGCGATCAGCAGCAGCCAGTGCGCGGCCCTGCCCTCGCTGAACCTGGCGTAGGCGTATTTCCGGATGGCTCCCGAGACTCCGGCAGGAGGGGTCGAAGTTCCAAAAACCGGGGTCACGAAGGCGTGTTCTATGGACCGTTCCCGAGGCCATTTCTCGGGCTGGCGTTCGGGGAAGTCCCAGTGCGCACCGGTTTCGATTCCGGGCTGTTCACGGGGGAATGAGGGCCGGTCGGCCGGGTCGAGGTCCACACCCCATCCCGGGATGCGGGCCCGAAGGTCCTCCGCGGACTCCTTCAGGCCAGGTTTGCCGGCGGTGTAAGGCGTTGGTATCTCAGCCACGGTGCTCTTCCTTTCAGGCCGGGGTGGAAACGATGAGGGGCTTGATGCAGTCATCGAGCTTCGCGGAGAAGATGTGGTACCCCTCGGCAATATGCTCCAGCGGGACCCGGTGGGTGACGATGTCGCTCGGCTTCAAGTACCCGTTCCGGATGTGCTCGAACAGCCTCGGCCACTGCCGTTTGACCGGGCACTGGTTCATCCGCAGCGTCAGGCCCTTGTTCACGGCGTCGCCGAACTTCACCGCGCTGAAAATCGGACCGTACGCGCCCACCACTGACACCGTTCCGCCCTTGCGGACAGCGTCGATTGCCCAGTTGAGCGCCACGGGCGAGCCGCCCTGCAGTTTCAGCTTGGCGGCGGTCACGTGCTGGAGGAAGTTGCCGTCCGCCTCGGCCCCCACCGCGTCAATCACGACGTCGGCGCCCAGGTAGTCAGTCGCTTTCTTCAGGTGCACCACAATGTCGTCGTACTCCACAAAGTTGTACGTTTCGGCGTGCGCGAAGGTGCGCGCCTTCTCCAGCCGGTACTCCAGGTGGTCGATCACGATCACCCTCCCGGCGCCCATCAGCCAGGCGGACTTGGCGGCGAACAGGCCCACCGGGCCGGCACCGAACACCACCACGGTGTCGCCTTCCACGATGTCACCGAGTTGGGCCCCGAAGTAGCCGGTGGGAAGGGCGTCAGTGAGCAGGACGGCGTCCTCCTCGTCCATCCAGTCAGGTATCTTTGCGGGTCCCACGTCGGCGAACGGCACTCGCACAAACTCCGCCTGGCCGCCGTCGTAACCTCCGCAGGTGTGCGAGTAGCCGTAGATGCCGCCCACCGCCGTCGCGTTCGGGTTCACGTTGTGGCAGTTCGAGAACAGGCCGCGGGAGCAGAAGTAGCAGGACCCGCAGTACACGTTGAAGGGAACCATCACGCGGTCCCCGACGGCCAGGTTCTGCACCGAGGGGCCAACCTCGTGCACCACTCCTACGAACTCGTGCCCGAACGTCATTCCCACCCGGGTATCGGGCATCATGCCGTGGTAGAGGTGCAGGTCGGAGCCGCAGATGGCCCCGGTGGTCACCCGCACAATTGCATCGTTGGGGTGCTCGATCTTCGGAATGTCTTTTTCTTCGACCCGGATTTTGTACGGGCCCCGGTAAACCATTGCTCGCATGTGTGCCGCCTCGGTTGTGGGCTGGCAGTGCGGTTCCGTCTCGTCCAGGAACCACCCCGCTGCTTGAGGCGCACCGCGTGCCCTACGTTTCCACTTAGGGCGGGAGCTGGTCAAGGGTCGCTTCGCCGGGCGCCCGGCGCAGCGACACTGCAGGATGCTTAGGCCGTCCGACGGCGGGTAGGGGACAGGGTGAAAGGTGCACCGGCGAAAGGGGGAGCGGAAAAGTGTCACGGGAAACCCGAACGCCGCCGGCGAACGCGGCCGGAGTGCCGGCGAGAGCGCCTGCCTTCCTCTTCGGCATGGGGATCGGCGGCTTCGTGGACGGCATCGTCCTGCACCAGTTGCTGCAATGGCACCATATGCTCAGCCACACCGAAAGCGGCGATACCAAGACCGTTGCGGGCTTGGAATTGAATACCTTGGCGGACGGCTTGTTCCACAGCGCCATGTGGGTGCTGGTGGTGGCCGCGGCGGCCCTAACCATCCGCGCCCGCCGGCAGGGGCGGCTGTCCGGCCGCTGGAGTTTCCACACCGGCCTGGTCCTGTGCGGGTGGGGAATCTTCAATATCGTCGAGGGCCTGGTCAATCACCAGCTCCTGCAGATCCACCATGTCCGTGACGACCTGGGCGGCCCGCTGGCGTGGGACCTGGGTTTCCTGGCGGTCAGCGTGGTCCTGGCCGTGACGGGCTGGCTTCTGTTTCGGGGTAGCCCAACGTCTGGTCAAAGCGCCGCAGTTAACGCAGGATAGTAAGCATGCTGATTAACTCGGCTGCCGCAGCGTATCGGCGTGACAGCATCCGGCGCAGCCCCATGGCCCGGAAGTAACCGGGCCGGCCGGGCCGGACGGCAACAGCACACACCACGAGGAGAGAACTACATATGTACCTGCATACTGAACTTCTTATCAACGAAATTGCTGCCGATGAGCCTGATCCGGCGGCAGCGAACGCCCTGCAGGAGGGCCTGGGCGGCCAGTTCGGTGAAATGCGCACCATGATGCAGTACCTGTTCCAAAGCATCAACTTCCGGGGAGACCCGGCTTCCAAGCCTTACAAGGACCTGCTTCAGGGCGTTGGCACCGAGGAGATCAGCCACGTCGAGCTCATTGGAACCACCATCTCCCAGCTCCTGGACGGCTCCCCGCGGTACCAAGGCAAGAAAACAGACCCCGTTGACGAGCCCGGCGCCAAAGGTGCCACGCCACTCAAGATTGCCTTGGACACCAGCAATATCCACCATTACCTGGTAGGGGCCCAAGGTGCGCTGCCCGTGGACGCCGCCGGCAACCCGTGGAGCGGATCCTATGTCTACAACAGCGGGAACCTCGTCCTTGACCTGCTCTATAACCTGATGCTCGAGTCCACCGGCCGCCTGCAAAAATGCCGCATCTACGAAATGACGGAAAACAAGACGGCCCGCTCCACGATTGCCTACCTGATTGTTCGGGACCAGGCGCACGAGAACGCTTTTGCCAAGGCGCTCGAGAGTCTCGGCGTGAACTGGGGCAAGGTTCTGCCCATCCCCAAAACCAACGCTGAGCAGTTCCCTGAAGTGAAGAAGCTGCTCGACCTTGGACTGCAGAGCATCCAATACACCTTCAGTGCCGACAACCTCAGCGAGGCAGGGAAGCTGTATCGGGGCGCATCGCCGTCGAACGATGGCACCGAACTCAGCACCGAAGTCATGCCCACCGGCGTCCCCAAGACGATGTCCCCGGAGCGCAAGGAAGAGTTCGCGCCGGGCCTGGACCCGGAGCTGCTCGCACTCATCCAGGCCACGGCAGAAATAGAACTGAAGGACGCAGACAACCCCACAGAGGCAAGGGCCTAGCCGGAGCCAGCAAGAAGCCCCTGCCGGCAGGTCCATGATGTGACCGGGCGGCAGGGGCTTCCTTGTGCCTACTTGTTGGGGTCCGGGTCCTTGACGTCGCGCGGGCCGATATCGGCAGCGCCGAGGATGTCGGCGGCGGGGCTGTCGGCAGGCGCGTGCTCCCTGACGCTCAGCTCCGGGTGGTGCAGGTCCAGGGCGGGACGTTCCGAACGGATCCGGGGCAGGGAGGTGAAGTTGTGCCGCGGCGGCGGGCAGGACGTGGCCCACTCCAGCGAGGCACCAAAGCCCCAGGGATCGTCCACGGTCACCTTCTTGCCGGTCCGCCAGGTGATGTAGACGTTCCAGAGGAACGGGATCATCGAGGCGGCCAGCAGGTAGGAGCCGATGGTGGAGAACTGGTTCATCCAGGTGAATTCATCTTCCGGCATATAGTCGGCGTAGCGGCGGGGCATGCCCTCCACACCAAGCCAGTGCTGGATGAGGAAGGTGCCGTGGAAGCCCAGGAAGAGCATCCAGAAGTGGATCTTGCCCAGGCGTTCGTTGAGCATGGTTCCGGTGAACTTGGGCCACCAGAAGTAGAAGCCGGCGAACATCGCGAACACCACCGTGCCGAACACCACGTAGTGGAAATGCGCCACCACGAAGTAGGTGTCGGAGACGTGGAAGTCCAGCGGCGGGGACGCCAGGATGATGCCGGTGAGGCCGCCGAAGAGGAACGTAATCAGGAAGCCCAGGCTCCACAGCATGGGCGTCTCAAAGGTTAGCGAGCCGCCCCACAGAGTACCGATCCAGTTGAAGAACTTCACGCCTGTGGGAACCGCGATGAGCATGGTCATAAACGCGAAGAACGGCAGCAGCACCGCACCGGTGACGTACATGTGGTGGGCCCACACCGTCACGGACAGGGCAGCAATCGCAATGGTGGCGTACACGATGCCCTTGTACCCGAACAGGGGTTTCCGGCTGAAGACCGGGAAGATCTCCGAGACGATGCCGAAGAACGGCAGCGCGATGATGTACACCTCGGGGTGGCCAAAGAACCAGAACAGGTGCTGCCAGAGGATGGCGCCGCCATTGGCCGGATCGTAGATATGGGCGCCGAACTTCCGGTCCGCCCCCAAGGCGAACAGCGCCGCGGCAAGCGGCGGGAAGGCCATCAGCACCAGGATGGAGGTGACCAGGGCGTTCCACGTGAAGATTGGCATGCGCCACATAGTGAGGCCGGGGGCACGCATGCAGATGATGGTGGTGATGAAGTTGACGGCACCCAGGATGGTGCCGAAGCCGGACAGCGCCAGGCCGAACACCCAGAGGTCGCCGCCGAGGCCGGGCGTGAAGGTGGTGTTGGACAGCGGGGTGTAGGCGAACCAGCCGAAGGACGCTGCGCCTTGCGGCGTGATGAAGCCGGACACTGCGATGGTGGAGCCGAAGAGGAAGAACCAGAAGGCCAACGCGTTCAGCCGCGGGAACGCGACGTCGGGAGCGCCGATCTGCAGCGGCATGATCACATTAGTGAAGCCGGCGAAGAGCGGGGTGGCGAACATCAGCAGCATCATGGTGCCGTGCATCGTGAACAGCTGGTTGTACTGCTCCTTGGTTTGCAGGATCTGCATGCCTGGTTCGTACAGTTCGGCGCGGATGAGAATTGCCATCACGCCGGCAAGCAAGAAGAAAACAAACGAGGAAATCAGGTACAGGTACCCGATGGTTTTGTGGTCCGTGGACGTGATCCAGCTGACCACGATGCTGCCCTTGGGGCGTTTGGCCACCGAAGGTGCGGCGGTCGCCGACGTGACGCCCATGTTCTGGCCGGTGGTGGTCATTACGGTTCCGTCCTTTGTTGTGCCTGTTCCAGGGCTGGGCGTTCCGGATTCCGGTCGTACTCATCGCCGCGGATGCCGGTATTGCCCCTGGCGCGGAGGTCGGCAATGTGGCTGTTGTACTCCTGCTCGGTCACGACACGGACCTTGAAGAGCATCTCGGAATGGTATTCACCGCAGAGCTCAGCGCATTTGCCGGTGAACTCTCCGGTGCGGTTGGGAATGATGTCGATGAACCTGTTGTACTGGTTTTCACCGGGGTACATATCGCGTTTCTGCATGAACTCCACCACCCAGAAGGAATGCTGGACATCGCGGGAGTTCAGCTGCAGTTCCACCTTTTTACCCACCGGCAGGTACAGGGTGGGCAGCCGGTCGGGCGTGCCCCAGTTGCCGTCCAGGTGGGCCTGAACGCCCGGATCTTCGTGGACGTCCTCCTTGACGTAGTTGAAGTCCCACGCCCACTGCTTGCCGCGGACATCGATCACCACGTCCGGGTCCTCGAACCGGTCGTCCATGGCGCGCTGCTCGCGGTCGGTAAAGACGAACAGGACCCCGACGATCATGAGCGGTACAGAGAGGTAAAAGACCTCAAGGGGGAGGTTGTAGCTCATCTGCCGCGGGAACCCGACCGTATCCTTCTTGCGGCGGTAGGCGATGATGCACCACAGGATGAGCCCCCAGGTGATCACTCCGACAACCATTGCGGCGATCCACGAATTCACCCACAGGTCAGTGACCAGGGGGGTGTGGTCGGTAGTGTCCCGTTCGCCGGGCAACCAGCCTCGCTGAACCTCCGCAGAACAGGAGGTCAACGCCAGCAGGGCCGGAATCGTCAGTAAAGCGGCAGCCCGCCGCCATCTAAAAGTGTTTCTTCCAGTGCTGCCCACAGCGCGGTTCCCTCCGGAAAATACCCAGAGGCCCAGCTGCATGAGCCCAATTGCCCATGGCACATGGCCAGCGGGTTTGTGCCCACCCTAGCGCGGGAAAGTAGCGGATGGAAGAGGTCCGAACCGTGCGGATTTTTCCCCGGCGGCCGCCGGAACCAGGGCAAGCCGTAGGAGGCCGACGGCGGCAGGGGAGTACCGCCGTCGGGCGCCACATCAGGCCGCGTCGCTGATGATTTCCCTGGCCGCCATGGCCAGCAGGTCACGCTGGAGGGCGGGCAGCGAGATCAGTCCCTCCACGTAGGCCTGGACCTCGTATTCGCCGGCAGTGCCGCTCATGCCGAAGTACCGCAGCCAGAGCTCGGCAACGGTGATGTCGGCGTCCTTCAGCATGCGGTTGAGCTGGCTGCGTTCCTCCGGCTCGTGCGGCTCGAATCCCATGACTGTCCCCTTGGCGTCGTTGGGGGCGGCGCTTCCGGCCGCGCGTCAGGCGACGTCCGGGTAGCTGGCGAGGATGTAGTCTGCGGCGGCGGGACCGGTCATGTACAACCGGCAGTCGTTCACGTCAACACCGCAACGCCGCATGCCGGCGCGGAAGGCCTGGTCCGATTTGGCCCGGAAGCCGTGCAGCGATGCCCAGCTGACGTAGAGGCCGTACAGGCAGTCAGGTCCCAAGGGGTGTTCGGCTGAAGGATCGGTGACGGTGGCTTCATCAAGGAACTGCTGAAAATGTGAGGACGGCATGGTGGCCCCAATCCGGTTCTGCAACCTGTGCCGCCGGGCGGCTCCAGCAGCGACTTCCGGCGGCCCTGCAGTAAGGACCGGGAAGGACGGGAGTAACGCCCGTCATACTTCAGAATCTACCCGCGGCAGCAGGGGAAGTATAGCCCGCCCGCCGCCATCTCGAGCCGAATCAGCAGGCTCGGGGAAGCGCCAGCACGCCGCCGTAACAAAAGACAAGTCTTCCCAACAATTCATAAGGGTGCTTATTATGTTCTTCTTTCGACGGCATGCAGCGACCGTCAGCGAACCTTCCCGAATGGGCTGCGGCCGGCGGGAGACAGCTGAAAGGCTCCCATGCACCTGACCCGGTCCGAGTACTCAAACCCCAACCATGTGCTGGTCCACGTGAGCGACCCTCACTATGTGGAAGAGGGGTTGCTGTACGGCGAGCTGGATCCGCAAACGGGGCTGGTGGAAGTCCTTGATGCCATCGAAGCCAGCGGGCTCAAACCGGAAGCCATCATCTTCTCCGGCGACCTGGCGGACAAGGGCAGCCTGGAAGCCTACCGGCGGCTGCGGACCACCTGCCAGGCGTACGCCGAACGCTTGGGCGCGCAACTCATCTGGGCCATGGGCAACCACGACGAACGCATGAACTTCCAAAAAATGCTTCTCGACGAGGAGCCGCGGACCCTGCCGGTGGACCGCAGCTACTACCTGGGCAACCTCCGGGTGCTGGTCCTGGACTCCTCCACGCCTGGCTACCACCACGGCGAGATCAGCGAGGAGCAGCTTCGCTGGCTGGCCGGGGAACTGGAGACGCGGGCCGACGACGGGACCCTCCTGGTGATCCACCACCCGCCTGTGCCGCCGGTCCAGGAACTCGCGGTGCTTTCGGAGCTGCGGAACCAGGAGAGCCTGGCCCGGGTGCTGGAAGGCAGCGACGTCATCGGAATCCTCTCCGGCCACACCCATCACAGCGTCTTTTCAACCTTCGCCAGCATCCCGGTATCGGTGGCCTCGTCCACCAGCTACAACCAGGACCTGGCACTGCCCGCAGGCGCCATGCAGGGCATGAACGGCGCCCGGTCGTTCAACCTGGTCCGCATCCACAACCGGACCTTCGTCTCGGCGGTGGTCCCCGTGGGCGAGTACCCCCGGATGAAGTCCTACGTCACCGCCGAGGAAACCCGGCAGCGGCTGCAGGCCGCCAAAATCAACATCCCGTCCGCCACCGAAAACGCGGGAGGCACCCCCTGCGGCCGTCACTAGGCCGCGACTTCGAATGAAAGGACCAGCCATGGACCAGAAACCACCCTCTCCACCCGGCACCCGCCGCCGCAACGTGGCGGTCATCCTGGCCGGAGGAGTCGGCGCCCGCATGGGCCTGGACATCCCCAAACAGTTTGTCCCGATCGCCGGCCGCACCAGCCTCGAGCACACGGTGGAGCTGTTCCAGCACTGCGGGCTGGTGGACGAGATGATCGTCATGATGGCTCCGGGTTACATCCCCCGCGCCGAGGAACTTCTCCTGGGCAGCAACAAGGGCAGCAAACCGGGCGCCAAAGCTGACGCGAAGGCAGCCAGCAAGTTCGGCAAACTCGCCGGCATCCTTCCGGGCGGGGCGGACCGGAGCGAAACGTCCCGCCTGGCGCTGGCGGCCATCGCGGACAAGGACGCCAATGTCATCTTCCACGACGCCGTCCGCCCGCTGCTCGACGGCGACATCATCATTGCCTGCATCCGCGCGCTCGACGTCTACGCCGCCGTCGACACCGCCATCCCCTCAGCGGACACCATCATCGAAGTGGATGATGAGAACTTCATCCGCGCAGTGCCACCGCGGGCCAAACTGCGAAGGGGCCAGACGCCCCAGGCGTTCAGGATGCCCGTGATAGCCGAGGCGTACGAACGGGCCGGCCAGGACCCCGGCTTCTCCGCCACGGACGACTGCTCTGTGGTCCTCAAGTACTGCCCCGACGTCCCCATCTTCGTGGTGGACGGGGACGAGGCGAACATCAAAATCACCCAGCCCATCGACATCCACCTTGCGGACAAACTCTTCCAGCTCAAGCACAAAACCATGCTGCCCGGCGGGAACACGGACGGGCTCCGTGGCTCCACCGTGCTGGTGTTCGGTGCAAGTTCCGGGATCGGCCTGGAGCTTGTTCAGCAGCTCGAGGCTGAAGGCGCCCTGGTGGTGGGGCAGAGCCGCACCGGCAACGGAACCTACGTGGAGGACCGCCGGTGCGTGGCCCAGGCGCTGGCCTCCGCCGCCGCCACCCACGGCCACCTCGACCACGTCATTCTTACAGCGGGCGTCCTCAGTGTGGGGCCGCTCGCCCAGCTCACCGATGAGCAGTTGCACCACGACGTGGACGTGAACCTCACGGCAGCCTTCATCGTGGCCCAGGAGTCGCAAAAGTACCTGGCCGAGAGCAAGGGATCGCTGACGCTTTTCGCCTCCAGTTCCTACACCCGCGGCCGGGCCAACTACACGGTCTACTCAGCCACGAAGGCTGCGATCGTGAACCTCACCCAGGCGCTCGCGGACGAGTGGAGCTCGGACGGCATCCGGGTGAACTGCATCAGTCCCAGCCGTACCGCAACCCCCATGCGGTCCAGGGCGTTCGGGGCGGAGGAGGAAGGGTCCCTGCTGCCCGCGGCGGCTGTGGCCGGGGCCAGCATCCAAGTTCTGGCGTCGGCCATGACCGGGCAGGTTGTGGACGTCCGGCTCCCTTACCTGGACCAGTCCAAGGACTCCGACCTGGTGGCGCAGCCATGAGCCAGGACGTCGAGGTACGCAGCATTACCAGCAATAGCTACAGCCACACCCTTCGTGCGGACAGGGTATCGCTGACCCTCGCCGGCCCGCCCATTCCGGCCGGCGCCACCTTGTCCATCCTGCTGGGGGACAGGCCCATCTGGAGCGTCCCCTCCGGCGAGGGCGCCAGGTGCGTCCCCGGCAGCTGCATCATCGACTGGCCGCCCGCCCTCGCCGGCCGGCTGTCCGGGTGGGCGCGGCTCAGCGTGCTGCAGGACGGAACGCCGTTATGCCCGACGGCGAGAGTCGCCTTTGATGATTCACCCCACCAGTTCTCGCTCGAGGAGCCCGGCACGGGGATGCCGCAGATCATCAACAAGTGGGGGCGGATCGCCCGGAACTTCGAAGGCCGGCGCGCCTACCTGATCGACGAGGCGCTGGATGAGGCCTGCAGGCTGGTGGAGTGGATGCGGGGCCGCGGCCAGGAGCTGTTCGTCACCGGTGGCACCCTCCTTGGGCCCGTACGCGACGGCCGGATGATGCCCGGCGATGACGATGTTGACCTTGCCTACCTGAGCCGGCACGAAAATCCCTCCGACATCGCGCTGGAGGGCTTCGAGCTGGAACGGGCCCTTCGTGCGCAAGGCTACGAAACGGTCAGGCACTCAGCGGGGCACCTGCAGCTGCTGTTCCCCGGCGCGGACGGCACGGACCGGTTCTACCTGGACATCTTCACCTACTTCAATGTGGGCGGCTGGTTCCACGGTACGTTCCATGCCCGCGAACGCACGGAGGCCGTGACCATCTTTCCGCTGCGGAACCTCAGCATCAACGGACGGGAGCTGCCCGCACCGGCCGAGCCGGAGCAGATGCTCGCCGCGATTTACGGGCCCGGCTGGCACACCCCTGATCCTGCGTTCCGTTTCATCACGCCACCGCCGGCCCGCCGCCGTTATGACACGTGGCTGGGCGGCCTGGACTGGGACCGCGAGAACTGGGAGGACCACCACCGGGCGGTGCTGCGGGGTGAGGGCGGGCAGGGTGCCGGCCAGGCGCCGTCGGCCTGGGCGGAGGAGCTGGCCCGCGGGCTGCCGCCGGCCTCACGCATCCTGGAACTGGGCTGCGGCCTCGGCGGCGACGCTCGGCACTTCTCGGAGCAGGGGCACCATGTGGTGGCCGTTGACTACAGCCGGCCGGCAATCGAGTACCTGCGCGGGCAACAGGCTGGCCCCGGGTCCCTGGAGTTCCGCCGGGTCAACCTCAACTCGCTCCGGGAGACCGCCCCGCTGGCCACGCTCCTGAAGGAGGGCCCAGGCCCCCTGCATGTGTACGCGCGGCTGCTGCTCAATTCGCTCGACTGGCAAGGCCGGGAGAACACGCTGGGGCTGGTCCGGCAGCTTTTGCGGAACCAGGGCCCGGCTGCCGCGGCCTTCCTGGAAGTCCAGGTGGGAGAGTCCGGACCGGCCTTCCCGGAGTGCCGCTTCTATGCACCCGTGAATGTTGCCGATCTGAAAGCCAGCCTCGCGGAGCTGGGGCTGGAAACAGAAGACGTCCCACCACAACCAGGGCGCCAGGACGACGGCGCAATACGCACGCAACGAGTGAAAGTGAGGGCCCTGCCATGAATGACCCACTGATTGACGCCATCCACGAGCACGAGCCCCTAAGCGACCCGCTGGAAGAGGTCAACCGGCGGCTGGCCAAAGCCGCAACGGATATCGCCGAACTGCGCGCCGAGGTTATCCGGCTGGACCGGGACCTGGACGAGTCCCGGCGGCTGAACCGGAGGGCTGCCGAGCTGCTGGACCTCGTCTACGAGCACCTGGCCGGCAACCCGGGCCGCCTGCCCGCGGACGCCCCTGCCCTCCAGGGGGAGGGAGCGGGCAGATGAGCGGAATCGAAATTATCGGCGCCTTCGAGAGCACGTATCTTCCCCGGCACGACAGGGACATCTTCGAATCCACTGCCCACGATGTCCAGTGGAAGCAGGACCTGCAACTGCTGACCGAATGCGGGGTGAGCCGGCTGCGGTACCCCGTCCGCTGGCACCGGGTGGAAGCCGAGGAAGGGGTCTTCAACTGGCAGGACACGGACAAGGTGCTGCATTACCTCCGGGACAACGGCTTCCGGCCCATCGTGGACCTGGTGCACCACACCAGCTATCCCCACTGGATGGAGGGCGGCTTCGCGGACCCCCGCTTCCGCACCGCCTACCTTCGGTACACCGAGAAGTTTGCCCGGCGGTACCCGTGGGTGCAGGAGTACACGCTCTTCAACGAGCCTTTCTCCACCCTGTTCCTCACCGGACACGAGGCCATTTGGCCGCCCTACCACGAGGGCCTGGACAACTTCGTACGCCAGATCCTCAACGTGCTGCCGGCAGTGGCGGAGGCGAGCCGTGCCTACGCAGACCTGCTGCCCGGTGCCAAGCACGTATGGGTGGACACCTGTGAGCACCACACCGGGGAAGGGGCCGCCGGCAGCGCTTACGCCACCATGGCCAACGAGCGCCGGTTCCTGGTGCTGGACAGCTTCCTCGGCAAGTACGACGGCAAGGGCTACGACCCGAACGGCCCCATGGCGGAACTGCTTCGCGGCGCCGGGGGAGAGAAGCTGCAGGAACTGGAGCCGGGACGGATCGACGTGCTGGGCCTGGACTATTACGCCCACTGCCAGTGGCACTTCGATGACAAGGGCGGGTCCACCCACACCCCGCATCCCCTGCCCCTGGCGCAGCAGATCTACCTGTACTGGGACCGCTACCGGTTCCCTTGCCTGCTCACCGAAACCAACATCCGCGGTTTCACATCTGACCGGGCCACCTGGTTCAAGTACGTTTTGGAGCAGTGCGAACGTGCCCGGCACATGGGGGTTCCGTTGGACGGCCTGTGCTGGTTTCCGGTGATTGACTCCACGGACTGGGCTTCGCTTCTGTTCCGCAACGACGGGCACATCGACCCCGTGGGGGTGTACTGGCTGGACGACGAGCTGGCGCGGCAGCCGTCAGTTATGTCCGAGTCCTATGCGAAAGCCGCAGCCGGCACGCCGTCCAAAGAGTTGCCGGCCTTCACGCTTGGCGAACCCGTGGCCACCTGGCTGCGCGGATACGAATCGCAAATGTCCCACTGGAATTGGAGTGAAGCCCCTGACGCGGATCAGGGAAACAACCTGCCCAACACACAGGCCCGGATGGAATTGAGGATAGTCAATGCAGAGTGAACTGATCGTTTTGTCGCATCTCCGCTGGGACTGGGTATGGCAGCGCCCCCAGCACCTCGTTTCCCGACTGGGCTCCCGCTGTTCCACCTGGTACGTGGAGGAACCGCTCACGCCGTCGCCCGGATTCACCGGGCCGAACCGGCTGAACCACACGCAGGTGGACGGGCTGAACCGGGCCTGGCTGGAGATCCCGGAGCAGGGCCACCACGTGGGATTTTTCGACGACGTCCTCCCGGACTACATCAAGCAGCTGCCCGAACTGGTGGGTCCGCCCACGGGGGAGCGGGTGGTGTGGCTGTACACCCCGCTGGCCCTGGAACTTGCCCTCGCCCTGCAGCCCACCACGCTGGTGTATGACGTGATGGACGATCTCGCCGCCTTCAAGGACGCCCCGCCCGAGCTGGTGGTGAGGCAGCGGCAGGCACTCCGCCGGGCCGACGTCGTCTTTGCCGGTGGCCGCTCCCTGCACCGGTCCATGGTGCGGCAGGGCCGCGCTGACACCCTGCTCTTCCCCAGCGGCGTGGAGCCGGAGCACTACCGGACCCCGACGGCGGAGCCCCGGGTTCCGGGGCAGCGTCCCGTGGCCGGATACGTGGGAGTGCTGGACGAACGGTTGGACCTGGGCCTTATCGCCGACCTCGCCAGCGCGTTGCCGGAGTGGGACATCAGGATGTACGGGCCGGTGGCCAAGATCGATCCGGCCAGCCTGCCCCAGGCGCCGAACATCAGCTACGAGGGGTATACCTGCTACGCGGACCTTCCGGCAGCGATGGAGGGCCTGGATGTTGCCCTGATGCCGTTCGCCCTGAACGAGGCAACCCGTTCCATCAGCCCCACCAAAACGCTCGAATACCTCGCCGCCGGCCTTCCCGTGGTGTCCACCCGGGTGCCGGACGTGGTGGCTGACTTCCCGGGCGTGGTGCACCTGCGCGACGACGGCGCGGGCTTTGCTTCGCTCTGCCGGAACCTCGGCCAGCGCGATCCTTCGCGCGCCCCCAAGCCGAAGACCCGGGAGCTGCTGAAGAAGTACCACTGGGATGCGATCGCAGCCCGGATGGCCGAGTCCGTCTTCGCTTCGGGCCTGCAGGTGCCGGAACCGTCCGACGCCGAGGCCACTGCCTAGCGCAGAGTTTTTGTCCAGATACGCAGACTTCCGAACCCTGGAACCCTGCACATCTGGACAAAAAATCTGCCAGTTACGGAAGGAAAGTGGAATGACGCACATACGGGCCATGATTGACGCCCACCCCAAAGGGCTGGATGAATTCAACAAAGCCAAACTGGCTGAATGCATCGGTGCCTGCTTCGAATGCGCCCAGACCTGCACTGCCTGCGCCGACGCCTGCCTCAGCGAGGACATGGTGGCGGAACTGGTCGCCTGCATCGGGACGGACCTGGACTGCGCCGACATCTGCACAACAACGGGAAATGTGCTGTCCCGCCACGCCGCTTACAACGGCAACGTCACCCGGGCGCTGCTGGAAGCCTGCCGCGCTGCCTGCCGGGCCTGCGCGGAGGAGTGCGATAAGCACGCCGACATGCACGACCACTGCCAGGTCTGCGCGGAGGCGTGCCGGCGCTGCGAACAGGCATGCGCCGACCTCCTGACCTCACTGGACGAAGGAGCCGAACAACAATGAACGAAGTACCCCTGCACAAGGAACTGCCGCTGCCTGACTACGACCACCTGCCGGCGGGAACCCTCCCGTCACGCATCTCAGGCCTGGACGAGGCGCAAGTGGTGCAGTTGATCACGTACGAGGAGGCCCACGGGAACCGCCTGCCCATCATGCAGATCCTCGAAAAGAGGCTGCATGACCTGCAGGGCGGGACCGTTCCCCGCGGCCGGCAGGCGCCCAGCACGCCGGAAGTGAACACCGGCCAGCCGGACACCCCGCAGACCGCGAACGTGCCGGGTCCGCCCATTAACCCGCCGTCGCAGGGCGATCCCACCAACCCTGCCCAGCCCCGGTGAGCCGTGGAGCAGTATCACGGGTTCGAGGGCCATGACGGCCCGGGTCACGAGGGCCCTGGCCTGCACGCCGCGGAGAACCAGGGCGTGATAGACGCCGGCAGGGACCACGACGACGGCGCTGACCTTCGCGCCTTCGTCGTGTCCCGCCGGGCTGAGCTTGAGGGTCAGCTGGCGGAGTGGGTGCGCGTGCCCGGTGTATTGGGGGCGCCGGAGCACACCAAGGATCTGCTCCGCTCGGCGAACTGGCTGGCGGCGGCCTTCAGGGACGTGGGCTTCCCGGTGGTGGAGGTGCTGCCCACCGGGGAGTCGCACGCCGTGTACGCGGAATGGTGCGAAGCGCCCGGTGCCCCCACCGTCCTGGTGTACAGCCACCACGATGTACGGGTGGCCAAGCCCGGGCAGTGGGACCAGACCGCGCCCTTCGAGCCGGTGGTGCGGGACGGCCGGCTGTTCGGGCGGGGCAGCTCGGATGCGAAGGGCCAGGTGATGGCCCACCTGTGGTCACTCCGGGCACACCTCGCCCAACAGTCCAAACGCTCTTTCACTTCCGGGGCCCAAAACCCCAACGCTCCATCACCTTTTGGCGCCAAAACCCAAACGCTCTCTCACCCTGAACCGCAGGGCCCCCCACGCACCGCACCCGCGGTCAACCTGAAGTACCTCGTCGAAGGGGAGGAGGAGGGCGGGTCACCGCATCTGGCCCAGCTGCTGGAGGAGCAGGCGGACCGGCTGCAGGCGGACCTGGTGCTGTTCTCGGACACCCTTCTCTTCCGCGAGGATCATCCGGCCCTGTGCATGAGCCTGCGCGGGATGCTCAGCGCACACCTGGAGCTCACCGGGCCGGATGTAGACGTTCACAGCGGCGCCGTGTCCGGTGCCGCCCCCAATCCGGCCTTTGAACTGAGCAGGTTGCTCGCCGGTCTCCATGACGGGGATGGCCGGATCGCCATCCCCGGATTCTACGACGACGTAGCCGCGGTGCCGGAGGACTTTCGGGAAGCGCTCGCACGCCTGCCCTTCACCGAAGAGGACTGGGTGGCGCGCTCGGAGTCGGGAAGTATCACGGGCGAAGCCGGGTACACGGTTCCGGAGCGGCTGTGGCTCCGCCCGGCGGTGGAGGTCACGGCGCTGGTTGCCGGCGATCCTGCCGGGCTTTCCAGCGCCGCCGTTCCGTCGGTGGCGTCCGTGGACCTGAGCTTCCGGACGGTGGCCGGCCAGCGGGTGGAAAAGGTGGCCGGGCAGCTCCGGCAATGGGTTCGGGACACGGTGGGGGAGAACTACGGCCGCACGCTCAGGGTAGATCTCGAGACGGCCCAGGAACCGTACTGGACCCCGGACCACCCTGCTGTTTCCGCCCTGGAACGGGCCATGGCCAAGGGCTTCCGCTCAGCCGCTGTGGGCAGGATGGGCAACGCCGGCGGAGGGCCTGCCGAGCTGCTCAGCCGGTCGCTGGACGCGCCGGTCCTGTTCTTCGGGACGGGCCTGGTGGAGGACCACTGGCACGACAGTGACGAAAGCGCCAACCTCGAAGTCCTTGTCAACGGCGCCGTCACGATTGCATGCTTCTGGGACGAACTGGCCCGGATGGAATGACAAAGGACGACGACGATGGACGGCTCAGGCGATAACGGCAGCGGCACCGGACGGGACACAAACGGCAGTCCAGCTGTCCGGACTTTCGGTATCGAGGAGGAGTTGCTCCTCGTGGATCCGGGTACCGGGGAGGCCGTGCCGATGGCCGGCGCACTCTGGGACCTGTACGTTCGTCCGATGGACTCCGCTTCCGGTCCCGTCCTGACCGCCGAGTTCCAACAGGAGATGATCGAGGTTGTCACGCCCCCGCATTCCACTATGGCTGCACTGGAGGCGGACATCATTCGGGGGCGGGCCATTGCTGAGAGGGCGGCGAGGGACGTGGGAGTCCGGGTTGCAGCCCTGGGAACATCCCCGCTGCCCTCCGATCCCCATCCGGTGCAGCTCCGCCGTTTCGTGGCCATGACAGAGGAATATGGGTTAACGGCCAGGGAGCAGCTCACCTGTGGCTGCCATATTCACGTCTTCGTGGAGTCGGACGAGGAAGGCGTGGCAGTGCTGGACCGGATGCGGATCTGGCTGCCGGTACTCATCGCCCTGAGCGCCAACTCCCCGTTTTGGCACGGGCAGGATACCGGCTACGCCAGCTACCGCTCCCAAGTGTGGAGCCGGTGGCCAACGGCCGGGCCGCTGGAAATCCTGGGTTCACCGGATGCCTACCATCAACTGGTGTACGACATGGTGAGCACCGGTGTGGCACTGGACGAGGGGATGATCTACTTCGATGCCCGGCTTTCCCGCCACTATCCCACGGTGGAGATCCGGATCGCGGATGTGTGCCTGCGGCCGCAGAACACGGTGCTGCTGGCCGGCATCGCCCGCGGATTAGTAGAGACCGCTGCCCGGGAGTGGCGGAAGGGCATCGACCCGGTCGGCGTGCCGGCGTCGCTCCTTCGGCTGGCAGGGTGGAAGGCCAGCCGGTGGGGACTGCGCGGGGAACTGCTGGACCCGGTGACCAGCCGCCCGGGGCCGGCGCTCGCCGTCGTCAATGCCCTGCTGAACCATATCCGGGAGGCGCTGGAGGACATCGGGGACCTGGACCGGGTGGAGGAATTGATGGACGATCTGCTCTACGCCGGCACGGGCGCCGTCCGCCAGTTGGAGGTGATCCACCGCACCGGGGATTTGGAGGACGTGGTGGCCGATGCCGCCAACTGCACGGTGTGGGTGGAGGCGGACTAGGAACAGTCGGCGCTGCCTAGGAGTTGGCTTTGTCCGTCTGGTGCGGGAGTACGACGTCGTCGGCGGCGCGGGCCGCGGAGGGGAACAGGAGGAGCAAGAGGCCCAGGCCCGCTGCCGCGCCGATGAACTGCGCGATGACGAACGGCGGCACGGAGCCCGGTGCGATGCCGGCGAACGTGTCGCTGAAGATCCGCCCGACCGTCACTGCGGGATTCGCGAACGAGGTGGAGGATGTGAACCAGTACGCTGCGCCGATGTAGGCGCCCACCGCCGGCGCGGCAAGCACGCCCCGTTTGGTGGCGGCGAGCGCAAAGATCAGCAGGATCAGCCCGGCGGTGGCAATGACTTCACCGAGCAGGTGCCCACCGGTTGCCCGGTCCTTGCCGGAGATGGAGGTGCCGACGTCGTACATCGCGTTCGCCACCACGCTTCCGCTGATGGCGCCCAGCGTCTGTACGACGACGTAGGTGCCGAGCTCGGGCAGGGTCAGTCCGGTACCGCTGCGCCGACCGAGGATCCAGTCCACAAGCGAGACCACAGGGTTGAGGTGCGCGCCGCTGACAGGCCCGAACACGAGGATGAGGACGGTCAACCCCAGCACTGTGGCGGTGCTGTTCTGAAGCAGCTGGAGCCCGATGTCGTTGGGGGAGAGCTGCTGCGCCGCGATGCCCGAGCCCACCACGATCATCACGAGGAGGCTGGTGCCAAGAAGCTCTGCGACGGCACGGCGCCACAGCGGTGGCTGGTTCGTAGTCATGGCACCAAGCTTGACGCAGGAAAGTGACTCAGTCAAAATTGAGTCAATGAAAACTGAGCCAGAAGATGGGTTCCAAGCGCGGCTCGCAAAACACGCGGCCCTTGCAGATCCTGCACGCCTGCGCATCGTGGACCTGCTGACCCTCGGGGACTTCTCACCCACGGAGCTTCAAGCTGAACTGAACATGCCGTCGAACCTACTGTCCCACCACCTGCGTGCCTTGGAAGGAGCCGGGCTGGCAACCCGCCACCGCTCGGAGGCCGACAAGCGCCGAAGCTACATCAGGCTGGCTGCCGGGGCGTTGGAAGGACTTGCACCCGGGGTGGAACATGCAGCCAGCCGCGTTGTGTTTGTCTGCACGCGGAACAGCGCCCGGTCCCAGCTGGCTGCCGCCCTCTGGCGCGGGGCCAGTGAAATCCCCTCAACCTCGGCAGGAACACATCCCGGTGACCGCATCGCGCAGGGAGCCATTGAGGTGGCCCGCCGCCATGGCGTGGACCTTCCGGAGGTTCCGCCCCGGAAGCTTGGCAGGGTGGCCAGCGGCGACTTCGTGGTCACCGTCTGCGACAACGCCCACGAGGAGGTCACCAGCCTCGGGGGCATCCACTGGTCCGTGCCCGATCCCCTCCGGATCAACACCGAGGAAGCCTTCGAAATCGCCTTCACTGACATCTCCAACCGGGTCAACGATCTCGCGCCCCGGATGCACGCCGCCTAGCTCGAACCTCAACCAGACCATTCATCCAACTTTCAGGAGAAAAACAATGAGTCCCGAAACCGCCAAGAAGCCTTCCGTCCTGTTCGTCTGCGTCCACAACGCCGGCCGTTCCCAGATGGCCGCCGCCTTCCTCACCACGCTCGGCAAGGGCGAGATCGAGGTCCGTTCCGCCGGGTCCCAGCCTGCCGACAAGATCAACCCCGCCGCGGTGGAGGCCATGGCAGAGCTGGGCATCGACATGTCCGCCGAAGTTCCGAAGGTCCTCACCACCGAGGCCGTGAAGGAATCCGACGTCGTCATCACCATGGGCTGCGGCGACGAATGCCCCTACTTCCCCGGCAAGCGTTACGAGGACTGGGTCCTGGAAGACCCGGCCGGCAAGGGCGTCGAATCCGTCCGTCCCATCCGCGACCAGATCAAGACCCGCATCGAGGGCCTGATCGAGTCCCTCATTCCGGCTGCCACGTAACGCCAGCCCCTTGAACGCGGCATCAAAGGCGCAGGGCAGTTAGGTACATAGGGGTTAATGTTCAGTTCACCAGTTAGGTATAGGAAATCCGCACATTCCTTGAAAATGGGGTATAGGGGATCGATTGCTTGTTCTTTCGCTTCTGGTTTACGCTTTGGCATAGCTGGCATATAGCCGTCGTTGTTTCTGGGTCAACGCTTGCTTTACCCAGCCGGATAATTTAAATCCCCAGTAGAAATAGCGAGGCCGGCTGATGTTCTGGCGTAAGTGTGCAGCGATTGCATCATCCCTTCTGCTCGGGTTCGCAATCATTACTCCCACAACGGCAAACGCCGCCGTATCGACGATCCTGCCCACCATGGACACCTACGTCCAGGCGGACAAGCCGACTACCAACTTTGGCGCCAGCGTCCGTATTTCTACAGAGGGCCGTGCGAAAATCTGGCGGAACTCGCTCCTGCGGTTCAATGTTCAGGTTCCCGCCGGCGAGCATATTGTGTCGGCTAAACTGCGGGTTCATTCGGAGACATCCACAAACTCCACTGAATTTGTGGATGTTTTTACTACATCCGGCGGCTGGACCGAGGGTGGAGTTACCTGGAATAACGCACCAGCACGGGTAACGTGGCTGGGGAAGACCGGCGGATTTGCTGCCGGCTCTTGGGTTGAATGGGATGTTACGAAGGGCGTGGGCGCAAAAGGCGGCGAGCAGAACTTCAAGCTGGAAAGCAACGCCCAGAAGTGGATCGGTTTTAAGTCGAAGGAATCTTCCAATTCCGCCCTGCGCCCACGGCTGGTAGTGACCACAGCGCCTGACACAGCAACCTCAACCGAGGCTGCGGTGGTTCGTGGTTGGGGCACGCCTGTTACTGGCGATGAGTTCAATTACACGGGTGCGCCGGACGCCACGAAGTGGACTGTCTACAACAGCCCCGGGCATGCGGGCAACGGTATCCGGAGTCCCCAACAGGTTACCGTGGACGGTTCCAAAATGGTTATGACTGGAACTCCGGAGGGCACCACCGCGGGCATTAGCGCTAAGTTTGCGAACCAGAAGTATGGGCGGTGGGAAGTCCGTGCGGCCGGATCCGGTGACAATGAATACCACCTGGTGTCCATCCTGTGGCCGGACAGCGAGAACTGGCCGTGTGATGGTGAAGTTGACTACGCAGAGACGACTGGTGACTGGAACGTCATCAAGTTCTTCCATCACTACTCCTGTGAGAACCGCCAGGTGTCCGCGGAAAAGGTATTGGACGTATCCCAGTTCCACAACTACGCGGTTGACTGGCACTCCGGCGGCATCATTGGTTACGTGGACGGTGTGAAGTGGTTTGAGACCACCAACCCCGCGCACCAGCCTCCCGGTCCGATGCACCAGACGCTGCAACTGGACTGGTTCCCGGACAACACTGCCAACGGCGCCGGCGAGATGCGGGTGGATTGGGTCCGTGTGTATGCGGCGGCCGGAACGCCCTAGTCAGGGCGCACCATATTGACACGGTCCACACCTGAGCGCACCCTGATAGCGCTAGTTGCCCGTGTTGGCCGGCATTCTGCAGCTTCGCAAGCTGGCCGGCCAACTCTCCCGGAGTTGTCTGGGCGCTCCGGATGAAACAGTTCCACCCGCTCCCTGTCAGGAGAACAATATGGCTGGCAATTCAGTCAGAGCCCTTGAAGCGAAGTCGTTCGACGAACCGGATGAAAAACGCCGCCCGCCGAAAACCCAGGTGGATGTTGTCAACATCGGAGACACCACCCTGGGCAGGTTCACTTTCGAGCCGGGCTGGAAGTGGTCCGAGACGGTCAAGACCGTGGTCCACACCGATAGCTGCCAGGTGAATCACGTGGGGATCTGCGCCGCGGGGACGCTGACGGTGGAGATGGTGGACGGCACCCGGACCACAATCAGCCCCGGCAACGCTTACACCATTCCCGCCGGCCACGATGCCTGGGTCGAAGGCGACGAGACATTCGTGGGCTACGAAATCATGAGCGCGGCCACCTTTGCCAAGCCTGCCTGAATCGGGCGGGTGATGCGTCCATCTCCTCGGACGGCTTCCGGGTCATCCGAAGCTCCGGATTCCGGTGCCCGGAGGCGATCCCGGCGCGGTTGGCGCCGCGCCGGGATCGCCTCGCTGATCATCCTGGGGCTGATCCTCGTCTCCACGGTGGTCAACCTGGTCCTGGAGTCGAGGGAGAAATCGGGCATGGCTGCTTACGGTGAACGTATCGCCGTAGGCAGCGGTTCTCTGAACGTGTACCGGAACGGGCAGGAAGAGGGCCAGCCGATTGTCCTGCTCAACGGCCTGGGAACCCCGGCGCCCGGCCTCGACTTCGCTCCTCTGGCCCGGGAACTCAGCGGCTTCGACGTCATCGCCGTTGAGGGGTTTGGGTACGGTTACAGCGACATGGAAGCCCCGCCGCGGACCAACGAGAACATCAGTACCGAACTTCACGAGGTCCTGGCCAAACTGCAGGTCAAACAACCCTACGTTCTGGCAGGGCACTCCATCGCCGGTTTCTACATGCTCGACTACGCGAACCGGTACCCAACGGAAGTGGCCGCCGTCGTCGGAATCGATGCGACCATACCGAAACCGGGGGATCAGGCGGTTCCAGACCCGGAGCCGGGCATCAACTGGGAACGGGCCCTGGCCGTCACCGGATTAGTGCGCGCAGTCGCCGCCGTCGCACCGGGTTTCGTGGACCCGGCAAGCGACGCGTACACGGATGACGAGCTGCACCGGATGCGCCTCATGACCAGCTGGAACTACGGCAATCCGGCAGTAGCCGATGAAACCGCCCGGATAGCGAACAATGCAGCAGCCCTAAGGGGAGTGACCTACCCCAACGATTTGCCCGTGCTGGCCTTCATTGCCGGCGAGGATTCCGATTCGACAGCCGCCAAAACATCCGCTGTGCAGAACCTGCTGAAGAACGTCCGGCGGCATGAGGTGGTCACGCTGGAAGGCAACCATTACTTGCACTGGACCCAGTCCAAGCGGATGGCAGAGGAAATCCAAACCTTCCTCGCCGGCCCGGGATAGCCCGGCTGCGGAAGCCTAGAGCGGTTCGGGCCGCACGCGCACCGCCGCCAGTGAACGCAGAAGCGCGACGGCGGTGATGGCGCCCGCCGCCATCACCGCCGTGCTTCCAAGGGGGAGGCGCCGCCGAAGATTGCGCCCACGAAGGCGCCCGGCAGGGTGACCAGGCCGGTGGTTTTGGTCTGGTCCGTGGAGGGGATCAGGGCTGCGTGCACCGAGTAGCGGGCCTGGGTGAGGGTGGCCTGCGGGGCCGTGGCGCCCAGGGCCAGCCAGCCTTCCACCTGGTCCCACTGCTCACGGACGGCCTCATGGAACCGGCGCCCGGCAAGCACCGCGATGGTCATGCAGTTGCCGATCACTATCCCGCCCACTGCCAGGACGTAGCGGGGCTCGAGTGCCACAGCTCCCGTGCCGAAGACGACGGCGAGGGTCACCACGATGCCAAGGCCCATGGTCGCTGACACCGTTGCGAAGCGCAGCCAGGACCACGTGAGCCGGCGCGTTGCCGTCACCGCCGCCACGGTGAACATCACCAGCAGCGCCACCGCCACCCACAGCGCATCTGCGATGATGCCGCCGAGAACCAGGCTAATGAGCGCCAGCTGGGATGCGCCGCGGAGGATAGCCAGAGCCGGTGCAAGGTACGACGGCGTTTGCGAACCCCGGAGCACCGCGACGGTCAGCAGCATCAGGATGGCCACGGCCGCGAAGGTGGGTGCCAAGGCATCGAGGAAGGCCATCAGCTCAGCCTAGCGCCGGCCTGACCCGCACTTAGCGTCGTGACACAGCGATTGGGTTAGGGCCTGGTCCTGGTAACGAAATCAGAGCAGGCTGGGCTGGCTCGAGAGGATGTAATCCACCGCTGCCGGGCCTTTCAAGGACAATCCCGGCCATTCATGCTTGCCGGTATCGCGGTGTTGCTTTATGTATCCCCGTTGATCCATGGCTGCCCACAAGGACGATGCGGAGCCGGGCTGCTGGCCATTGAGCAAGCACCAACTGACGTACACCCCGTAGATGTCGTCTTCGCGAAGAGACGGTTGCCTCTCGCGGTCTTGAAGGAAGCAATCCGAGAGGAAGCGGGCGTAGTTCGGAACACTCATAAGTGGCTCCTTCGGGTCGTTGTAGCTCTACGAATGCTTTGCGGCACTGGTCGCGCAGCAGTGATTCGGAGCCATATCTGCGAAGGATGGGTCAGTGGTGATAAATGTTTTAACCGCCCGAGCCGGCCCCTCGCTCAGGACGAGCGGGCGTGCAGCTGGTTGTCAGTGGCGTTGCTGAGGGGAGTGAGTACCATGTCGTCGATCTTCGGCACCGCATGCCTTAGGCGGTGCCCGGCCTCATGGGTGACCTGTTCAGCGGCAGCCAGGGTGACGCCGTCGTCCACCAGCAAAGTGGCTGCGCCCTGCAAGCGGTGACCTGACCACCGCAGCTGCAGGCGCGGCACGGCCAGGACGCCCGGCGTGCCCTCGAGGGCCTTTTGCGCCGTATCCACAAGGTCGGGTTCGATCCCGTCCATCAGCCGCCGCCCGACGCTTCGCACCGTCCCCCACAAGAGGACCAGGATGGCCGCGGAAATCAACAGGCCGACGATGGGGTCCGCAAGGGGAAAGCCCAGCATGACGCCCACTGCGCCGAGCACCACGGCCAGGGACGTGAAACCGTCCGTGTGGGCGTGCACGCCGTCGGCCACCAGGGCGGCTGAGCCGATCCGGCGGCCCACCCTGATGCGGTACATGGCCACTGCCTCGTTGCCTGCGAAACCGATCAAGCCGGCGGCGAAAACCCACCACAGATTGCTCAGCGGCTGGGGGTGCAGGAGCCGGTCAACGGACTGCCATGCCGCCACGACGGCGGACAGGGCGACGACGGCGACGATGAACAGCCCGGCAAGGTCCTCTGCCCGGCCAAAGCCATACGTATAGCGGCGGGTGGCCGCGCGGCGGCCCAGAATGAACGCCACCCACAGCGGGACCGCCGTCAGGGCATCCGAAAAATTGTGGATGGTATCGGCCAGCAGCGCCACGGAACCACTGACCAGCACCACCAGGAACTGCAGGACGGTGGTCGCCAGGAGAATGCACAGACTGATCTTCAGGGCACGCACGCCTTCGACGCTGGCTTCCATCGCGTCGTCGATGGAGTCGGCGGCATCGTGGGTATGGGGAACAAACAGTTCCACCAGCCAGCCCTTGAACCCGCCATGGTGATGGTGCCCGTGACTGTGGCCGTGCTCATGGTCATGCTGATGGTCATGACCGTGGCCGTGGTCATGGTCCGTGTGCTGGCGGGCGTGCCCGGGGTTGCTCATGAGGCCGCCTTCCGATCGCGGCGGTGGTGAGCAGGCTCTCCGCCAAGGGCGTGCTCAGCCTGGAAAACAGCGTCCACCACCAACTGCCGGGCATGTTCGTTTGCCAGGCGGTACAGAACCCTGGTGCCGTCCTGCCGCGTTGAGACCATCCGGGCCAGCCGCATTTTGGCCAGGTGCTGCGAGACGGCCGCCGGTGATTTTCCCACGACGTCGGCCAAGGCACCCACAGCCATCTCGCCGTCGCGCAGGGCCAGGATGATGCGCACCCGGGTGGCGTCGGCAAGCATGGCGAAGACCTCGACGGCGAGCTCCACGTACTGGCTGTCGGCGCTCAGCGAACAAACGCTGTTACCTGCATTCATGCGCACATTCTGCCACAGGGGCCGCAGGTGCCTTACCTCGCGGGGTAAGGCACCTGGTTGAGGGAGCGGGCAAGGTGGGCGGCGTTCCGTGCTGCTCCGGCGGTGGTCGAAGCCACCTTTTCGGGGACGCTGTCCAGGTCTTTGTAATCCACCGTTTGCATGGCCTCGCCCACCCAGTACGTGGCCCCCTGGGCGGGGATGGTGAAGCCGACGTCGTTCAGCGCCTGCTGCGTGTCCGCCACAGTCTTGTGGGCGCCGTCTTCGTTGCCCACCACTGCGACAATCGCTACTTTTCCGTACATAATGGGCCGCCCGGCCTCGTCAGTTTCTGCGAGGTCGGCATCGAGGCGTTCGATGACGCGTTGCGTAATGCTGCTCGGGTGCCCCATCCAGATCGGGGTGGCGAGGACCAGGATGTCCGAAGCGAGGATTCTCTCGCGGATCCCAGGCCACGCGTCGCCGTCGCCCATGTCCACCTGAACGCCGGGCATCACGTTGTGATCCACCACCCGCAGCGAGGCGCCTTGCACGCCGTGCCCTGCAAGTTCCTCCAGCACGTGGTGGGCCATCAGTTCGCTGCTGGACGGCGCGGGTGAAGGCGTCAGGGAGCAAATAAGGGCAAGTGCGGTGAGGTCAGCCATCGTTCATCCTTGTCGTTGAGTTTTCCTTGGTACCGGTCAGTGGTTCGGGGCCGACGGCACGGCGGACTGCCGCAGACCGTCCCCTTCTGGACAGGAAAGTGCGACGGCGGTCCGAACCCCAGTTCCGTCCGTTTTCCCTCGAACACGTCTTGCGCGATAGATAGCAAGTGTGCTTAGTATCTAGTTAGTAACCTTACTTACTAATTGATCAGGCTGGGTTTGAAAGTCCAGCTGCCAACCAGTGGAAGCGAGTGACGATGACGGAGAACCAGTGGCCTGAGGCTTCTGCCCGAAGCCATCTCGACCAGTACGGGAACGCAGCACCGACGGATCCTTCCGCAGAGCCGGAAACTTACGTCACCAAGAAGGACGCAGCCAAGGGAGAGACGTCCAAGATCGCCGGGCAGGCGGCCGGTGCGGCCCACAATGTGGCGCAGACTGCCAAATCCGAAGTCGGGAATGTCGCATCCGAGGCCAAGTCCAGCGCAAGGGACCTCCTGCACCAGGCGAAGTCAGGACTGGGCAGCCAGGCCGGCGCGCAGCAGCAGAAGGCCGCCGATGGCATCCGGACCATCTCCAGCCAGTTGCACACCATGGCAGATGCCCCGGAGCAGAAGGGTATTGCCAGTGACCTGATCCGTCAGGCTGCAGAGCGCACGTCCTCGGTAGCTTCCTGGATTGAAGGCAAGGAACCCGGGGCGCTGTTGGACGACGTCCAGTCCTTCGCCCGGCGCAAGCCGGGGACGTTCCTGCTCCTGGCTGCCGGCGCCGGAATCCTTGTGGGCCGGCTCGCGCGTGGCCTGGCCCCGGCCCCGGCCCCGCAAGCAGCAATCCCGCCGATGCCGGCGCAGGCGCCGGCGGCCGCAATGACTGCTCCCGCACCAACCGGTCCGCCGTGGGGCGAGGAGTCGGTCTACCAGGATCGGGTGGCGGCGCCGGCAACCTACGGCGAAACCATCTACGGCGAACCTGCCCGGCCGGCCTATTCGGGCACGGAAGCAGGCGGAGTCCCGCTGCGGGACCTGGATGATCCGTACAGCGAGGTCCGCGGCACGGAACGCCAGCCGTAAGCAGTCAAAGCTAACAGCAAGACACCAGCCCCCACCAAACAAAGGACCCGTGTCATGAAGAAACTGCTCTTCGCTTTGCTCCCCGGCATCATCAGCCGGGTACTGAAGGCCCGAAAGGCCAAGCAACTCCGTGCCGGACAGACCCGTCCGCCGCGGAACCGCTTCTAGATTTGTCCTCAAGCAGCACAAAACAGTAACAAGAAGGAGAAACACATGATCAGCACTGAGAACCTTTCTGCACTGACCACTGCCGGCGGACACGTCGTTGGTTCCGACGGAAGCAAGATCGGATCCATCGGGCAGATTTACGTTGACGACCAGACCTCCGAGCCCACCTGGGTCACGGTGAAGACCGGACTCTTCGGATCCCACGAATCCTTCGCCCCGCTGGACGCCGCTTCGCAGGACGGCAACGACATCGTCGTGGCCCACACCAAGGACAAGGTCAAGGACGCACCCCGCGTCGCCCCGGACGGCCACCTCGAGCCGGAAGAGGAAGACCGCCTTTACACCTACTACGGCCTCAACGGGCACACCGGCAACGGCTTCACGGGCGGCAACGGATTTGCTGCCGGCACCGCAGACGACACGGTGGGCCGCGAAACTGTCGGCCACGACACCTCCGGTCCCACCACCGATGACGCCATGACCCGCTCCGAGGAGCAGCTGCACGTCGGCACCCGCAAGGAAGAGGCGGGCCGGGCACGCCTGCGCAAGTACGTCGTCACCGAAAACGTCACCACCACTGTCCCGGTGCAGCGTGAAGAGGTCCGCCTGGAGCGCGAACCCATCACGGACGCCAACATTGGTGCCGCCCTGGACGGCCCCGCGATCAGCGAGGAAGAGCACGAGGTCATCCTCCACGAGGAGCGCCCCGTCGTCGAAAAGGAAACCGTCCCGGTGGAGCGCGTGCGCCTGGACAAGGAAACCGTGACCAGCGAGCACACCGTCACCGAGGAAGTCCGCAAGGAAAACATCGAGCTCGACGACGACGGCCGCAACCGCCACTAAGGCTCACCACCGGAATCCTCACCGATTCCCCGCGCACGGCCCGTCCTCCATTCCGGAGGGCGGGCCGTGCGTTTGCGTGCCGGGGCAGGCCCGGACAGTCCCGGGGACGCGGATGGTCGCCGGCGGGGGATGGTCAGCCGATAATGGGCCGCTCCTCGGGCATTCGGTAAAGGCGTGGCCGGGCCGAAAGTGCCAGGGCCGACGCCACTGCCACGGTGCCGATGCGTCCGGTGAACATGAGTGCCATGAGGACCCACTCAGCAGCCGGCGGAAGGTTGTACGTGATGCCGGTGCTCATGCCTACCGTGGCGAAGGCGGAGATGGATTCGAAGAGGACCTTTTCCAGGCTGTAGTCGGTGAACATCAGCAGCAGCATGGTGCCGGTGACCACGGCGCCGATGCCCAGCAGGGCCACGGACAGGGCCTGGCGCTGGGAGGAGGAGCTGATGGACCGGTGCGCGATGGTCACCTGGTCGCGGCCGCGGACTTCGTTCCAGATGGCGAAGCCCAGCACCAGGAATGTGGTGATCTTGATGCCGCCGGCGGTGCCGGCGCTGCCGCCGCCGATGAACATCAGGATGTTGGTCACCATAAGTGTTTCCGGGGCGGCAACCCCATAGTCGATGCTGTTGAACCCGGCCGTGCGCGGGAAGACACCGCCGGCAAAGGACCCCAGGATCTTGCCGGTCAGGGAAAGCTGGCCGAGCGTTTCGTTCCTGTTCCATTCGAATGCGGCGAACAGCGCAACACCGGCGGCCAGGAGGAAAACCGTTCCGTAGATGGTCAGGCGCAGGTGGATGGTCCAGTTTTTGGGTTTGATCTCGCCCCGCGTGAGCTGCAGATGGGCACGATGATCCCGGGGTCTTCAGCGAAACCGATGAGGTTGGTGCTGTAGACGGAGAAGCCCGCGTTATTAAAAGCGGAGATCGCGTGGAAGATCCCGTGCCAGAGGGCGGTAGCCAAGTTCTGGTCGTAGGCAATCCAGAACCGGACGGTCAGTGCCAGGGCTGTTAAGGCTTCGAACGTAAGCATGATCCTGGCTACCCGGACCAGCACAGCACGGACGTCACCGAGGTTCAGGGTGTGGGTTTCAGACTGGGCCACGAGCTGGCCGCGCAGCCCGATGCTCTTGCGGACCAGCAGCGCCAGCAGGGTTGCCAGGGTCATGATGCCAAACCCGCCCACCTGGATGAGTCCGAGGATGATGCCCTGTCCCAGCGGGGTCCAGAACGTTGCCGTGTCCACGGTAATGAGGCCGGTGACGCAGACCGCTGACACTGATGTGAACAGCGCCGGCATGAACCCCTCGGACCCGCCGTCGGTCCGGGCAGCGGGAAGCATCAGCAAAGCGGCGCCGATGATAATGACCAGCAGGAAGGCCAGGGGAACTGCCCTGACTGGGTGTGACATCACCCTGCGGATGATGTTTTCCTTGCGTCCTTCCTTGCCGCCCTTCTTGTGGCCCTCCGCCCGGGCGTCCCGAAGCATTTTCTGGACAGCGGCGATGCTGGACGCGTCGGGCACCCGCGTGGGGGATTCCGACGGCGGAACCTCCTTATGGATGCTCATCCCACGTGGATGCCGGGGCGCCGGTCCGGATCCGGCTCGTTTTCGCGGATGATCTCCCGGACCACCGGGGCGGTGTCGCCGCGGCCCAGGAGCAGGTAGCGCATCAGGTGCGCCAGGGGGTTGCCCTCGGACCATTCGAAGTAGGCATGCGGGCGGACGCCGGTGGCGTCCCGCAGGGCCAGGAGGATTGCGGCGATGGCGTTGGGCGCGGCCGGGCTCTGGGCGCGCAGGACCCGGTGGCCGTCCACTTCCACGCCGTGGACTGCCAGGGTGTCGCTGAACTCGGAGGGGTCGGTGATGGCGATTTCGAGGAAGATGACGTCGGCCGTGCCGGGGACGGGGTTGTTCTCCCGCTGCACGGCTTCCTTGTCCGCGTATTCGGCGCCGTCGCACGCCTGGGGCCGGTTGGCGATGAGGTTGATCCGGCCGTCGTACTCCAGGGTGTCGCTGATGAAGCGGCGCGCGTCGTCGTCGAACTCAATCCTGTCCACGCGGAGTTCGGTGGTGCGGCTGATGCGGGAGACGAGGGAGACGGCCACGATGCCCAGAATGAAGAACCCGGAGATGGTGATGCCGTCCGGCTTCTCAATCACGTTCGCCGCCAGGGCGTAGAGCATCACCACGGTCAGGGCCGTGAAGCCGATGGACGCGCGGCGCTGCTTTTTGCGGATGGCGGAGATGGTCACTGCGATGGCCCCGGACACCATCATCGCCAGGATACCGGTGGCGTAGGCGCCGGCCTGGGCGTTGACGTCCGCGTTGAAGCCGATGGTGATCAGGATGCTGATGGCGGTGTAGACCAGCACCACCGGGCGGACGGCGCGGGACCAGTCCGGGGCCATGCCGTAGGAGGGCAGGTACCGGGGAACGATGTTGATCAGGCCGGCCATCGCGGAGGCGCCGGCGAACCAGAGGATCAAAATGCTGCTGACGTCGTAGACGGAGCCGAAGCCGTTGCCGAGGCGTTCGTGGGCCAGGTATGCCAGTGCGCGGCCGCTGGCTTCGCCGCCGGCTGCAAATTCCTCGGCGGGGATCAGGACGGTGGTGACGAAGCTGCTGCCCAGCAGGTAGACGCTCATGATGAGCGCCGCCGTCGTCAGGAGCTTGCGCGTGTTTTTGATCCGGCTGGCCAGCTTTTCCTCAGGTGTGGTGCCCTTGGCTGCGACCAGGGGCATCATGCTGACGCCGGTTTCGAAGCCGGACAGGCCCAGGACCAGCAGGGGGAAGGCAACCAGGGCAGGCCCGATGACGCCGCTGAGGCCGCCGCCGGAGGAGAGGAGGGCGTCGGTCCAGGAGGCGAGTGCGCCGGGGGTGGCAAAGACGTGGATGATTCCTTCCCCGATAATGATGGCGTTCATCAGCAGGAAGACCGCCACGAGCGGGATGGCGACGGCGACGGCCTCCGAGAAGCCCAGCAGGAACACCCCGCCCAGGATCAGGAGCAGCACCACGGTGATGGCGACGGCCTGCCCTTCCAGGAAGGGCGGCAGGTAGGGGTTTTCGAGCAGGTGCACCGTGGCGTCTGCCGCTGAGAGCGTGATGGTGATGATCCAGGAGGTGGCAACGAAGCCCAGCAGGATCAGCACGAAGATTTTTCCCCGCCAGAACGGCAGGAGCCGCTCGAGCATCGCCACGGACCCCTGGCCGTGGGGACTTTCCTTGGCCACCCGCCGGTACATGGGCAGCATCCCGAGCAGTGTCAGGGCCACGATGAGCAGCGTCGCGAGCGGTGAGAGTGCGCCGGCGGCGAGGGCGGCGATGCCGGGCAGGTAGGACAGTGTGGAGAAGTAGTCCACGCCGGTCAGGCACATGACCTTCCACCAGCTCTGCTGCGTAGCGTGGGCGTCGGAGGTCTCCGGGCCCACGGGCTGGTTCACCCGGTGCTCCAGCAGCCACCTGACCAGAGGGATGCCGGGTACGGCCTCCCGTTCAGGATTGGGAACGGTGGCGGGGATGGTGAAGTGGGCGGAAGCCGTCAAGGTCGTGTCTTTCTGTACTGCCTGACACGGGTACAACGTCCCGTTTTCAGGCGCGACGCTGTGCTGATAACCACCGGAGCGTAGCACCGGGGAAAGCCCGTCAACGTGGCGTTTCCGCGGATCTTAATGCTTTCTTAACGCCGCCCTGGGGCCCTCCTGCAGGGGGCACCCGTGCCACTGCAACAGGCCTGGCGGGCTACTCCTGGAAGCGGTAACCCAGGCCGGTCTCGGTCAGCAGATGCCGTGGATTCGCCGGGTCGGTTTCGAGCTTCCGCCGCAGCTGCGCGAGGTACACCCGCAGGTAGGCGGTCTCGTGGGCGTAGGCGGGTCCCCACACCTGGGTGAGGATTTCTTCGTGGGTGACCAGGGCGCCGGTGTTCCTGGCCAGCAGTTCCAGGATGTTCCATTCCGTGGGGGTAAGCCGGACTGCCACGCCCCGGCGGGTCACCTGCTTGGTGGCCAGGTTGACGGTGAAGCCGGCGGTCTCGATGACGGGAACGTCCCCGGTGGATCCGCGGCGCAGGGCTGCGCGCAGCCGGGCCATCAGTTCGTCCATCCCGAAGGGCTTGGTCACGTAATCGTCGGCGCCCGCGTCGAGGGCCTGGATCTTGTCATCGGAGCCGTGCCGTGCGGACAGGACCACGATGGGGACTTTGTTCCAGCGCCGGAGCCGCCGGATCACTTCGACGCCGTCCAGGTCCGGAAGGCCCAGGTCCAGGATGATGACGTCCACGGGATGCTGCGCCGCCTGCTCCAGTGCGTTCTGTCCGGTGAATGCGGTGACTGTGGAGTAACCCCTGGCGTTCAGGTTGATCTGCAGGGCGCGGAGGATCTGGACCTCGTCGTCAACGATCAGCACTGCTGCCATGAAGTCCTCTCATCCCGGGTTCGGGTGCTACGCCCGTAGAGAGCGGAAGCCGGACCACCATGGTCAGGCCCCCGCCGGGAGTGGGTTCAGCCAGGAGCACCCCGCCCATGGCTTCGGTAAACCCTTTCGCCACGGCCAGGCCCAGGCCGATCCCCGTCCCGGGCGTGGTGTCATCGGCACGCTGGAAAGGCCGGAACATGGCAAGGACCTTGTCCGGAGCGATGCCCGAGCCGTGATCCACGATGCTGAGCTCACTGGCAGGAACATCCCCAATTCTTGCACTGCCCGCGCCGCCCACCGCGCCGGCAATCACGACGTCGGACTCGGGGGCGTACTTCAGCGCGTTCTCCACGAGGTTCGCGATGACCCGTTCCAGCATCCCCGGATCGCCGTCCACCGGAGGCATGTTGTCCGGCAGCAGCACGCGGAGCCGCTCCGAGTCCGTTCCCCGCAGGGCCTCACCCACCACGTCGGCCCAGTAGACGGGGCGGATCAGGGGCGCCACCGAGTCCGCCGTGATTCGGGACATGTCCAGGAGGTTGCTGACCAGGCGGTCCAACCTGTCGGCGCCATGCTCTATGGTGGCCAGCAGTTCTTCCTGCTCCTCCGGCCCGAAGGTGATGGACCTGTCCCGCAGGCTGCTGGAAGCCAGTTTGATCCCGGCCAGGGGCGTGCGCAGGTCATGGGACACGGCCCGCAGGATGGAGGTCCGCATGGTGTTGCCTTCAGCCAGGCGCAGGTTTTCACGCTGGCTCGCGGAGAGCTCCTCGCGCTGGACCATGGCCAGCAGGTGCGCCCCGAAGGCGGCCAGCAACCGCCGTTCGTCTTGGGAGAGTTCCTTTCCGTTCAGCGTGAGCATCCGGTCCCCGTCCAACTGCTCCACCGTGTCTGCCCCGGCCACGTCCGCCGGGCGGGTTTCGCCGGAGAACTCCTGCAGCTCCCAGCCGACTGTCCTGCCGGGCCCGGACTCCTGCCTGGTCCACAGTCCTGCCCCCGCCGCCTGGAAATGCTCCCGCACCTGGTCCAGGAACGCAGGGATGCTGTTCCCTTCCGCCACGGCCCGGCGGCTCAATTCCCCGAGGACAGCCGCTTCCGCGCCGGCGATGTGCGCCTCCTTGCTGAGCTTGGCGGACCGGTCCACCACCAGCGACACAGCCACTGCCACCAGGACGAAGATCAGCAGCGCCAGGACGTTTTCCGGATCGATCACGGTCAGCGAACCCACCGGCCGGACGCTGTAGTAGTTCACGATAAGACCCGCGACGACGGCGGCTGCCACTGCGGGCCACAACCCCCCGAGCAGCGCCACACCAACGATCCCGGTCAGGTGGACCAGCATGTCGGTGGACAGCTGGTTGTGGGGCAGCAGGTCCAGGCCAAACTGCAGGAGCGGGGGAAGCCCCACCGCGAGGGCGAACGCCGGTATCTCCCGGCGCCGCCCCAGCCTGAGAGGCCGCCGTCGCTGTCGGTCGGCGGAGTTGGGGAGGTGGTTGATGAGGTGGACATCGATATTCCCTGCGTCCTGCGTGACGGCGGCTGCCACCCCGCGGCGGGTGCCGAGAAGCGGCCGGCGTGAGGGCGACCCAAGGACAATCTGGGAGGCGTTGATGCTCCTCGCGAAATCCACCAGCGCCACTCCCGCGTCCTGCCCGCCGACGGAATGGACAAATCCTCCCAGCTCAGCCGTCAGCTTGCGCAGCTGTTCCAGGTCCTTGCCCGATTCCGGGCCGCGGCCATCCTTGCTGGTGCGGACATGGACCACATGCAGTTCTCCGCCCGCGGCGGCAGCGAGCATCCTCGCAGCACGGCGGACCAGTACCTGGTCCTGCGCCCTGCCGCCCACCCCCACGACGATTTTCTCCCGGGTGGGCCAGCCCTCCCTCACACGCGCCGAGTCACGGTAGTCCGCCAGCCCGGCGTCGACCCGTTCAGCCAGCCACAACAACGCAAGCTCCCGCAGGGCGGCAAGCGTGCCGACGCGGAAGATGCCGGCCAGGGCGGCATCGGCCTCCTCCCAGGTGCTGTAGATCTTTCCGTCCGCAAGCCGCTGGCGCAGCAACTCAGGTGAGGCATCCACCAGCTCGATCTGGTTGGCGAGCCGCACCACGGCGTCGGGGACAGTAGTCGACTCCTGGACGCCCGTGATCTCCCGGACGGCATCGGACAAGGACTGCAGGTTCCGGATGTCGAGTGTGGAAATGGCATCAATCCCTGCTTCGAGCAGGTGATCGATCTGCTCCCAGCGGCTTACGCCGTCGGCCATTGCAGCGTAGTCGTCAACCAGCACGACGTCGGGCCGGCGGGCAATCAGCGCCTGGTTATCCACATCGGCCAGCGCACTGTCCGGACGCTGCGGACACAGTTCAAGGCCCTTCAGCAGCCCGGCAGTATCGGCACGTCCTCGCGGGGAGACGGCACCAACAACCACATCAAAGCCCTCGCCGGCCAAGCGCCTGCCTTCTTCCAGCATCGCAAACGTCTTGCCCGCCCCGGGCGCAGCCCCCAGAAGGATGCGCAGATTACCTCGTGCCATGGCTCCATTGTTCCCTCCGCCAGGCCACCCCGGCTCCAGGCCCGGAGTTCATCGGCCGGCAGGGCCCATAACTGGCTCAGGACGCCGGGACAATTCCGGTGACGAGTGTGCCGAGGCGGGCAGCTGCTGTCAGCTCAAGGTCAGTCTCCGTGAATCTCAAGTTGTCGCCGCTGATGACCAGGACCCGCCCTGCGCCGGCTGCCTGCAGCCATACGGCGTCAAGGGGGTTCCTGCTGTCCAGTTGCTGGGAACACATCAGGAGTCCGTCAACATGCAGTTGGACTGTTCCACCATCGGCCACGGTGCAGGTGCAGGTGTTCCCGGCAGGGGCAGCCCGCTGAAGGATGTCGGTGTAGCTGGCGCTGAAAGACATCTGGAATCCGTGGTTGAGCAGGACCGAGACCAGCGCCGACGTCTTCTCCCCGCCCGGTTGGCCGATAACAACATTCGGAACCAGAGTGTAGGCCAGCACGGGAATGTCTGCTCCGGGCCCGGCCCCACTCAGGACCAGCCGTGCACCAATGGAGGTCACCTTTTCCACCACACCAAACTCTTCACGCACAGTCAGCCCGGGTTCCTGGCACTGCAGATGGCAGATAACAGGATCGAAGGTGAGGGACGGTGCACCGGCCAGGCTGCGGCCTTCCGTGATGATCACCGACAGGGACAGGACAGCGCCGGGGCCAAGAGGCAGCAGGCACGCCCCGCAGCGGCTGGCCGCAGCCTTGACCGTCTCGATGTAGTGGGCAGTGTCCGTGCCCTTGAAAGCCTTGAGCCGTCCGTCCCAGGCGACATTGCTGATGATGGGCACGTTCCGCAGTCCAATCCGTGACGCGCCCCAGCGACGGACGGCACGAATGGGCTGTTCACGTCGTGGAGCGGGAGACCTGCCGCCGGGCTGGGCATCACATGGGGGCTAGGATGCCTGGCCCGGCGCACTGACCGGAATGAGTTATGGGGGCCAACTCCCCGGCCAGATAACCACAGCTTGAAGCCGCCGCCTTGCGGAAAACCTAGGACGCTGCGGGCGGGAGGCCCCCAAGGAAATCCCAAGCTGCTGACCGGGGCCAGGGCTGGGACGGGAACTGTGGAGGAGCCAGTCCAGTCAGCGGTTGTCCCGCTGCTTTTCGGCCTCTTTCTGTGCCTCTTCCCGCTGTTTTTCGGCTTCCTTTTGTGCCTCTTCGCGTTGTTCCTCGGCTTCCTTTTGTGCCTCTTCCGCCTGCTCCTGCTGGTCCTCGGTCAGCTGTGGGGCAGTTGCGGGGGTTGTGGGCGGCGTTGCCAGGGTTGCTTCCAAATCGCTCCTGATAGTGCCGATGGCAGCCTCGATCCTGCTTCTGCGCTGCTGCGTCATCCGGCCCTGCCCGGCAGCTGTTGCCACCTCTTGGCTCAGTTTCCCAAGCTCGGCCATCGCTGCGGGAAAGTCCTGCTGCGCGGCCCGTTCTTTCGCCGCGGCCACCCGCGTTTGCAGTTGCGCCGCCACGGCGTCGTCGAGATCCGGTTGACCGGAGCAGGACGTCAGGAGCGACATGCCCAGGGCGGCGGTCGCAACACCGGTCAGCAGTTGTCGCAGGGGAGTGCGGTTCATGGCGTGACGCTTTCTTCCAGTTCCTTGAAGTGCTCGCCCAGCTGCCCGGGGATGGCCGGGCCGGGTGTTTGCACCGGTGTGGGTGCCGGCTGCTGGACGGTGGTCAGCAGCACGGCCAGGAGGATCACGACGACGGCGGCCACCGCAGCCAGGACCCACAGCCGGCGGTTTCCCAGGCGTCCCGGTTTTTCCCAGGGGCGCTGCCGTGCCGGCGCCGGCTGGGCGGAAGACGGCGGCGCCGGCGCCGGCTGGGCGGCCGCCGCCTGTGCGGAAGCCGGTGAGCGCGATGGCATGTGCGGGGCCGGCTGCCATGACGTCACGTTGGTTGCCTGGTTCTCTGGCAGGGCCGGGAGCCGGGCGCCCTGCCTGGCGGCCGGGCTGCTGGACCGGGGCATCCCGGCAGCCCCCGCAGCCAGGACTTTGGTGGCCGGGTGGGGTGCTGCCAGGGCGGTTTCCGCCTCATGCGCTTCGCCGGCCGGCAGGGACCAGGCGACGGCGGCGGTGCCCAGCGTGGCTGCAACACTCGCCGCGTCGGGCCGGTCCTGCGGGTTCCGGGCTGTCATGCCGGCAAGCACCGATAACCACTGCGGGCCCAGCGACGCAGGAAGGTGGGGGCCACGGGAGAGCCGGGCCACGGCGGCTTCCAGCGGCGGTCCGGGAAATGCCACCGTCCCGGTGAGAGCCTCCAGCAGCACCAGGCCCAGGGAGTAGATGTCCGCCGGGGGTCCCACCGTGTCGCCGCTGGCCTGTTCCGGACTCAAGTAGGCCGCTGTGCCCGGAACCATATTGGTTGCGGTGACCCGGGCGCCGTCGAGCATTCGCGCGATGCCGAAATCAGCGAGCTTGGGCCGCAGCGGTGCTCCTGCCGCGTAGCGGGTGAGGAGGATGTTGGCCGGCTTCACATCGCGGTGCACCACGCCACGGTGGTGGATGTACTGCAGGGCCTCAGCCAGTTCAGCTCCCAGCCGCGCCGCTTCGGCACCTGCCAGCGGTCCGCTTGCAAGATGCCGGTGTAGATCGGTTCCGGAAACAAGCTCCATCACCAGGAAAGGCACCTCCCGCCGGCCGCGCAGCAACGTCCCCGTGTCGAACAGCGTCACCAGGCCGTGGTGGTTCAGTTGCGCCAGCATCCGGGCCTCTGATTGCTGCCTGGCCAGTTCATCAGCGCCGCTGACGTCATCGCGGAAGATCTTCAGCGCCACGTCCCGATCCAGGACCAAGTCTGTTCCCCGGTAGACGCTTCCCATGCCGCCATGGCCCAGCACTTCGCCCACCCTGTAGCGCTCGCGCAGGATGGTTCCGGCCAAACCGGTGTCCGTCTCTTCGGTCATGTCCGGGCTTTTCGTTTCACCCAGCCCCACGCCGCAGTGGCAACGAACAGCACCAGGCCGATAAGCGCAAGCCACAGCAGGCCTTCGATGATGAAGCCCAGGATCGACAGAACAAGCCAAATGACAAGCAGTGTGATTATTAGTCCCATTCCCGAATACTAGCCGGAAAGGAACGAGCCGGTCCGGTCTAGGAGTTACTGTCCGAAACCGCTGAACTGACGGCCGTGGGGCTGTCGTATTCCTTGTCGGGGATGGCTTCCAGGGCCTGGATCACGTTGTTGTCAGCACCGGAGTCCTTTGCGCTGGACAGCAAGGCTTCACGGCTTGCGGGATAGTCCACGCCACCGAGGAACTTTTGAATCTGGATCGGGTTCGGAGTTTCGGCCATGGTGCCAGTTTCCTTTCTGATCGGTTTTTTATGCCCTCGGCTCGTTCTTATGGGAAAGGGCCGCGAGGACTTCATCGTAGGCTGCACGTTTTGATAGGAAAAGGGTGATTACGGCCGCGCGGAATCTTCCGTCAGCCAAGCAAGCGCTTCATCCTTGGAAGTAAAAAACCGGGTGGGGTGGGCCGGATGGTGCCGTGCCATGTAGAAGCCCGCTATGGCTTCGTCTACGGCCGAGGTTCCGAGGATTGCTGCCCGGGTGAGTGGCCAGGAGGAGGCGAAGGCTTCCTGTGCACGCCGGTCAATCCATGTCATGCCGGTCATTTCAACCAGCAGCGGAAGCGTCCGCCCTGCACTGAGGGTGGTGGCACGTTGCATGAGTGCTTTCGCATCGCTTTCCCTGACCACGGCACCGGGGGCCCACTTCAGGCACAGGATCTGCCCGGAAAGCTCGATGGTGCCGATGATCTCCACGTGCCCTTGATCTTCCACGGCCTCTCCTAAAGACCCGTTTTCGCCTGACGGCCAATGCAGCCGCAGCAACCCATTTTGGTGCGGTGCGGTGAACGAATCCATGGCTCTACTGTGCTGGTAATTGTGGAAAAGCGCTAACCATGGCCCGGCGGACACATCCACAGACATCGTTCCCGCACCGTTAACCTTCCTGCCACCCCGCCCTCCTACTGTTCCCGGGAACCGGAATCAACAAGAGGGAACGCAATGTGCACCGAAGATAGGGAATCAACCACAGCCAGCCGCAGCAAGAACCTGGCCGACGCCGAGCTGGAGACCATGGGATTGAGGCGCCGGCGGATCCTGCAATCTGCAGGCATTCTGGCTGCAGGCACGGCAGCCTCAGCGGCCATTGCAGGGCCCGCCGCGGCCAATCCTAGCGGTAACGATCCACAGCTGGAATGGCTCGTGGGGGACCACCACGTTCACACCCAGTACAGCCACGATGCCAAGTACCTGATCAAGCAGCTGCTCGACGCAGCGGAATCATATGGTGTGGACTGGCTGGCGCTGACGGAGCACAGCAACTTCGGCCACGCCAACAACGGCGGCGCAGCAAACTCGAACAAAGAGATCCGGGCGCAGCGTGCTGCGCGTTCGGACCTGCTGATCTTTCAGGGTCTCGAGTGGTACATTCCGGGTGCCGAGCACGCCTCCGTGCTGGTGGCTCCGGGACCCAACGAGGTGAACCTGTTGAGGACTTTCGAACTTGTCTGGGACGGCAAGCTGAACCAATGGGAGAAGCCAGCCCCGGGAACCGCGCAGGTGGAAACGTTCGAACGGAAAGCAGTGGAAGCCATCGCCTGGCTGGCGGAACAGCGCCGCTCCGGCTACATTGACGACGTCGTGGCCCTGGCCAACCACCCCATGCGCCTGGGCATCGACTCGCCGCACGAGCTGCGCGCTTGGCGTGATGCCGCACGTGAGGTGATGATCGGCATGGAAGGTGCGCCAGGAGCGCAGGGCTCCGGGGTCAGCCAGTTCGCCAGGGCGGGGGACCAGCGCGGCGAGTACACCAACAACCCCACCCAGTACAGCTTCCCGGGATACCCCGCGGACGCCTTCCGTCCCTACGGCGGCTTCGACTGGGCCACGGCCACCGTCGGCGGTGTGTGGGACTCCATGCTGGCCGAGGGACTTCCGTTCTGGATCACCGCGAACTCGGACAACCACCTCGCGGTCAAGGACACCTGGAAGACCGGCCCCTACCCGGCCGAGGAGCCCTACCTGAGCCTGCCCAATGAATTCGACCGCTGGTCCGTCACCGGCAAGCGGCCGGATCCGTACGAAACGGGCGAAAAGCAGGGCGGCAGCGATTACTGGCCCGGGCAGTTCAGCCGCCTGCACACGGGCGTCACCGAGCGTTCCTACAAGGGCGTGCTGGACGCCATGCGGCAGGGACGGATGTGGGTGGACCACGGACACCTGCTGCAGGGCCTGGAGGTGCGGGTGCGTGAGGCGCACGGCAACGGCAACGGACGCAACGGTGTCACGTTGGGTTCGCGGCTCAGCATAAGGCGCGGCGCCGACGTCGAAATCTCCATCACCATTACGACGACGGACTACCGCAACTTCGCGGGCGTCCTCCCCCAACTGGCCCACGTGGATGTCATTGGCGGTCCTGTTACCGGCCCAGTGGCAGACCGCGAAACCCTGCGAGCTCCGGAAACCACCGTCTGGAAGCAGATTGACGTGTCCGGCCGTACCGGCACGTTCACCATTAGCCACTTGCTCAAGGACGTGCAGGAATCCTGCTACTTCCGCCTTCGCGGCAGCGACGGCAACCGGCATGGTGCGGGCTACTACGGAACTGACGTGGATCCGGCAGGTCCCCTCCGCCACGGCAACAACCTCGGCGATGCCGATCCGTGGGCAGACACGTGGTTTTACGCCAACCCGGTTTTCATCGACGTGGCCTGAGCACCGCGGCTAACAGGTGGTCTCGCCCTCGCCCTTTTGGGCGAGCCGCTGGCGCTGCCATTGATGCACGTCCGGCAGCCAATCCAACGGGGCCGATGGACCCACCCGCGGGTCGTTGGGAACGCCGCCGTCGTGCAGGCACTGCACATACGCTCGATCCTGGGCGATGCGTTCTCGTAGTTGCCCGGCTCGGCCCACTGAGCCGTGGCCGGGGATGACGGCCGTAACGGCATCGGCCACGCTCTCGAACAGCAGCAACGCGGCGAGGTAGTCGTCGACTGTATTCTCCGCCTCCATGTCGAGGAACGGCATCAGGATGTCAGAAAGCATGTCGCCGGCGACGAGGACGCCGCGATCTTCGATCAACAGCGCTGCATTGCCTGGGGCATGGGCCTGATGCTCGATGATCCGGATTCCGGGGCCATCCCATGGAATCTGCGCAGCTTCGGGGGGCAGACCGGTAATAAGACCAAGCAGGTCCATCGGGATCTCCTCGGCGTACTCCGGAGGGAGCCCCTCGGCTATGCGGTCCTTCCAGTCCGCGTTTGCAGCACATCCTGGATAGAGGCCGCGCACCGGGCTGTTCCGTAACGGGGCGCGTCGCCGTAGTTCGCGTGCACGGTAAGACCTGGCGGTTGAGGTTGCAATCGCCGGGGATTTGATCGCTCTTGGCAGCATTCTGTGCTCGCGTGGTGTCCCCTTCCGGGTGGGTGCTAATCACCGGTTCCTGCCGGTCGCGGTCCGGGCTGGCCGTCGGCCTCGGAGACGCCGTCCCCTAGGCTTAGGACGAGAAGCACCTGAGCAGGGCCTTTTGCCTGGTGCAGTTTGTCGAAATCAGCTTTTTGGGGGAAGTTATGCGGGTAAGGCTGGGACTCATTGGAATTGCTGCTGCCATAGCGCTGGCTGGCTGCGCTAGCGGGGCAACCGCCCCGCCCAACGTCACGCCGCCAGCGGCGGCCGAGGTTGAACGCCCCACAACCGTGGGCGGGTACGAGGGTTGGTGGAACGCAACCCCCTTGTCCGGTGACGCCTCAGGGCTCCCTGAGGAGACCGTGGCGGTAAACACCAGGACCGGGGAAGTTGTCGATGCTTTCACCCGCTCGTTGAACGACGCGGGCAAAGTCACCAGCGTCGCTGATGTTGACTACACCGTTGTTCCCGACCCCGCCTGGCCCGCGGACTCTGTGGTCATCATTGAGACAGCATCAGGTGAGGTCATAGAAAGCTTCCCGGTGAACCAGAACGGGGAGCCCATCTACGGCGCCACCGGCAACTCAAACCGGGAGAGGCCCCACGGGGCCAATCCTTAAGGCCGGCGGTAACCGCAGTAGCTGGATCGCTGCGGTCTAAAGGCCCGGCTTGTTGATGGGCTTGTCCAACGCGAGGCTTATGGTCTGTCCGGGTACTAATTCGACAGTTGGCAGGTCAACAAACTCGTACCAGGTTCCGCCTGTGCCGGTGGTCGGGCGGTTGGCTGCTCGCAGGTCGGTGATGCTGAATCGGAACGAGATTTGGCGCTCTGTGTCGCCGGGGGCTGTGGTGTACGTGAGTGGAATCCCTTCAGCATCGGCAGTGAACGTGCCCTGCGCACCCTCGATCTTGAGTTCGCCGGGTATCAACCGCACTTTGCGTCCTGCAGGGATTGGCTCGTTGGCCTCGAGTGACGGGTTGTAAAGCAGGATCTGTTCGGTAGTGGAGCGGAATTTGTATCCGAGGCTGTCGAAAGAGTCACCGTCCACCGTGGTGTAGTAGATGGCCTGGCCGAACGAGTTGGTGACTGTTGTTCCCTTGCCTGATCGGCTGTCCACGGGGTTTTTCTGGAGCTGGATAACGTGTTCGGCCTGGATGAAGTAGGTGCCGCCTTTTTCGTAGGTGAAGGGGACCTTGTTGGCTTCGGCTAATTGCTCCGGGGTTAGGTTGAACCGGTACGTAATGCCACTCAGGGTGTCACCGGTTTCTATCTTGTAACTGGTTGGGATGCCGTTCGCGTCAACTGTGGCAACGCCCTTTGCCCCAATTATCGGTTCAGCGGGAATCAACCGGAGTTTTGTGCCCGGACTCATGGGTGAATTTCGCTGGAGTCCGTTGAATTCGGCGACCTTTGCCTCTGAGAGGTTGTAGGCGGCAGCCACGCTGGCGAGGGTGTCGCCGGAGACCGTGGTGTAGTAATCCACGTTGCCGAACGAGTCGGCCACCGCTTCCCCGCGCAGGGAAGGCTTTCCATTGCTGGCCGTTGTCACTTCCGGTGCGGCGGTGGCCGAGGGTGCTGGGACTGGAGGCTCAGTTTGCGTGCATCCGGCCAGCCCCATCGCTAGCAGTGCAATGGAGGCAGCTGCCCACCGGGCCAGCCCTCCGTGCTTCCGAGCAACTGCAGTACCTTCGTTTTCCATACATCCCCCAAAAAAGCCCGGTGCAACCGGGAGCAAAGTCCTTCAGACCAATCCTGAGCATAAGACCTGACGCATCGAAAGTGGATTTCCGAGCCGCCAAGGTCCAGGGGAGGGGTGCATGGGCAGGAACGTACGACGGCGGCGCTCGCCTCCTGCGGGAGGTGATGGCGCGTTGGGGAAAGGCTGCGGGAGGTGATGGGGCGTTCCGGAAAAACGTGCGGGAGGTGGTGGCGCGTTTGGGAAAAGGGTGCGGGAGGTGGTGGCGCGTTTGGGAAAAGGGTGCGGGAGGTGGTGGCGCGTTGGGGGAAAGGGTGCGGGAGGTGGTGGCGCGTTGGGGGAAAGGCTGCGGGAGGTGGTGGCGCGTTGGGGGAAAGGCTGCGGGAGGTGATGGGGCGTTCCGGAAAAACGTGCGGGAGGTGATGACGCGTTGGGGGAAAGGGTGCGGGAGGTGGTGGCGCGTCGCAGGGGAGGGGTACCACGCTTGACGGTCAGGAACGCTTCCGCATATCCTGAACGAACGGTCGGTAAATAATTCGGCACGTCCCGAAGGTCTTTGCATAGGAGCAACCATGGCAGCGCAGAACTTGCAGTCAGTGCCAGCTGAGCTATCCCCGGAGGAGTTCTCGGCGGAAGAAGCGGCAGGCAAGGCCAACTTTGACCGGGTCATGGCCGAGGATTCCCGCATCGAGCCAAAAGACTGGATGCCGGCGCCGTACCGCAAGACGCTGCTGCGCCAGATCTCCCAGCACGCGCACTCCGAGATCATCGGCATGCAGCCGGAGGCCAACTGGATTTCCCGCGCCCCCAGCCTGAAGCGCAAGGCCATTCTCATGGCCAAGGTCCAGGACGAGGCCGGCCACGGGCTGTACCTTTACTCCGCAGCCGAAACCCTTGGCCAAACAAGGGACAAGATGATGGAAGACCTCATCGCCGGCAAGGCAAGGTACTCGAGCATCTTCAACTACCCGGCGCTCACTTGGGCGGACATGGGTGCCATCGGCTGGCTGGTGGACGGCGCCGCCATCTGCAACCAGGTCCCGCTCTGCCGCGCCTCCTACGGCCCCTACGGCCGCGCCATGGTCCGCATTTGCAAGGAGGAGTCCTTCCACCAGCGCCAGGGCTTCGAGATCCTCCTCGAACTCTCCAACGGCACCCCTGAGCAGAAGCAGATGGCCCAGGACGCCGTGAACCGCTGGTACGCCCCGTCCCTGATGATGTTCGGCCCGCCGGACGACGATTCGCCCAACTCCAAGCAGTCCATGGCCTGGAACATCAAGCGCTTCAGCAACGACGAGCTGCGCAGCCGCTTCGTGGGCATGATGGTGGAGCAGGTCAGGGTCCTGGGCCTCACCCTCCCGGATGACCAGATCCGCTACAACGAGGACACCAGGAAGTGGGAACACGGCCCGCTCGATTGGCACGAGTTCCAGGAAGTCCTGGCCGGCCGCGGCCCCTGCAACTCCCAGCGTTTGGAACGCCGCAGGGAAGCGCACGACGACGGCGCCTGGGTCCGCGAGGCAGCTTCCGCTTACGCGGACAAACAGCGGGCAAAAGAGTCAATGAAGACGAAGGAATACGCAGCATGAGCCCCCACGGCAACCCGGAAGTCCCCGCAAGTTCGGCCAGTGAAGTAAT
>NZ_JBNHGJ010000034.1:0-53683 GCF_059091165.1 Arthrobacter sp. Hb9-2 | reverse complement strand
GCGGCACGCCAGCCCCACAACTCCCCGGCAGGTCCGGCCACCAGGCGGCCGGCCAGGCCGCCAAGCGTGGTGCCTGCGACGTAACTTCCCGCTGCCACTGCGGCATGGGCCTTGGTAACCTCCTCGTTGAGGTAGGCGATGGCAATGGCCGGGATCCCTCCAAGCGCCATACCTTCGAGGAGCCGCAGGCCCAGCAGCATGGCGAAGCTGGTGGACAGGGGCACCAGCAGGCCCAGCACTGTTGCCACGGAGATTCCCCACATCATGGCCTTGACCCTGCCTATCCTGTCCGCAAGGAAGGACCACGGGATCACCGTTACGGCCAGTCCTACCGTAGCCAGGGAGATGGTCAGCGCGGCCTCTGCGGCGGTGACCCGCAAGTCCGAGGCAAGGATCGGCAGGACGGCCTGGGTGGAATACAGCTGGGCAAAAGTCGCTACCCCGGCGAAGGCCAGGCCGGCAATGATCCGGCCGTACGCCGTGGAGCCTTTCGCATGCCCCTCCCAGGTTGGCGGGGACGTCTGGTGACCCGGCAGCGGGAGATTGTGTGGCATGTGGCAAGCGTAGACCCGGCCCAATGACTGCCTCCAATGCATCTTTTATGCCAGACTCATATCAAATTTGGAACAATGTCCATCTCCCAGCTTTGGAACAGGAAGGACGCATGGAGCCCGACCACAAGCAGTTGGCGCAGCTTCTTCCGCTCTTGCCGCTGCTGGCTGAACTGGGCCGGACCGAACATGTCACCGAAACCGCCGAACTCCTTGGAGTACCCCAGTCCACGGTGAGCAGGGCACTGGCGCGGGCCAGCGCCGCCGTCGGAACCGAACTCCTGGTCAGGGACGGCAGGGGAGTGCGCCTCACCCCGGCCGCCCGGTCCCTGCTGCCCTACATCGAGCGGGCCTTGACGGAGTTCCAGGCCGGTCTGGACCTGGTCCGCAACGAGTCCGATGTTGTCCGCGGCAAAATCTCCGTCTCGTTCCAGCACACCTTTGGTGAGTCCACGCTCCCGCTCCTCATCAGTGCCTTCCGCAGCCGCCACCCGGGCGCCGTGTTTACGCTGAGCCAGGGAGCACGCGACTCCTGCCTGGCCGAGCTCGCGGCGGGCGGGTCCGACCTGGCGCTGACCGCGCCGGTGGCAACGCCCGGCAGGAACCTTCTCTCCGCCCCGCTCTACCGGGAACCCCTGCGCCTGGTGGTCCACCATACCCATGCGCTCGCGGGCAAAGCCGTGGCGTCCGTAGCGGACATCCGCTCCGAACCGTTTGTGGCACTCGGCCCCGGTTACGGCATGCGCTCGCTGACCGATGCCCTGTTCCGTGAGGCCGGATACCGTCCCCGCATCGCCTTCGAAAGCCAGGACTCCCATACCGTCAGGGGCCTCGTCTCGGCCGGACTCGGCGTCAGTATCCTGCCACCGGGCGGGGATGCCCCCGGGCGGGACGTCACCGCGGAAACGGGCAACCTGGGCTGGGTGGAAGTGCCCCTGGACTCGGCTTTGGCCTTCCGCGAGGTCGGACTGAGCTGGCGGCAGCGTAAAGCTGAGGTTGAACCGGCTGCCGTCCGGCTGTTCCGCGCCATGGTCCTCACGGACGGGCCGGAGCTCCTGGCCGGGCTGGTGGAACGGCGGTCCCGGCTGGCAACTCCCAGTGACGAAGGACCCGAAACGTCAATACCCCTGTGACCAGTACCCTTGTGACGTGACGAACGCCGAGAATCCCTCTGCCCTGCCCGCCAAGACGCTGAACCCGCCGACGAATCCGCCCGCTGGCGTCATCATCGGCCTGGACATCGGCGGCACGAAAACGCACGGCATCCGCTTTGAAAACGGGGTCCCGGTGGCCGACGAGTCTGCGGGGAGTTCGAACGTCCAAAACGTCACCCGTGATGAGGCTGCCCGCAACCTGGCCAGCCTCTTTGGCAGGATCGGCGGGGGAACGGTGTCCCACGTGTACGCCGGATCCGGCGGCATTGACACCGAAGAGGATGCCGCAGCCCTTGCCGGGCTGATCGAACCGCACGTTCCCGGCGCGCACATCACGGTGGTGCATGACTCCCGGCTGCTCCTCGCTGCAGGCCATGCCGGTACAGGCGTGGCGGTGATCGCCGGCACCGGTTCAGCAGCCTGGGGCAGGAACGCCGACGGCGCCGAGGCCAGGGCGGGAGGCTGGGGTTACCTGCTGGGTGACGAAGGCAGCGGTTATTGGCTGGGACGGGAGGCTGTGCGCTATAGCCTCCGGCGGATGAACCAGGGCCTTCCAGTGGACCAGCTGACGGCCGCCCTGCTGGCGTCCTGCGGAGTGGACCATCCGAACCGCCTCATCGCCCAGTTCCACTCACCGGACACCGGACGCCGTTTCTGGGCGCAGCAGGCCCGGCACGTAGTGGAGGCGGCAGCAGCGGGCCATCCGGCAAGCCAGGAACTGCTGCAGCAGGCAGGCCAGGACCTGGCCGGGTTGGCCGTGCAGGTGCTGCACCAGCTGGACATCCCAGGGCCGGTCATCCTGGGCGGCGGGCTGGGCATGAACGTGGTGCCCCTCCAGGACTCCTTCCGCCGGCACCTTGCGGAAGCCGGGGTGACCGATGTCCGGGTCCTGGACCAGGAACCCGTCTTCGGTGTGCTGCAGTTGCTAACAGAACGGGCCTGACGCGCAGCGCGAGCAGGGACACGCCCTCGCCGGATGGGGTCCCTACACAGACCGCTTCCGCGGAGTAAGCCGTACGGCCGGCAGCGGGGGAGCAGGGATGCGTCCGGCCTCCGGGCCGGCGTCAGGACCGTGCCCGGGGACCAGGCCGTAGCGGGCTTCTGCCATCTCCTCGTCAGGGAGAACTGCCTGCGCTTCCCAGGCGTCCCGGGCCTGCTCGACTTCATCGTGCGTACGTCCCACGAAGTTCCACCACATCAGCAGCTCCTCCTGGAAGGGCTCGCCGCCGATCAGGAGGAAACGCGTCCCGGGCTTCGCCTGGACCTGAAGTTCCCGCCGGCCGATGCCAAGGTAGCCCAGCGGCCCGGGAGGAAGTTCCTGCCCATCCAGCGTCAGCCCCCCGTCGAGCACCAGGATGCCGTGTTCGAAGTGCTCGTTGAGGGGGAGTACGGCACTGCCTTCGCAGGAAACATCCGCTCCCACAATCGGGGAATACATCGTTGCCGGCGAGACCGCACCGCCGAGTTCGCCCACCATCACGGTGGCGGTAAAACCTTCGCCGGCCGCTGTGGGAAGGTCGCGGTGCTGCTCGAACGCCGGCTGCCGGTGCCGTTCCCCATCCGGAAGGGCCACCCAGAGCTGAAGGCCGCGCTGCAGGGGCAGTTCGCCCCCCGGCGGAAGCACTGCGAACTCAGAATGGGAAACCCCGTGCCCCGCAGTCATGATGTTCAGCTCGCCGGGCCGCACCACCACATCGCTGCCCACACTGTCCCGGTGCCGGATGGTCCCGGCCAGCGGCCAGGTCACCGTTTGCAGCCCGATATGCGGGTGTGGAAGCACGGACATCGCGGTACGGTCCGGGCCGAAGCTGTCCAGGAAGCACCACGCGCCGATGGTTGGGAGCCCGCGCTGGGGCAGCGTCCGCTGGACATTCATGGCACGCACCCCACCCAGCGGTACTTCACGTTCAGGCCACAGCTGCAGGCAGGGGCCGGAGCTCCCTTCCGGCTTTGCCGGTGGGCACACTTCCTGTTGCGGGGAAACTTCCAAGTTGGTCACCTCCCCACTTTAGGCCCGGATACCACCCCGCGGTATGTCCATCCCCGCCCCGGCCCAACACCTACCCATCCGGCCGGGAACCGGTACCGAATGATTACAGTTAGGGATTCCTTTGCCGGAATTGGGGTGTACTGCAGGTGTTGCCGCGTCCGGTTTGGGCTACCGTAACTATCAGCGTGCTGTGACAATTCGCGTTGCTTTCCGAAGCCGTCCAACAGAACAGGTAAGTCCGCATGGACCAGGCCATGATCGAGTTTCAGAGCGTCACCAAGCAGTACCAGGGCGGGCAGCCGGCCGTGGACCAGCTCACCATGTCCATTAGCCCAGGTTCCATCACCGTATTTGTGGGGCCCTCCGGCTGCGGCAAGACCACGTCGCTGCGCATGATCAACCGCATGGTCGAGCCCACCTCAGGCGTCATCACGGTAGCGGGCAAGGACGTCACCACCGTCCCGGCGCCGGAACTCCGCCGTTCCATGGGGTATGTGATGCAGTCCTCCGGACTTTTGCCGCACCGCTCGGTGCTGGACAACATCGCCACCGTGCCCAGGCTCAACGGTGTCTCCAAGTCCGCCGCCAGGGAACGCGCCCAGGAACTGCTCGACGTCGTTGGCCTGGCCCCTTCCTTGGGGAAGCGCTACCCGTCACAGCTTTCGGGCGGCCAGCAACAGCGCGTGGGCGTAGCCCGGGCCCTCGCCGCAGACCCGCCTGTCCTCCTGATGGATGAACCGTTCAGCGCCGTGGATCCCGTGGTCCGTGACGAGCTTCAGCAGGAACTCCTGAGGCTCCAGAAAGACCTGGCCAAAACCATCGTCTTTGTTACCCACGACATCGACGAGGCCACAACACTGGGCGACAAGGTGGCCGTTTTCGCCACCGGCGGCAAGCTCGCGCAGTACGCCACTCCGGAGGAGATCCTGAGGGCGCCTGCGAACGACTTCGTGGCCTCCTTCGTGGGTCGCGACCGTGGTTTCCGCCACCTCGGATTTACGGCGTCCGACGGCGTCGCCGTCCATCAGGTGCCGACGGTGGTCCGCGATCCCGGCGGCAGCCTGGATTCCAATCCCGCCGCCGGCTGGCAGCTCGTGGTGGATGCCGACGGGCGTCCGCTCGGCTGGACGGGCCCCGGAACCGCTGCCGGACTGATTCCCGGCGGATCACTCTTCCGCCCCGGCGAGAGCCTTCGCCGCGCCCTTGATGCGGCCTTGTCCTCGCCGTCCGGCCTCGGCGTTGCCGTGGATTCGGACGGCCGGGTACTCGGCGTCGTCAGGGGTGGCGAAGTCCTGGCCCTCATCGAAGAGGCCCGCCAGGTACGGCAGGCTGCGCTCTGATGGAGTGGTTCCTGGCCAACAGCGGCATGGTCCTGGAACGGGCCGGCCAGCATATGGTGCTGGCCCTGGTGCCCATGGTGCTGGGACTGGTGGTGGCCATCCCGCTGGCCCAGCTGGCGCGGCAGCATCCAGTGCTTCGCTCGGTAGTGCTCACGGCGTCGTCGCTGCTCTACACCATTCCCTCGCTGGCCCTGTTTATCATTCTGCCCACGATCCTGGGGACCAGGATCCTGGATCCGCTCAACGTGGTGGTGGCCCTCACCATTTACGCGGTTGCCCTACTGGTGCGGGCTGCCCTTGATGCCTTCGACTCAGTGGACGGGGACGTCAGCCAAGCAGCCGTGGCCATGGGGTACAAGCCGCTTGCACGCTTCCTGCACGTGGACCTCCCGTTGTCCCTGCCCGTGCTCTTTGCCGGCCTGCGGGTTGTTTCCGTCAGCAATATCTCGCTTGTGAGTGTGGCCGCCCTGCTCGGAGTCGGCAACCTGGGCATGCTCTTCACCTCGGGGCTGCAGCGGGGCTTCGTGACGGAAATTGTGGTGGGCATCCTTGCCATCCTGGTCCTCGCACTGCTGATGGACGCCATCCTGGTCCTGCTGGAGCGGCTGCTGACACCGTGGGAGCGGGCCGGCCGGCGGGGCCACCGTGGGCGGAACACCACCGGCAGGACTGATCCCGGCAGGAGCCTTGCGCCAGCGGGAGGATCGACATGAGCAACGTCTTCTCCGAGACCTTCGCCTGGCTGGCCGACCCGCTGCGCTGGACCGGGAGCGCCGGCATTCCCGCACGGTTGGTCGAGCACCTGCAATACACGGGGCTCGTGATGCTGATCGCCACCGCAATCGCCGTCCCCGTCGGCCTCTACGTCGGCCACACCGGACGGGGGAGAGTGGCCATCGTGGCCCTTGCCGGTGCCCTGCGCGCCCTGCCCACACTCGGCCTGCTAACTTTGTTTGTCCTGCTTGCCGGAATCGGTCTGATGCCTCCCGTCTGGGCGCTGGTGATCCTCACCGTGCCGCCCCTGCTGGCCGGAACCTATGCCGGCATCTCCAGTGTGGACCGCAACGTGGTGGACGCCGCCCGCGCCATGGGAATGACCGAACTTCAGGTCCTGTTCCGGGCAGAACTGCCCAACGCCCTGACGGTGATGTTCGGCGGCTTCCGGACCGGTGTGCTCCAGGTGATCGCCACCGTCTCCGTGGTGGCCTACATCAACCTGGGCGGCCTGGGCCGGTACCTTTTCGACGGACTCGTCCTCAGTGACTTCCCGCAAATGCTGGGTGGATCGCTGCTGATCGCCGCGCTGGCCATCGGCGTCGATCTTGTCCTCGCCCTTATCCAGAGGCTGTTCCTGTCACCAGGGGCCTCGAAACAGTCCCACCGCGGTCAGCAGGCTGCGGTCGATCTCACCGTCCCCGTTGTTGCGGAGACTGTGGCACAAGGAGGTAAGTCATGAAAGAAAGCCGACCACAAGGCTTTGGCAGGCGGGCGTTCGGCGGCGTGGCCGCCGGAATCGGCCTGGCCATGGCCCTGTCCGCCTGTGGCGGATCGTCAGATCCGCTGAGCAACGCCCCGGCAACCAGCGGCACTGCGTCGGGGGGAGCCACCTCGCTGGTGATCGGTTCGGCGGACTTCCCGGAGAGCCAAATCATCGCTGAGCTGTATGCAGGGGCGCTCACGGCGGCCGGCGTCACCGCCACCACCAAGCCGAACATTGGCTCCCGCGAGGTGTATTTCACGGCCGTCCAGGACGGGTCGGTGGACGTAATTCCGGACTACACCGGCAACCTGCTGCTGCACGTGGACAAGGAGGCAAAGGAGGTCTCGGCGGAGGACATCGCCAAGGCCCTGCCGGAGAAGCTTCCGGACGGCCTCGCCGTCCTGGAGCCGGCCAAAGCCGAAAACAAGGACGCCATGGTGGTCACCAAGGCAACCGCGGAGAAGTACCAGCTGAAGTCCATCGAGGACCTGGCCAAGGTCTGCAGCGAGATTGTGGTGGGAGCCCCGGCCACCTTCGCTGAGCGCGCCTACGGGCTGCCGGGCCTGAAGAACAACTACAACTGCGAGCCCAAGAAGCTGGAACCCTTCAGCGACGGCGGTGGTCCGGTGACGCTCAAGGCCCTGCTCGAAGACCAGGTGCAGGTGGCGGACATCTACACCACCACCCCGTCCATCACGGACAACGACCTTGTGGTCCTGGAGGACCCGAAGAACAACTTCATTGCCCAGCAGGTTATCCCGCTGTACAACGAGGCCAAGATGACGGATAAGGCGAAAGAAGCACTTAACTCTGTGTCGCGGATCCTCACCACTGAGGACCTGATCAACCTCAACCGTGCTGTCAGCGGCGACCAGAAGCAGGGCGCCAAGGAGGCGGCCGAGGCCTGGCTCAAGGACAAGGGCATCGTCAAGTAGGAGCCTGCTTACCTGCTGTGCCAGTACGACGGCGGTTGCCGGACTTTTCCACGTCCGGCAGCCGCCGTCGTGATGCCTGGGTCATTTTCTGCCAACTACGCCCGACACGGGTGTGGCTGATGTCTCAGCGGAAGCGCATCCCTCCTGTGGCATATTTAGTGGATGGCAGAATTCAAGCAGTCCACGAAGCTCAACAACGTCCTTTACGACATCCGTGGACCGATCCTCCAGGCCGCCCAGCAGATGGAGGCGGAGGGGCACCGGATCCTGAAGCTGAACATCGGAAACCCGGCCCCGTTTGGATTCGAAGCGCCCGACGCCATCCTGGTGGACATGATTCGCCACCTGCCGCACGCCCAGGGCTACAGCGACTCCCGCGGCATATTTTCCGCCCGTACCGCCGTCTCGCAGTATTACCAGACCCGCGGGATCCAGAACATCCACGTCGACGATATTTACCTGGGCAACGGCGTCAGTGAACTCATCACCATGTCCTTGATGGCCTTGCTCAACGACGGTGACGAGGTCCTGATCCCCACGCCTGACTACCCCTTGTGGACCGCATCCGTGGCACTCGCCAGCGGTAAGCCGGTCCACTACCTCTGCGACGAGGATTCCGGCTGGCAGCCTGACCTTGAGGACATGGAAGCCAAAATTACGCCGCGGACCAAGGGCATCGTGGTCATCAACCCGAACAACCCCACCGGCGCCGTCTACCCTGACGAAACGCTGAAGAAGATTGTGGCCCTTGCCGAGAAGCACGGACTAGTGATTTTCGCGGACGAGATTTACGAGAAGATCCTGTACGAGGACGCAGTCCATGTGAACCTCGCCAAGCTCACTGGCGACCACGTCCTGTGCCTTACCTTCAGCGGCTTGTCCAAGGCTTACCGCGTGTGCGGCTACCGCGCAGGCTGGATGGCCATCTCCGGCCCCAAGAAGGACGCAGCCGATTACCTTGAGGGCATCAGCCTCCTGGCCAACATGCGCCTCTGCGCAAACGTGCCCGCCCAGCACGCCATCCAGACGGCGCTGGGCGGCTACCAGAGCATCAACGACCTGATCCTGCCGGGCGGGCGGCTGCTGGAGCAGCGCAACAAGGCCTACGACATGTTGAACGCCATCCCCGGCGTCAGTACCCAGCAGGCACGCGGCGCCCTTTACCTCTTCCCTCGGCTGGACCCCGAGGTCTACCACATCCGGGACGATGAGAAGTTTGTCCTGGACCTCCTTCGGGAGCAGAAGATCCTGGTTTCCCACGGCCGCGCCTTCAACTGGGTACGCCCGGACCATTTCCGGATGGTCACCCTGCCCAACGTCAAGGACATCGAAGAGGCAGTCGGGCGGATGGGGGACTTCCTAAGCAGGTATCAAGGGAACTAGCCTGTGGACACGGGCGATTCGGTCCCGTGAACCTTCGCGGAAAGGATTCCCCATGGCCGGCGTCGTCCAATTCGACCAGCACCCCTCCGAGACCCTTCGGGCGGGGGAGGGGTTCTCGCTGGCAAACGTTGATCCAGACTCCACGCCCGGCTACAGCGGCAGCAAGGTAGACGGAAAGGCCCTCCTGGCGGACCTGGATGACGAGCTGGGCGAGTTGCAGGAGAAGCTTTTCGCGGAGTCACGCTTTGGCGGACGGAAGCGGATCCTGCTGATCCTGCAGGCGATGGACACGGCAGGCAAGGGCGGAATCGTAAACCACGTCATGGCCGCCACCGACCCCCAGGGCATCCAGTTCAAGGCTTTCAAGGCTCCGACGGATGAGGAGAAGTCCTATGACTTCCTGTGGCGGATCCAGAAGGAAGTGCCAGCTGCCGGCATGATGGGCGTTTTCGACCGCTCCCATTATGAGGACGTGCTGATCCACCGCGTCCACGGCTGGGCCAGCCCCGACGAGATCAAACGCCGCTATGTGGCAATCAATGAGTTTGAGGGACGTCTTGCGGACTCGGGGACCAAAGTCGTCAAGGTGATGCTCCACATCAGCGGGGAAGAGCAGAAGGCGCGGCTGCTGGCCCGGCTGGACGACCCGGCCAAGCACTGGAAGTACAGCCGGGGCGACCTCGATGAGCGGGCGTTCTGGGAGGACTATATGGATGCGTACCAGGCGGCCATCGATGAAACGAGCACTCCGGACGCGCCCTGGCACGTGGTTCCGGCCAACAAGAAGTGGTACGCCCGGATCGCAGTGCAGCAGCTGCTCCTGGGGGCACTGGCCGGGCTGAACCTTGAGTGGCCCAAGGCCGAGTTCGACGTCGCAACCGAGCGGGAGCTGATCCTCCGTTCCTGAGGCTTTACAGCGGTTGGTCGCGGGCAGCGGCCAGCCGTTTCCTGGCGCCTTCCAGCCATTCCTCGCACCGTGCGGCCAACGCTTCGCCCCGCTCCCACAGCGCCAGGGATTCCTCCAGGCTGGCGCCACCTGCCTCGAGCCTGCCCACCACTGCGGTGAGCTGCTCGCGGGCTTCCTCATAGCTCAGCGCTGCGACGTCGTTTCCTGGCTTTTGCTCAGTCATTGGGTTCTCCGGTTTCCGATATGTGCTGTTCAAGCCTGCCCGTGGACGTGGCGCCGAAACGGCCTTCCGCCACCCGGACCGAGAGCGGCGTTCCCGCCGGCGCCTCCGCCGGGCGGCGCACCACGGCGTGCCCCGAGTTGGTGGAGCGTGCTGCCAGTGCATCGGCGAGTTCGACGACGGCGTACCCCCGGTCGAGCGTCTTCTGCGGAGACAGCGCACGTACCTGGGCCTTCAGGTGCTCCAGCTGGTCGGCAGCCCGCACCACGGTGGAGCTCACCGCCGCGGAGGACCTTCGGAGCAACCGCTCAATCTCCTCGGAGCGGTTGGTCACCATGCCTTCGGGTGCAGCCATCACGGGCCTTGAGTGAAGGGAAGCCAGGCGGTCCGATTCCCTGTCCACGAGGCGCTCCATGCACCGGCGCAGTTGCTCGCGGGCCTGGCGGACCCCTGCCAGTTCTTCGGAGACTTCCGGCACGATGCGCTTGGCGGCGTCTGTTGGAGTGGATGCGCGCAGGTCGGCAACATCATCCAGCAGGGGCCTGTCCGCCTCGTGGCCGATGGCACTCACCACGGGAGTGGAGGCCGCTGCCACAGCCCGGATCAGTTCTTCGCTGTTGAAGGGCAGGAGGTCTTCCAGGGCGCCCCCGCCGCGGGCGATGACAATAACGTCCACCACCGGTAAGGCGTCCAGGTCCCGCAACGCGCGCACCACTTGGGAGACAGCTGTATTTCCCTGGACGGCAACCTCCCGGATTTCAAACTCCACCGCGGGCCAGCGGAGGGCAGCGTTCCGGAGGATGTCCTTTTTGGCATCGGAGTCGCGGCCGGTGATGAGTCCTATGCGATGCGGCAACAGGGGCAGCGGCTTCTTGCGGGAGTCGGCAAAGAGGCCTTCGGCGGCGAGGGCCTGGCGAAGCCGCTCGATCCGGGCTAGGAGGTCGCCCAGGCCCACCGGCCTGATATCCCTGACCAGCATGTTCAGCCGGCCCGTTTTGATCCAGAACTCGGGCTTCAGCAGGGCCACCACGCGGGAACCGCGTTCCAGCGGCAGGTTCTGGCGTTCCAGCACTTTGGTCCACACCGAGGCCGGCAGCGAAACCTCCGCGTCAACATCCCGCAAGGTCAGGTACGCGTTGCTTCCGCGGCGGTTCAGTTCGATGACCTGGCCTTCGACCCAGGCCGACGGCGTGCGGTCGATGTGGGCTTTCAGCTTCTGCGAGAGGAGCTGCAGCGGCCATGGGTTGTCAGGGGTGGTTTCCGCTGCCGTCGCCGGAAGGGTGGTGGGTGCCGCCAGTTGCTGGCCGGGGACCGGGAGTGAGGCCTGTTCAGACATGCGAAGTCCCTTGCGGGGCTGGAGCTGAGGGCATGGGGTCCTTCGTCTGTTGTGCGGCGGTCATTCAACCTTATCCATAAGCTGTAGCATCCGGGACTGACAGTGGCCGGCCAGGATGCCCGCCTAGGATGGGTTGACCGCCATCGACCTGAAGGACCTGCTGTGCGCACTTTTGTTTCCGCTGCCGCCACCGTGCTGGCCGTACTGCTCGCTGCTGTGGCAGTTCCGGCCATCTGGCTGGACCGGAGCATTGTCCAGGAGCTAGGCTTCGTGGAACTGGCGGCGCCGCTGGGCAGGAATCCCGAGTTCCAGCAAGGACTGGCAGCGGCCGCCATTGGCACGATCGATACCAGCGCCGTCCCGGGCTTCCTCTCGGACCTCGTCCGGCCGGTCCTGGAAGACGCCGCCGCGTCCCTGACAGGTCTTCCCGGCTACCCCGCTGCCTGGGAAGAAGCACTCCGGAAAAGCCACCGCCTCAGTTTCGCGGGGACGGGCGACAACAGTCCTGAAGCTACCGCTGCCTCAACCCTGACCCTCGACGTCGCCCCACTTGTGGCGCTGGGTTCCGAGGAAATCTCACGTGCCACCAGGCTTCCCCTGGACCCGCCGGAGCAGACGCTGATTAACGTGGGCCAGCCGGAGCACAAGGAATGGATTGAGCGACTTAGCACCTATGCTCCCTCCGGCTACCTGCTGGCCGGGGGATCTGCGGTGGCGCTGCTCCTGGCGCTCGTTGCCGCCCGCCGGCGCTGGACGGTGCTGGTGGCCGCCGGAGTTGGCGCGTTATTGCTGGCAGCTCTCTGGACGTTGGGCGCGCAGGCAGGTTCCGCGGCGGTGTTGGCCACGGAAACCGGTAACGAGGTGGCCAACATTTTCAGGGATGAGTTCGTCGCGGCGGCCTCCGCCGACTTCCAGATATGGACCTGGGCAGCGGCAATCACCGGCGGGGTACTGGTGCTGGTGGGAATTGTGGCCGGCCTCATACCGAGAAAGCGGGCGCGGGCAACCCGGTAGAATCGAGTAATGACCCCCTCAGCTGTTTCCCTTTCGATGCCCACAATCCCGCGTAGGCGCCGCTCTCCCGAGGAAGTAGCTGCTGCAGCCCCCGTATCCGGAACCAAGAAGGTGCTGCTCGCTGCTCCCCGCGGATACTGCGCCGGTGTTGACCGTGCCGTCATCGCCGTTGAGAAGGCCCTGGAACACTATGGCCCTCCGGTGTATGTGCGGAAGCAGATTGTGCACAACGTCCATGTGGTCAGCTCCCTGGAGGAAAAAGGCGCCATCTTCGTTGACGAGACGGACGAAGTGCCGGAGGGCGCGCTGGTGATTTTTTCTGCCCACGGCGTATCGCCTGCGGTGGTCCAGTCCGCTGAGGACCGCGGCCTGCGCACCATTGACGCCACCTGCCCGCTGGTGACCAAGGTCCACAAGGAAGCCGTGCGGTTCGCGAAGGACGATTTCGACATCCTGTTGATCGGCCACGATGGCCACGAGGAAGTTGAAGGCACGGCAGGCGAAGCTCCGGAACACATCCAGATCATCAACGGTCCGCACGAAGTGGACAAGGTGACGGTGCGGGACCCGGAGAAGGTCATCTGGCTGTCACAGACCACCCTCAGCGTTGACGAGACCATGGAAACGGTCCGCCTGTTGAAGGATCGGTTTCCCACCCTGCAGGACCCGCCCAGCGACGACATCTGCTATGCCACCACCAACCGCCAGGTGGCGATCAAGAAGATTTCCCCCCAGGCAGACCTGGTAATCGTGGTGGGCTCGGCCAATTCCTCAAACTCCGTGAGGCTGGTGGAGGTTGCCCTCGAGTACGGTGCCAAGGCCTCCTACCGGGTGGATTTTGCCAATGAAGTTGATGAGGCCTGGTTTGAGGGCGTCGCAACGGTTGGCGTAACGTCCGGGGCCTCCGTACCTGAGGTGCTGGTGCAGGACGTGCTGCGCCTGCTGGCCGATTACGGCTACGGCACCGTTGAGGAAGTCGTCACGGCCGAAGAGGATCTCCTGTTCTCGTTGCCCAAGGAGCTTCGGGCGACCCTGAAGCAGGCCGGCGATGTCAGCCGTGCACTGGGCGGACGCCGGCCGCGGAGCTAAGAACGCCGGCGTCGAAGCTGGGAGCAAAGTGAGTGGGCCTGGCAGCTGCGGCTGCCAGGCCCTTTCCTTACCCCGGATTCCTGACCTCGGGAGTTCTTACCCCGTAGTTCTTGTCCCGAAGGCTGCCCTCAGGCGGCCTCGTCCTCGCTCTGGAGTTCGGGGGCGGCCAGGGCGCGCGGTGTGACCTCCACAACCGGAGGGGTCTTCAGGCCCGATTCCTCCAGGCTGTTCAACTTCCTGGCAGTGGGAAGGATGCGCGCTTCCAGCGTGCCCACCATGGAGTTGTAGCGGTCCACGGATGACTTCAGCGAAGACCCCAGCTTGCTGACATTTTCGCCCAAAGTTCCCATCCGGTCGTACAGCTGCCTCGCAAGGTCGAACAGTTCACGGGCGCTGTCCGTCAGGACGTCCTGCCGCCAGGTGAAGGCCACAGATTTCAGCACAGCCAGCAGCGTGCTCGGAGACGCCAGGACCACGTTCCTCGAGAGGGCATGGTCGAGGAGTTCGGCATCAGCCATGAGTGCTGCGGCCAGAATCGATTCTGCCGGGATGAAGCAAATCACCAGCTCTGGCGAGTTGCCGGGGATGTCCCAGTATTTCTTGCTGCTCAATGAGTCCACATGGGCCCGCAGGGCCTTTGCGTGGGCAGCCAGGAGCCCCTGCTGGGAGCGGCGGTCTGCGCTCAGGGGCAGCCCGGGCTGCCCCGTCCGGGAATCCATGGACGCGCCGAGTTCCTGCGCCTCCAGGTAGGCCGACAGGGGGACCTTTGCATCAACAACCAGCTGCTTCTCGCCGGGCAGCTGGACCACAAGGTCCGGGCGGACGGAAGACTCGCCACCGGCACTGTGAACCTGTTCGATGAAGTCGACGTGGCGGAGCATCCCGGAGGCCTCCACCACGCGCCGCAATTGGACCTCTCCCCACTGCCCGCGCGCACTGTTGGACCGCAGGGCGGACTCCAGGGCATGGGTGGACCGGATCAACTGCTCATCCGAAAGCCGGGCTTCCTGCAGTTGCTGGGCCAGCTGGCCATACTGTTCCAGCCTGTCACGTTCCAGGAGCGCCACCTGCTGCTGCACTGCCGTCAGTTTCTCGGCCACGGGCGCCAGCGCACGGAGCACGCTGCCGTCCTGGGACCGTGATTCCCCCAACTCCCGGTTCTGTGCAGCCAAAAGGCGGCGTTCGGCGTCGGCCGCGGCAAACTGTGCGCTCACCTCCGAAAGCCGCGACGAAACGGCGTCGAAGTCCTCTTCCACGGCGCGGCTGTTCTTCCGCAGCGCGAAGTAGGTGGCTGCAGCGCCCGCAAGGGCCCCCAGCAACAGCATGAACAAAGCCAGTATCAGCGCAAAAGCATCCATGTGCTCACTGTCGCACGGGGCTGTGACATTTCCCGGAAGCGACATTTCAGCCCGCCGGCCCGGAACCCCTTGGCGCCTGCTGCGGGTAGAATCAATGCTCGTGGCTCTTACTATTGGCATCGTCGGACTGCCCAATGTCGGCAAATCAACTCTTTTCAACGCACTGACCCGCAACCAGGTGCTGGCGGCGAACTACCCGTTCGCCACCATCGAGCCCAATGTCGGCGTCGTGAACCTGCCCGACCCCCGCCTTCAGAAGCTGGCTGAGATCTTCGGTTCGCAGCGCCTCCTGCCGGCGCCGGTGTCGTTCGTGGACATCGCCGGAATCGTCAAGGGCGCATCCGAGGGTGAAGGCCTGGGCAACAAGTTCCTGGCCAACATCCGCGAGGCCGAAGCTATCGCCCAGGTGGTGCGCGTGTTCGATGACCCCGATGTTATCCACGTCGATGGGAAAGTGGACCCGCGCTCCGACATGGAAACCATCAACACCGAGCTCATCCTGGCCGACCTGCAAACCATCGAGAACGCCATTCCGCGGATCGAAAAGGAAGTCAAGATCAAGAAGCGGGAAGCTGCGGAGCTTGCCGCCATCAAGGCAGCCCAGGTGGTTCTGGAACGCGGCGACACCATCTTCTCTTCCATTAAGAGCGACAAGCTGGAAATGGAACACCTCAAGGAGCTCGGCCTCCTGACGGCAAAGCCGTTCATCTACGTCTTCAACGCCGACGAAGCCATCCTGGGCAGTCCCGAAAAGCAGGAGGAACTGCGGGCCATGGTTGCCCCGGCGGACGCCGTTTTCCTCGACGCCAAGCTCGAAGCCGACCTCGTGGAACTTGACGAGGAAGAGGCCCGCGAAATGCTGGAAATGAACGGCCAGGACGAATCCGGACTGGACCAGCTGGCGCGCGTCGGCTTCCACACGCTGGGGCTGCAGACTTACCTCACGGCCGGCCCCAAGGAAACCCGTGCCTGGACCATCCGCCAGGGTGATACTGCACCGCAGGCAGCAGGGGTAATCCACTCCGACTTCCAGCGCGGCTTCATCAAGGCCGAGGTAGTTTCCTTCAATGACCTCGTCGAAGCAGGGTCCATGGCAGAGGCCAAGTCCCGGGGTAAGGTCAGGATCGAAGGCAAGGAATATGTCATGGCCGACGGCGATGTGGTGGAGTTCCGCTTCAACGTCTAGCCCACAGAATTTTTAGAGGGGCCCATCTGCTTCCGCAGATGGGCCCGTCTCTGTTGGTGCGATGGGAGCATTCCGTGGGTTCTAAAACCGGCCCATGCTGGGCTACCTGCAGCACGTGACCTAGGATCTACCCATGACCACTCTTCAGGGTGCGGTCGTTCTGGTAGTCGGCGCCACCGGCGGACTCGGTTCGCGCATCGCCGCTCAGCTGGAGAGTAAAGGCGCCATCGTCGCTCGGTCGTCAAAGTCTGCTGGGCATGATCTGCGCGCACCGTCCGTGATCCAGGAGGTGCTGGACGATACGAATGCGCAGTACGGACGCCTCGACGGGCTGGTGGTTGCGTCCGGGGTCGTCGCCTTCGGCGCCGCATCAGACCTTGACCCCGCCACAGTGGACGAACTCTTCGCTGTGAACACGACCAGTCCGATCCAGCTCATCACTCAGAGCCAGCCCTACCTCGCGGCCTCGGCTCGTGAGGGCCGGGAGCCCTTCGTTGTCACACTGAGCGGCGTTGTCGCCGAGGCACCCGTCGCCGGTCTGGCGGCATACTCGGCGTCGAAGGCTGGGCTCGCGGCCTTCGTTGTCGCAGCGGCGCGCGAGTATCGCCGCGCGGGCATCCGAATTGTGGACGCCCGCCCAGGCCACACTGGCACCGCTCTGTCCGATCATCCGATCGCCGGGTCAGCGCCGAAGTTCGGTGCGGGGCTGGATCCGGACCTGGTTGCAGGGCGGATTATCACCGCGATCGTCGATGGCGAGAAGGATCTGCCCAGCACCGCCTTCTAGTCTCGGCCGAGCCCTTTAACGGAGCGCAAAAGAAGCTCATGGACCCCGAAGCCGTGGACCCGGAGAAACGGCGGGAGCACCGCCGTCGTGCTGTAGCCCTGCTGGGCCCAGGACAGGGGGCAACACGGCTGCTGCGGACGGCACCGGCAAACAAGGTGCCTCACGCACTATCCTGAGTACAGGGCGTGATCCTGCGAAGTCCAGGAGCCCCTCCCGCAGAAGGAAAACAGGAGGCGGCATGCCGCTCAGGCGTTTGATGCAGTTCATCACCGCAGCGGTAGCTGCAGCCGTAGTACTTTCGGGCTGCTCGGGCGGGGGAGGCCCCACTCCCGTGGTGGTGGGAGAGTCGAAACGGGGTGGCAGCGCCACCGTTGCCGAGGTCAACGCCTTCTCGTCCTTCAACCCGTACAGCACTGATGGCAACACGGACATCAACTCCAAGGTCGGGCACATCACGCACTCAGGGTTCTACTACCTGGATGACTCGTCCACCGTGGTGCGCAATGAAAAGTTCGGCCGCTTCGAAAAGGTGTCCGACCAGCCGCTCAAGGTGAGGTACACCGTGAACGAGGGCGTTACGTGGTCTGACGGCGAAGCGATCGACGCCGGCGACCTCCTGTTGAGCTGGGCTGCCGGCTCCGGATACTTCGACGACGCCGATCCCATCGCCGGAACCGGAACCACGTATTTTTCCACCGCCGCGGATACCAGCGGGCTGGCGGGAACCGTTCTGCCCGAGATCGGTGCGGACGGGCGTTCCATCACCCTTCAGTACGAGGTGCCGTACGCCGACTGGGAAGTAGCGTTCGACGTCGGCCTGCCGGCGCACGTTGTGGCCGCGAAAAGCGGCCTGAACGATGAGGAAGACCTCATCAACCTGGTCAAGGACTCACCTCGCGGGGACGTCGAAGAACCGGCGCTCAAGACGGCCCTGAAGCAGGTCAGCGACTTCTGGAACTCCGGATTCGACACCAAGGGTCTTCCCGATGACCCCTCGCTCTACCTCTCCAGCGGACCGTATATCGTCCGGGACATCGTCCCCGAGGTCTCCATGAGGCTGGTCCGCAACCGCGACTACGTCTGGGGCCAGGAACCGTGGCTTGATGAAATCAACATCCGGTTCACCGGCGCGTTGCCAGCTGCTTTGGATGCACTGCGGAACGGCCAGGCGGATATCATTTCGCCCCAGCCCTCTGGCGGCACCGACAATCTGTTCACGGGCCTCGTTGAACAGGGCATCACCGTTGCGCGTTATAACCAGTCCGGGTATGACCACCTGGACCTCAGCTTTTCCGGGCCCTTCGCCCGGGACGGCGTCCGGGAGGCGTTCCTGAAGACCGTTCCGCGGCAAGCCATTGTGGATGCCGTCGTCGGGGACCTGCTGCCGGATGCAAAGCCCCTCGACTCGCATGTGTTCCTGCCGGGACAGCCAAAATACGAAGACACCGCGAAGAACAACGGGTCCGCGAATTATGCCGAGGTGGACATCGAGGGTGCCAAAGCGCTCCTGGATGGTGAAACTCCCACCGTCCGGATCCTCTACAACCGCGATAACCCCAACCGCGCCCAGGCTTTTGCCCTGATCCGGGACTCTGCAGCCCTGGCCGGCTTCCAGGTTGTCGACGCCGGACAAGGCAACGCCGCTTGGGCCAGGGCCCTGGGCGGCGGCGGGTACGACGCAGCGCTGCTCGGCTGGATCGGCACCGGGGTGGGCGTCAGCCGCGTTCCGCAGATCTTCCGCACCGGCGCCGGTAGCAATTTCAACGGATTCTCGGACGGCGACGCCGACAAGGCGATGGAAGAACTCGCCGGGACCACTGACCTGGCCAAACAGGACGAGCTCCTCGCGGAAATCGATAAGCAGGTATGGGAGAACGCTTACGGCCTCCCGCTGTACCAGACCGTGGGCACAACAGCCTTCAGTGACCGGATTGCCGGCGTTAAGCCAAGCCCCGGCCCCTTGGGCGTCTGGTGGAATGTCTGGGACTGGCGGCTGGCCTAGAAGCCGCCTGAATGCCTTGCCGCATGCCACGTGGCAGGGTTCACATTACCGATTCGCAGTTACGCCTACCGGCGAGTAGCATGTGACTTGCACAACTTCCGTTGACCGACTAGGCGTTCAGTTCAAGCCGGTCACGGTTTGGCAACGGAGTACCAGCATCTGGACTTTGTGCGGTTAGGCTACTCGTATATGTAGGTTGCGTCACAGTTGAAAGCTGCGTCTCGCCTGCGGGGAAGCACAAGATTCCCCTCGTTTTCTCCCACAACTCATAGGAGGCGGAATGCGTTTTGCGCGCACTTCCAAAGCACTGGGCATCGTGGCAATCGCCGCACTCGCCCTGACCGGCTGCGGCGCTGGAGGCGGCAGCAATGACGGTGCCAGCCAGTCGGCCGGCGACCCCAATAAGGTCATCACCGCCTACAGCAACGAACCACAGAACCCGCTGCTGCCGGCAAACACCAACGAAGTTTATGGCGGCCGCGTCGTCGAACTTCTCTTCGAAGGCCTGACCAGCTATGACCCCAGTGGGCAGTCAGTCAACGCCCTGGCCGAGTCCATCGAATCCCCGGACGGCCAGAACTACACCATCAAGGTGAAGAGCGGCACCAAATTCACCAACGGTGAGGAAGTTACCGCCAAGAGCTTCGTCGACGCCTGGAACTTTGCTGCACTGAGCACCAATGCCCAGGCCAACAGCAGCTTCTTTGAGTCGATTGAGGGCTACGACGCTGTCAGCGCCACCAAGAAGGAAGGCGAGACCGAGGTCCCCGCCCCCACCTCCCAGACCCTTTCGGGCCTGGTCCTCAAGGACGACACGACCATTGAGGTCAAGCTGACCCAGCCTGAGGCCGACTGGCCGCTGCGCCTTGGCTACACCGCCTTTATGCCGCTTCCCTCCCAGGCGATCTCCGATCCGAAGGCCTACGGCGAGAACCCGGTAGGCAACGGTCCGTACAAGATGGCCAAGGAAGGCGCCTGGCAGCACGACAGCCAGATTGAACTCGTCAAAAACGAGGACTACGCCGGCCCCCGTGTAGCGAAGAACGGCGGCGTAACCTTCAAGTTCTACACCGATCCGGCTCCCGCCTACACCGACATCCAGGCCAACAACCTGGACGTTACCGACGTCCTTCCGACCAACGCCTTGAAGACGTACACCACGGACTTCCCGGAGAACCACCTGAACAAGCCGTACGCCGGCAACTCCACCCTGAACATCCCGGGCTACCTGCCCGAGTTCCAGGGCGAGGCAGGCAAGCTGCGCCGTCAGGCCATCTCCATGGCCATCAACCGTGACGAGATCACCAAGGTGATCTTCAGTGGCACCCGCATCCCGGCCAAGGACTTCACCTCCCCGGCAGTGGATGGCTACAACGACAACGTCGAGGGTTCCGAGGTCCTGAAGTTTGACGCGGCAAAGGCAAAGGAAGCCTGGGACAAGGCCAATGCCATCAGCCCCTGGCCCGCAGACAAGACCCTCCAGCTCGCCTACAACACTGACGGCGGCAACAAGGAATGGATCGACGCTGTTGCCAACAACCTGAAGAACAACCTGGGCATCCAGGCCGAGGGACAGCCGTTCGCCAAGTTCGCTGAAATCCTTGACCTTCGCAAGGCGCAGACCCTTCCCGGCTTCACCCGGGCAGGCTGGCAGGCCGACTACCCGTCGCTCTACAACTTCCTCGGCCCGCTCCTGAAGACCGGTGCCAGCGCCAACTACGAGGGCTACTCGAACCCCGAATTCGACAAGCTCCTCGACGAAGGACTGGGTGCCAAGTCCACGGACGACGCCAACGCAAAGTTCACCGAGGCCCAGGAGATCCTGTTCCAGGACCTGCCCAACCTCCCGCTGTGGTACTCCGCCCGCCAGGTCGTGTGGAGCCAGAACGTGACTAACGTGGACAGCGGCTGGAACGGTGTCATTCAGTACTACAACATCACCGCGAAGTAGTTCTGAGACCGTCCAACTCAACTAGCTAGTGGGGGCCCGGCAACAGCCGGGCCCCCATAGCCTTGATACCGGCAGGAAGCTGTCCCACATGAATTTCCCAACATCTCCAAAGTCCTCGGAGGGTCTGCTGTGATCCAGTTCATTCTCCGGCGGCTGCTCCAAGTCATCCCTGTTTTCCTGGGCACAACCCTGCTGGTGTACTTCATGGTGTTTGCCCTTCCAGGGGATCCCATCAGGGCACTCTTCGGAGACCGCCCGCCGAGCGAGGCTGTCATCGCGGCGCTCCGCCAGCAGTACAACCTCGACCAGCCGTTCTGGGTCCAGTACGGCCTGTTCCTCAAGAACCTCTTTACGTTCAACCTGGGCGTCGACTTCACCGGCCAGCCCATCGCGGCAACCCTTGGCCGGGTCTTCCCCGTCACCGTGATGCTCGCCATCGAAGCGCTGGTTATCCAGGCTGTGTTCGGCATCGGCTTCGGCCTCATCGCCGGCCTGCGCAAAGGCAAAATCTTCGATTCATCAGTGCTGCTCGCCTCGCTCGTTGTCATCGCCATTCCCATCTTCGTCCTCGGCTTCGTGCTGCAGCTGGTGTTCGGCGTATACCTTGGCTGGGCCAAACCCACGGTGGGCACGGACGTCAGCTGGGGTACTTTGCTGCTTCCGGCCTTCGCGCTGGCGCTGGTGTCCTTCGCCTACGTGCTCCGCCTCACCCGGGCATCGGTAATTGAAAACTCAACGGCTGATTACGTCCGTACCGCGACTGCAAAGGGGCTGTCCCGGCCGCGGGTAGTGATGGCGCACATCCTCCGCAACTCGATGATTCCCGTTGTTACGTACCTGGGCGCCAGCCTCGGTGGTTTGATGGGCGGCGCCATTGTTACCGAAGGCATCTTCAACGTTCCCGGCGTGGGGCAGAAGCTCTACCAGGCAATTCTCCGCAGCGAAGGCCCAACCGTCGTCGCCATCGTGAGTGTGCTGGTGCTGGTCTTCGTTATCGCCAACCTGCTGGTTGATTTGCTGTACGCCTGGCTTGATCCGAGGATTCGCTATGAAAAGTAACCAAGACACCACGCATTTCGTTGCCCCCATCGAGGAAACCCCTCTGCTGGCAACGGATGCTGTTAAGACGGACCAAGCCCCGCTGAGCCTGTGGGCAGACGCCTGGCGCAAGCTCCGCCGTCGTCCGCTGTTCATCGTCTCGGCAGTGATGATCCTGGTCATCCTGGTTGTGGCGTTCTTCCCAGGCCTGTTCACCCAGACGGCCCCCAACGACAACTGCCAGTTGGCCAACTCGGACGGCGCACCTTCCCCTGGCCACCCGTTCGGGTTCACCTTCCAGGGCTGCGACGTGTACGCCCGCGTCATCTACGGCACGCAGGCTTCCGTGATGGTTGGTGTCTTCGCCGTCATCGGTGTGCTCATCATCGGTGTGACCCTCGGCGCGCTTGCCGGTTTCTACGGCGGGTGGGTCGATTCCGTCATCGCCCGACTCGGCGATATCTTCTTCGCACTTCCGCTGGTGCTCGGCGCCCTGGTTGTCACCCAGTTGCCGTTCTTCCGCGAAAACAAGAGCGTGTGGACGGTCATCATGATCATCGTGCTGCTCGCGTGGCCGCAGATGGCACGGTTGACCCGCGGGGCGGTGATCGAAGTCCGGAATGCGGACTTCATCACGGCGGCCCGTTCGCTGGGCGTGTCCAGGATCCAGAGCCTTATCAAGCATGTCCTGCCCAACGCCCTTGCCCCCATCATCGTGCTGGCCACCATGGAACTCGGGGTGTTCATCGTGCTGGAGGCGACGTTGTCGTTCCTCGGCATTGGGCTCCCCGGCAGCATCATGTCCTGGGGCAATGACATCTCTGCGGCGCAGTCGTCCATCCGCACCAACCCAGCAGTACTGCTGTACCCGGCTGCCGCACTGTCCATCACCGTCCTGAGCTTCATCATGCTGGGCGACGCCCTGCGTGATGCTCTTGACCCGAAGAGCCGCCAGCGATGAAGGAGGCACACGTGACTACATCCGATGTCACTATCACTGAAGCCGGAATACCCGCAGACCGGCCGCTGCTGGAAATCCGCGACCTCGCCATCACGTTCAACACCAGCAACGGCGAAGTCAACGCTGTCCGGAACGCGCACCTGACCATCATGCCGGGTGAAACCGTGGCCATCGTGGGCGAGTCGGGGTCCGGAAAGTCGACCACCGCCCTGGCTGCCATTGGCTTGCTGCCCGGCAACGGGCGGGTCTCCGGCGGACAGATCCTGCTGGACGGCGAAGACATCTCGCACGCGCCCGAAAAGCGGATGATCGAACTGCGCGGCAACACCATCGGCATGGTGCCCCAGGACCCGATGTCCAACCTGAACCCGGTATGGAAGATCGGCTACCAGGTCAAGGAAACGCTGCAGGCGAACGGGCGTCCCAGTGGCCCCGAGGACATCGCCAAGGTCTTGTCCGAAGCCGGGCTGCCGGACTCCCACCGGCGCGCCAAGCAGTACCCCCACGAGTTCTCCGGCGGTATGCGCCAACGGGCCCTGATCGCGATCGGCCTGTCCTGCCAGCCCAGGCTGCTGATCGCTGATGAACCCACGTCAGCGCTGGACGTCACGGTGCAGCGGCAGATCCTGGACCACCTCGAAGGCATGACCTCCGAACTGGGCACAGCTGTCCTGCTGATCACCCACGACCTGGGCCTCGCGGCTGAACGCGCGGACAAGGTTGTGGTGATGTACCGCGGACAGGTAGTGGAGTCGGGGCCGTCGCTGGAGCTGCTGCAGAACCCGCAGCACCCCTACACCAAGCGGCTCGTTGAGTCTGCGCCCTCCTTGGCAAGCAGAAGGATCCAGGTTGCCAAGGAACAGGGCCTGGAAGCGGCCGATCTGCTCGCTCCGGCCGCGGAGGCACTTGCTGCCGACAACGTCCTGCAAATCCAGGACCTGCGGAAGGTGTACAAGCTTCGGCAGGGCCTGGGGAAATCATCGGACTTCGCGGCCGTGGACGGCGTAAGCTTCGACGTCCTCCGGGGAACCACGACGGCGATCGTGGGAGAGTCGGGCTCCGGCAAGTCCACCGTGGCCAAGATGGTGCTCCAGCTGGAGAAGCCCACCGACGGCAGGATCCTTTTCGACGGCGTGGACACCTCGCTGCTGAAGCCTTCGGAGCTGTTCAAGTTCCGGCGCCGGGTCCAGCCCATCTTCCAGGATCCCTACGGCTCCCTGGACCCCATGTACAACATCTTCCGGACCATCGAGGAGCCGTTGCGGGTCCACAAAATCGGGAACAAGGCCAGCCGGGAGAAAAAGGTCCGTGAACTGCTGGACCAGGTGGCGCTGCCGCAATCCACCATGCAGCGGTACCCGAATGAGCTCTCTGGCGGGCAGCGGCAGCGCGTCGCCATTGCGCGGGCACTCGCCCTGGATCCTGAAGTCATCATCTGTGATGAAGCAGTTTCCGCCCTCGACGTGCTGGTCCAGGCCCAGGTACTGAATCTGCTGGCAGACCTTCAGTCCAACCTTGGGCTGACCTACCTCTTCATCACCCACGACCTCGCGGTGGTGCGGCAGATCGCGGACCACGTCTGCGTGATGGAGAAGGGGCGTCTGGTGGAGACCGGATCAACGGACAACGTCTTCGACGCGCCGCAGCAGGAGTACACACAGGCACTGCTTAACGCCATCCCCGGCGCAAAGCTGATGCTGCCGCCGGAAGTCGCTTAGCAGCCCTTCCTATTCACCGGTTGGAGCCGGAGCCTGCTGGCTCCGGCTCCAACTGCTTTCACCCTGCCCCATTGCCGGCTTCCGCTCGAGGCCCAGGTCGCGCAGCCTGCGCTCCAGGAGCGCACCCAGGGCCTGCCGGCCGCTGGGATTCATGTGCACGGCGTCGGCGAGGTCCTTGGCCAGGCCGTACTTGGTGAGCCAGTCGCCCACGGAAACGAAGGGCAGGCCATGCGCGGCGGCCACCGATCCCAGCAAAGCATCAACTTCCGTGCGGCGGCCGCCCCCGTTATTTTCGCCCCGGGCCAGGGTTCCTATCATCGCCATCGGGGTTCCCGGATAGCGTGCCTGCAACTCTGCAATTAACCGGCCGGCATTGCCGGCGATCTGGCTGTCGGATGCCCCGCTGGCAGCGTCATTGCCGCCGCCCTGGATAACGATCAGCGCGGGGGTACCGGAAGGAATTAGCCAGTCACCCCGCAGGAGGGCGTCGATGTAGTTGCCTGTCTTCCCGTTGGCTGTCACGAATCCGGTGCCGCCCTTCCCGCCGAAGTACACCTTGTACCCCGCATCAGAGAGGCCTTGGCGGGGCCAGCCGTCTGCCGGTTCCGACTGCGAATCCCCGATCAGGAGGACGGTTTTGCTGATATCGGGGACAACGGCTTCGAACCGCCCATTAGCGGGGTTCAGGACGGGGAAGCCGGCACGCAACTGCCCGCCGGCTGCTCCTTCGGGACCGGCGGCCGCAGCGGCCGGGGGAGGATTTTCAAGGGCTTGCCCGGACAGGCCGCAGCCGGCGAGGGCCAGGACACCAGATAAGGCAATAACCGCGATGCCGCCGTACGCAGCAGAACGGGTCTGGGCCAACGCAGGCGGGGCTTTGCGCATCTGGTGTCTTTCGGGCTTGCACGGTCTGTCAGAGCAATCATGTGGCATGCCAACCTGTAAGGCCAGTGATATTGCCCACAATTTCTGGCGCGGCGCACCGCCGGGGCGCCCGGGGGTTCGCACGCCGCCGGAAAAATTTAGGCCAATAAATGGCACAGCGGCTAGACTTGGGGAAGGTGCCCTGTGCTAAGGGCCTGATCTGTCGTGCGTTCCAGTTGGAAATGTCGCGATACAACAGCTGACTTTCACCACTGAATCGAGCCATTACGCATGTCTGAAACCACCACCAACACCGCGGTAGCCACTGCATCCCGCAGTGACCTCCGCAACGTCGCGATTGTGGCCCACGTTGACCACGGCAAGACCACCCTGGTCGACGCCATGCTCAAGCAGACCAACTCCTTTGCCGAGCACAACCACCTCGAAGACCGCGTGATGGACTCCGGTGACCTCGAGCGCGAAAAGGGCATCACCATCCTGGCCAAGAACACCACGGTGGCCTACAACGGTCCGTCCTCCAACGGCCAGACCATCACCATCAACGTTATCGACACCCCCGGCCACGCCGACTTCGGCGGCGAGGTGGAGCGCGGCCTGTCCATGGTTGACGGCGTCGTCCTCCTCGTTGACGCTTCCGAAGGTCCGCTGCCGCAGACCCGCTTTGTGCTCCGCAAGGCTCTGGCCGCCCATCTGCCCGTCATCCTGCTGGTGAACAAGACGGACCGTCCCGATGCCCGCATTGAGGAAGTCGTCCACGAGTCCATGGACCTCCTCCTGGGCCTGGCCTCCGACCTGGCCGACGAAGTTCCGGATCTCGACCTGGACAAGATCCTTGAGGTTCCCGTTGTCTACGCTGCCGCCAAGGTTGGCCGCGCGTCCCTGGAGCAGCCCGCCGACGGCACCGCCCCGGAGAACGAGGACCTGGAGCCGCTCTTCAAGACCATCATTGAGCACATTCCGGCTCCCACCTACAACCCGGAAGGTGTGCTGCAGGCACACGTCACCAACCTGGACGCCTCGCCCTTCCTGGGCCGCCTGGCACTGCTGCGCATCTACAACGGCACCCTGCGCAAGGGCCAGACCGTTGCCTGGGCACGTGCCAACGGTGAGCTCAAGAACGTCAAGATCACTGAACTGCTGGCCACGAAGGCCCTGGACCGTGTTCCGGCCGAATCTGCCGGACCCGGTGAGATCGTCGCCGTCGCCGGTATTGAGGACATCACCATCGGTGAGACCCTGACCGACGCCGAGAACCCGCAGCCGCTGCCGCTGATCACCGTGGACGATCCCGCGATCTCCATGACCATCGGCATCAACACCTCGCCGCTGGCCGGCAAGGTCAAGGGCGCCAAGGTCACGGCCCGCCAGGTGAAGGACCGCCTGGACAAGGAACTGATCGGTAACGTCTCCATCAAGGTTCTCCCCACCGAGCGTCCCGACGCCTGGGAAGTACAGGGCCGTGGCGAGCTGGCCCTGGCCATCCTCGTTGAGCAGATGCGCCGCGAAGGCTTCGAGCTGACCGTGGGCAAGCCGCAGGTTGTCACCAAGACCATCGACGGCAAGATCCACGAGCCCATGGAGCACATGACCATTGACGTGCCCGAAGAGTACCTCGGCGCCGTCACGCAGCTCATGGCCGCACGCAAGGGCCGCATGACCAACATGGCCAACCACGGCACCGGTTGGTGCCGGATGGAATTCATCGTTCCCGCCCGTGGCCTGATCGGCTTCCGCACTAAGTTCCTCACGGACACCCGCGGCGCCGGCATCGCAGCCTCGATCTCAGAGGGCTACGAGCCGTGGGCCGGCCCTATCGAGTACCGCACCAACGGTTCCATGGTCGCCGACCGCGCCGGTGTTGTAACGCCGTTCGCCATGATCAACCTCCAGGAGCGCGGTTCCTTCTTCGTGAAGCCCACCTCTGAGGTTTACGAGGGCATGATTGTCGGCGAGAACTCCCGCGCAGACGACATGGACGTCAACATCACCAAGGAAAAGAAGCTCACCAACATGCGTGCAGCCTCCTCCGACACCTTCGAGAACCTGACGCCCCCGCGCGACCTCACCCTCGAAGAGTGCCTCGAATTCGCCCGTGAGGACGAATGCGTCGAGGTGACCCCGGAGTCCATCCGCATCCGCAAGGTGATCCTGGACACCAACGAGCGCGCCAAGGCCAACCGCGCCCGCGCGAAGGTCTAGCAACAACGGCCTGAGGGCCAATGAAACTGCCGGGACGGCAGGCGGATTTCCCGCCGTCGTCCCGGCTTTTTCTTTGCCTCCTGCGGGGTGGGCGCAGCCGGCCCTTATGGCGCGGCTTGCCGGCGCAAGCGCGGCTCCGGTGCCGGTGGGACTTCCTTGGCTGCGACGACCTCGTCCAGGGGGATGACGACGTCGGCCTGCCGCGTACGGACGGTGCAGGCACCGGCGTCGCACATCACCAGGTGCCCCAAGGCGTCCGTGAAGCCGCCGTCGATGCGGTAGCGCACCACCACCCGGGTGCCAGGCGCGGCGGCGGCAAGGAATCCGGCAGGTGTGGGGGCGGGCAGGTTCACCACTTCATACTAAAGGGCTTCACACAAGGCCACCGGCTAGGTTCGCGGGAACGGGCCGGGAGATAATAGGCTCAGATGTCAGGGTCCGGCCATAGTTGCCGGATGCAAGAACCGGCGGGTTGCCGGAACCAACGTGGAGAGGCCAGGGACGTGACGTACGTAATCGCGCAGCCGTGTGTAGATGTCAAGGACAAGGCATGTATTGAGGAATGCCCCGTCGACTGCATCTACGAAGGTGAGCGTTCGCTGTACATCCATCCGGACGAATGCGTCGACTGCGGGGCATGCGAGCCCGTCTGCCCCGTCGAGGCCATCTACTACGAGGATGACACCCCGGATGAGTGGGCCGACTACTACAAGGCCAACGTGGAGTTCTTTGACGACCTCGGTTCTCCCGGCGGAGCCGCCAAGGTCGGCAACACCGGCAAGGACCACCCCATGATCGCCGCGCTGCCGCCGCAGAACCAAGACCACTGACGCAGGCAGGATTGGTGACCGCAGCAGTGAATACGTTCGGCCTTGACCTGCCCGACTACCCGTGGGAGGCCATGGCGCCGTATCTCGCCACGGCTTCCGCGCATCCGGACGGAGCGGTCAATCTGTCCATCGGCACGCCGGTGGATCCCACTCCAGCCTTGATCCAGGACGCCTTGAAGGCCGCCGCGGATGCCCCCGGGTACCCTACCGTCCACGGCACTCCCGCACTCCGGGAAGCCATCGCCGGATGGTTTGTGCGCCGCCGCGGCGTGGCCGGTCTTGATCCCCGTAACATCATGCCGACGGTGGGCTCCAAGGAACTCGTGGCCTGGCTGCCGCTGTTGCTGGGTCTGAGGCCAGGCGACGTCGTCGTGCGCCCCAAGGTTGCCTACCCCACATACGATATCGGTGCCACCCTCGCTGGCGTTACCTCCGTTGCAACCGACAACCTGGACGAGCTCGACGACGCCACCCGCTCCCGCGTCCGGCTGATCTGGGTCAATTCACCCGGCAACCCGACCGGCAGCGTGCGGGGAATCGACTCTTTGAAGGCGCTGGTGGCGCAGGCCCGGGACATCGGCGCAGTAGTGGCCTCCGACGAATGCTATGCCGAACTTGGCTGGGGCGACTGGGACGTCCAGCGCGGCGGCCATGCAGTTCCGAGCATCCTTGACCCCCGGGTTGCGGGCGGATCCCACCAGGGCCTGCTTGCTGTGTACTCGCTGAGCAAGCAATCCAACGTGGCAGGCTACCGGGCGGCGTTTGTGGCCGGTGATCCGGACCTGATGCCCAACCTGGTGAACAGCCGCAAACACGCGGGCATGATCGTGCCCTATCCGGTGCAGGAGGCCATGCGGGTGGCACTGGGCGACGACACACACGTTGAAGCCCAGAAGGACCTGTACCGCGGACGCCGCGAACGGCTGGTTCCGGCGCTGCTGGGCTTTGGGCTGGAAATCAAGGAATCCGACGCCGGGTTGTACCTCTGGTCGACGGCGGGGGAGGGAACCTGGGACACTGTGGCGCGTTTGGCAGAGCGCGGCATCGTGGTGGGCCCCGGCGTCTTCTACGGCGAGGCCGGCAACGGCTATATCCGGGTCGCCCTCACCGGAACCGACGAACGGATCGACGCCGCTGTCGCCCGGCTGGCCGCCACATCGTAACAATGCTGTGACTCGCGCCACATCGGGCTGGTTTTAGGCCACTTTTGAACGTCGCGGATTAGTGGCACCCGCCAAGGAGCGGTAGCTTTTTAAGTGACTATCAATGGTGGCTTTCTACAAGAAGGCAGCCCGGGTGTTGGAACCTGTGTTCTCAGGCTTCGTGCGCGGCTCACCTGATGTTGGATCAAGCTTTCGACAGAGGCCCAGACGCCTCATGAAGGGGACTCCATGACTGAGACCAACAATGCTGCGACCCTGCACCACGCAGGAGGCGAGCTCAAGCTGCCGCGCATCCAGGTTGTTGAAGGAAACGAGGGCTACGACGTTTCCAAACTGCTGAAGCAGACGGGCGCAGTCACCTTTGACCCCGGCTTCATGAACACAGCAGCCACAACTTCGGCTATCACCTACATCGACGGCGATGCGGGCATCCTGCGTTACCGCGGATACCCCATCGAGCAGCTGGCACAGCACTCCAGCTTCCTTGAGGTGTCCTACCTGCTGATCTATGGCAACCTGCCCACTCCCACCGAACTGGACGAATTCGACCAGAAGATCCGCCGGCACACGCTGCTGCACGAAGAGCTCAAGGGCTTCTTCGGCGGGTTCCCCCGCGACGCGCACCCCATGCCCGTCCTGTCCTCGGCCGTTTCCGCGCTGTCCACGTTCTACCAGGACTCACTGGATCCCTTCAACGCCGAGCAGGTGGAAGTTTCCACCATCCGCCTGATGGCAAAGCTCCCGGTTATCGCGGCCTATGCCCACAAGAAGTCCATCGGCCAGCCCATGCTGTACCCGGACAACTCGCACAACCTCGTGGAGAACTTCCTCCGTCTCAGCTTCGGCCTTCCGGCCGAGCAGTACGAGGTGGACCCGGTTGTCGCGAAGGCCCTGGACCTGCTGCTCATCCTGCACGCGGACCACGAGCAGAACTGCTCCACCTCCACCGTGCGCCTGGTGGGGTCCTCCAACGCCAACCTGTTCGCGTCCGTCTCAGCCGGCATCAATGCGTTGTTCGGGCCTGCCCATGGTGGCGCCAACGAGGCTGTGCTGAAGATGCTCCGCCAGATCCAGGCCGAGGGCACCAAGCCCGAGGACTACATGGAGAAGGTCAAGAACAAGGAAGACGGCGTCCGGCTTATGGGCTTCGGGCACCGCGTGTACAAGAACTACGATCCGCGCGCCAAGATCGTCAAGGCCACCGCCCACGAGATCCTCACCAAGCTCGGCGGCAACGATGAACTGCTGGACATCGCGCTGCGCCTGGAAGAGAAGGCGCTGAACGATGACTACTTCATCCAGCGCAAGCTCTACCCCAACGTGGACTTCTACACCGGCCTCATTTACAAGGCCATGGGCTTCCCCGAGAAGATGTTTACGGTGCTCTTCGCCATCGGCCGCCTCCCCGGCTGGATCGCGCAGTGGCGCGAAATGATCAGCGACCCGAACACCAAGATCGGCCGCCCGCGGCAGCTCTACATCGGCGAGCCGGAGCGCGACTACCCCGTCCGCTGACATAGCAGCCTGAATTACGACGGCGGCCGCCCACCTCCAGGAGGTGGGCGGCCGCTTTCTTGTAATGGGACCACGTTGCCTCAGGAGTTGTAGCCCTGGGGGTTGTTTTTCTGCCAGCGCCAGTGGTCCTCGCACATTTCATCCACTGTCTTGGTGGTGGACCAGCTGAGGTCTGCCAAGGCGGAGGTGGCGTCGGCCCAGAACGCCGGCAGGTCGCCGGCGCGGCGGCCCGTGATTTCGTACGGGATTGGCTTGCCCACTGCCTTCTCGAAGGAGCGCAGGACCTCCAGCACCGAGGAGCCCTTGCCGGAACCGAGGTTCCAGCGGAAGACGCCGGCGCGGTCCGCCACGTGGTTCAGTGCGGCCACGTGGCCTTCAGCGAGGTCGACGACGTGGATGTAGTCGCGCAGGCAGGTGCCGTCCGGGGTGTCATAGTCGCCGCCGAAGACCATAAGCTTTTCGCGCCGGCCTACCGCTACCTGGGCGATGAACGGCACCAGGTTGTTCGGGATACCCTGGGGATCCTCGCCTATCCGTCCGGAGGGGTGGGCTCCCACAGGGTTGAAGTAGCGCAGCAGGGCTATATGCCAGCGGCTGTCCGCTGAACCCAGGTCCGAGAGGATGTCCTCGATCTGTTCCTTGGTGCGGCCGTAAGGGTTGTTGGCCCCGATCTCCATCTTTTCCACGTAGGGGATGGGGTTATGCTCGCCGTAGACGGTGGCTGAGGAGCTGAAGACGATGGAGCGGACGTTGTGCCGGTCCATGACCCGGATGAGGTTCAGGGTGCCCACCAGGTTGTTGTAATAGTAGTTGAGCGGCTCGCGCACTGACTCGCCCACGGCCTTCAGCCCGGCGAAGTGGATCACCGCGTCGATGGTGTCGCCGGCAAACACTTTTTCCACGGCGGCCTCGTCCACGAGGTCGACGTTGTGGAACTCCGCTGTCTTGCCGGTGAGTTCCGCAACCCGCCGGAGCGACTCTTCGCTGGAGTTCACGAGGTTGTCGATGACCACCACATCATGGCCGGCTTCCTGCAGGGACAGAACAGTGTGGGACCCGATGTAGCCGGTTCCCCCTGTGACCAGTATTTTCATGCCTCCAACGCTATCCCAACTGGGCGGGCTGCCGCCGATGTGTCCCGGATAACGGGCAGCAGGCCGGGGTTTACGGAACTGGCGGCGGGCCGGATTCTCTATTCAGCACAGATGTGTTAAAAAATGGAGTGCCTAAAATTGTCAATGCCGAAGCCCGGCGCCAGGACGTGGTTGAAGCGGTCTGGCGGATCATCGCAGTGGACGGGCTGGAAAAGGCGTCGCTCCGGGAAGTGGCAGACGAGGCGGGGCTGGCCGTGGGGTCCGTAAGGCACTACTTCGCGGGAAGCGAGGAGCTGCTCACGCATTCCTTTGCGACCGTCGTCGACCGTATCGTTGCCAGGCTGGTTGAAGCCCTGCCCGCCTTGGAGAAGAACCCGCCCGCAAGCCCTGAACACCGGGAAGCGGTTTTAACACTCTTGGGCGAACTGCTGCCGCTGGATGAACGGCGGGCTGTGGAGGCCTGTGTCTGGATGGCCTTTCGGAACGCCGCCAGGATCAGACCCTTCCTTGCAGCGGAGGCAGATCGCAGCCACCGGGAAGTCGCGGCCTTGATGGGACGCACCATCACCACCCTGATGCCCGCCGGTGAACCCGAGGAAGCACTGGTGGTGGAGGCTGAAAGACTCCTGGCGACCCTCGACGGACTATGTATGCATGCCCTGCTCCAGCCGGCCTGGATGACGGCCGGCATCTGCAGGGAGGTGTTGGAGCGGCACCTTGACGGGCTTGCGGCGTGACTGCCGTTAACGTCATCGAACATGGGGAATAGACTGATAACCGGGGGCGTGACACCGGATCAACAGGCCCGGTCACAACGCGCCAGGGAAGGATTTCGGATGCACCAAACAGGCGGTTCCGGCTGGCAGATCACCACCGACACGTCCGGACCGATGATGATCGCCCTGTACGTCCGCGATGCAGCCGGGCTGGACGGCGCCGGCCATCCGGCCCTGTCGCATGCCGCGCCCAAAATCCGCCCTGCAGACCATTCCCACCTCACTGCCGATGTTGGTGGCCTGAGCGGGCTTAAGACGGAGTGGGAGGCCTGGTGGGCGCAGTTACTGAAGGCCCATCCCCAGACGTCGCCGGAACTGTCGCCGCCTGATTTTGAGGCCTTTGGCAATTCGCCGGCGCTGCAGCGTGTACTGCAGGCGCACTTCGGCTCTGCCCTCACCTGGGCGCGGGAGCGCAGGAGCGAATACGCCGAGCTGGAAGCAGAGCGGGCTGCCATCGGTACAGACCAGCTGCTGGAGGACATGGTTGATGACAGGCTGTTGGAGGTAGGGCGGGACGCCCGCGACTTCAAGTTGACCATCATCGAGCTGCCTCTGAATGAGCAGCGGGCCTGGTACCTCGAGCCGGACAAAATCATCATGAGCCACGAGCTGATGGGCCAGCCCGAGCTGTTCCGCAGCTATGTCCAACCGGTGGTGGAGATCCTGGCTTAGGACGGCCAGCCGGTTCAGCCCTCGACGCCAACCGGTGACACAGTGATCCGGACCTGGCCGTCAGAGCCTGATGATTCCTGCCAGCCGTTCCGCTGTCCACGGTCCCAGGTCCGTCCAGCCACCTGTACCTGCGTCACTTCATACCCCTTGGCGTTTGCCACGGCCCACTGGGCAACCGACCAGGCCTGGCTGCCGGTGGCTTCCACCACCAGCGTCTGGCCTTCCACAGCCGTGGCCAACGGCCCGTAGGCCTGGGCCAGTCCCGCCGAAACGGCGCCAGGGTCTCCGGCAGCCGATGCGGAGCGGAGTGTGCATTGAACGGCTTCGGGCGTCTGGCCGGACAGTCCGGAGGCAAAAAAGCGCCCCATCTGCTCATGCTGCGCATAGGCGGTGGGGAAAGCGGACCGCTGGACCCGCTGCGCCGCTTCGGTGATCTCCATCGACTCATAGCCCGAGATTTGGACCAAAGCGTCGTAAAAGGCGTTTGCTGCATAGTACGGGTCCATGACCTGCGCCTCGCTGCCCCAGCCCTGGGACGGGCGCTGCTGGAACAGCCCCCGCGAATCAGGGCCTGCCTGGTCTCCGTGGTCGATGTTTCGCAGCTTGGACTCCTGCATTGCGGTGGCCAGCGCTATGGTCGCGGCCCGCGGCGGGAGCCCCCGCTGGACAGCGACGGCGGTGATCAGGGAAGCGTATACCGCCTGGTCGGGTGCCAGCTCTGCCGTTCCTCCGCCCACGACGGCGATGCAGCGTTCCGAAACAAGGGTTTCGGAACGCTGCACAAAAAACACCGCCGCATAGACGCCGCCGATCACCAGTGCGAGGGTGAGCAGCAGCACCAGGAGCCTGCGCAGGCCTCGGCTTCGTGCCATAGGGATCAGTTGGCGTGCAGGGCGTCGTTCAGTTCCACGGTCTGGCCCGCACGGGGAAGGACCTCCACAGCACCGTTGGTGGAGTTGCGGCGGAACAGCAGGTTGGGGACGCCGGAGAGCTCCGCGGCCTTAACGATCTTGGTGGTGTCTTCGCCCACCTCGTCCTTGGGACCAGGTACGCGCACCCGGGTTCCTGCCGTGACATAGAGACCGGCTTCCACCACCGAGTCGTCGCCGATGCTGATGCCGACGCCGGAGTTCGCGCCGAGCAGTACGCGCTCACCGATGGTGATCTTCTCTTTGCCGCCGCCGGACAGCGTGCCCATGATGGACGCTCCGCCGCCGACGTCGCTGCCGTCACCGGTCACTACACCCGCGGAAATCCGGCCTTCGACCATGGAAGTGCCCAGCGTGCCCGCGTTGAAATTGACGAAGCCTTCGTGCATGACCGTAGTGCCTTCGGCGAGGTGTGCACCCAGGCGCACGCGGTCGGCGTCGGCGATCCTGACGCCCGTGGGGACCACGTAGTCCACCATGCGGGGGAACTTGTCGATGCCGTACACGGTGACTGCCCCGCGCCGGCGCAGCCGGGCGCGGGTCAGTTCGAAGCCCTCCACCGCGGCGGGTCCGAAGTTGGTCCACACAACGTTCGGCAGCTTGCCGAAGATGCCGTCCAGGTTGATGGTGTTCGGCCGGACCAGGCGGTGCGAGAGCAGGTGCAGGCGAAGGTAGGCGTCCGCGGTGTCGGCCGGGGCTTCATCGAGGTTGATCTGCACAAAGACCACCTTCTGCTCCGTGCCGCGGTCCTCATCGGTGCCGGCTTCGGCGATCCGGGTGAGAACGTCATCCGCGTTCTCCACTGCACGCAGGTTTTCGGCGGCTACACCCAGGGCCGGGGCCGGGAACCAGACGTCCAGGACGGTGGCATCATCTGCGTTGCCCTTGGCGGACGCAATGGTGGCCACGCCGAAGCCGTAGGCGGAGCGTTCTTCGGTGGGGGCGTTCTGGGTTTCGGGCACAGCGGAGGAAGCAGTTTCAGTCATGGCCCCAGTCTATCGATGGCGGGGGACCTGCTCCGAACTAGACTGGCTCCGTGACTGCCGAAACCGCCCCCGGACCTTCCACCCTTCCGCTCGACCTGCGCCAGGACGTTGCGCTCCTGACCGCCGCCATCATGGACATCAACAGCGTGTCCGGAAATGAGACCGCGTTGGCCGATGCCGTGGAAGCGGCCCTGCTGACCATTCCGGGCCTGCACGTTGTCCGCGACGGCGACTCGATCATTGCCCGCACGGAGCTGGGGAACGCCGAACGCGTCATCCTGGCAGGCCACCTCGATACCGTTCCGCTGCCCCTGACTGAAGGGTCCAGGGGTACGGTTCCATCCAGCTGGGAATCCGGGGTGCCCGGGGAGGGCGTGCTGTACGGCCGCGGTGCCACCGACATGAAGGGCGGCGTCGCGGTTCAGCTGGCGCTTGCCGCCACAATGTTCGACGGCGGGGCGGCGCCCAAGCGGGACGTCACCTTTGTTTTCTACGACCACGAGGAAGTGGAGGCCGTGAAGAGCGGCCTGGGCCGGCTGGTGCGCAACCATGGCAACCTGCTTGGCGGCGACTTCGCCATCCTGCTGGAACCGACCGACGGCACGGTGGAGGGCGGCTGCAACGGGACAAGCCGGTTTGAGGCAACAACAGTGGGCGAGGCAGCGCACTCGGCCCGGGCATGGATGGGCAGCAACGCCATCCATGCAGCGGCACCCATCCTGGCCAGGCTGGCGGCCTACGAACCTGGCACTGTCAACGTGGACGGGCTGGAATACCGCGAGAGCCTCAACGCGGTAAAAATCAACGGTGGCACCGCCGGCAATGTTATTCCAGACCGGTGCGTGGTGGAGATCAACTACCGCTTTGCACCGGACAAGACCCCCGACCAGGCAGAAGCGGTGGTGCGGGAACTTCTTAAAGGCTTCGACGTCGTCCGCACCGACGCTGCCGCCGGTGCACGCCCGGGGCTCCAGCACCCCGCGGCCGCTTCCTTCGTTGCCGCCGTCGGAGCCGAGCCAAAGCCCAAATACGGCTGGACCGACGTCGCGCGGTTCAGTGCACTGGGGATCCCGGCGGTGAACTTCGGGCCGGGGGATGCCCTGCTGGCCCATAAGGACAACGAGCACGTCCATGCCGACGCCATTCGTAAGTGCCTGCACGCGCTGCAGGACTGGCTGGCAGCCTGACTTAAATGGCAGTGGCCCGGACCAAAGGTCCGGGCCACTGTTGCAGGAAGGTATCAGGGGACGGGTGCTTCGGCTTTTTCGGGTTCGGCCTTGGCCACGCCGCCTGCCGCCTTCTTGGATCCGCGGCGCTCGATCCACACTGCGATGCGTGAAACGCAGATGTTGATGGCAATGTAGATCGCCGCTGCCACGAAGAAGATGGGGAACAGGAACTGTGTACCCAGGAAGTCAGCCATCACCTGCACGGCACGCAGCAGCTCGCCGTACGCCACGATATAGCCGAGTGAAGTGTCCTTCAGGAGGACCACCATCTGGGCTACGAGCGAGGGCATCATGCGCCGGATGGCCTGCGGCAGCTCGATCAGCATGCGGGACTTGAAGCTGGTCAGGCCAATGGCCAGGCCGGCTTCCCGCTGCCCCTTGGGAAGCGACTGGATGCCCGCACGGATGATTTCCGCGAACACTGCCGAGTTGTAAAGCACCAGGCCGGTGACAACGGCAATGAACGGCGAGGTTCCGAACCCCAGCAGGATGAAGAGCATCATCAGGACTACCGGCATGCCGCGGAGGAACTCCAGCAGCACCCGGACAGGGACGCGGATGAAGGCTGCATCCGAGATGCGCAACAGGCACAGCAGGAGGCCGAGCGGGAAGGCGATCACTGCTGCCAAAGCCGCGGCGCTGAGGGTTGCGCTCAATCCGTTGCCCAGGAGTGTCCACACGTCTGCACGGGTGAAGATGGCCCACCGGCGCCCTTCAAAAATGCCCTGCTGGGCAAAGGTCATGATGATCCAGGCAAGCAGGCCCAGGATCAGCAGGGAACCGACGATCGAACCAATCAGGGATATCCGCCGGGCCTTCGGGCCGGGAACGTCATAAAGTACCGAGGTCATCGGGCAATCGCCACCTTTCGTTCCACCGTGCTGGCGAGGATGCCCAGCGGAACGGTGAGGAGCAGATAGAAGAACGCAACGCCCAGCAGCACGGGGATCACGGCGTCACCGTTGGCGTTGGCCAACTGGCGGCCGTAGCCGAACAGTTCCAGGACGAAGAACGCGCCGGCCACCGAAGAGTTCTTTACCAAAGCGATCAGGATGTTGATCAACGGCGGGACCACCGTCCGAAGGGCCTGCGGGAGGATGATGAGGTTCAGGACCTGCCCGAAGTTCATGCCGATGCTGCGGGCGGCTTCGGCCTGGCCAACGGGAACACTGTTGACACCCGAGCGGACAGCTTCGGCGATGAACGCTGCGGTGTAGGTACTGAGGGCAATGATGGCTGCAACCTCAAACTGCTCGAAGGTAACGCCGAGCCGGGGGAGAACGATCGCTGCGAAGAAGAAGGCGATGGTCAGCGGGGTGTTCCGGAGAACCTCCACGTAGACCATGCTGAACCCGCGGAGTGCTGCTACGGGGGAGACCCTGGCTGCCGCCAGCAGCGTGCCAAGAACCAGGGCGATGACTCCGGAAACGGCGGAAAGGAAAAGCGTGCGGAGAAAACCGTTCCAGTACAGGGGCAGGTTTTCAAGAATGACGTCCATAAAATCCTTTGGATGTGGGCGTGGACGGGAGCGGAGACGGTGGTTGCCGGGGCTGCGGAACAGCCCCGGCAACTAGCGGCGTTACCTAGTAACGGTCGAGCTCGGGCAGCTCAGGGGCAGTCTTTATGACTGAACCTGCGGTATCTTCCCATGCCTTCTTGTAGGACCCGTCCTCCTGGAACGCTTCGAGCTGGTCGTTGATCCAGTTGCGGAACTCGGTGTCGTCCTTCTTCAGGCCGATGCCGTAGGGCTCCTTCGTAAAGGTCTCGTCCGAAGCGAGCTTGAAGGCGTCCGGCTCCTTGTCCACGAAACCGGCCAGGATCACGTTGTCGGTGGTGACTGCTTCAACCTGCTTGTTGCGAAGGGGCTCCAGGCAGGCGGAGTAGGTGGCTGCAGGGACGAGCTCTGCACCGTACTTGTCCACAATCGTCGCGGCGGGGGTCGAGCCAGTGACCGAGCAGACCTTCTTGCCCTTGACGTCCTCGGGGGTCTTGATGGTGTCGTTGTCCTTGTTCACCATCAGTGCCTGGCCGGCTTCGTAGTACGGTCCGGCAAAGCTGACAACCTGCTTGCGCTTGTCGTTGATGGTGTACGTGGCGATCACCAGGTCAACCTTGCCCTGCTCGATGAACGGCTCGCGGTTGGCTGACACCGTCTCGGACCATTCGATCTTGTCGGCAGCGATGCCCAGCTTGGCGGCGATCAGCTTGCCGATTTCGACGTCGAAGCCCACCGGCTTGCCGTCCAGGCCCACCTGGCCGAAGAGCGGCTGGTCGTACTTGGTACCGATCTTGATGGTTCCGGCCGAGGCGAGCTTTTCCATGGTGGTGCCGGCGGCGAAGGTGGGTGCTGCTTCAACTGAGGGGTCGCTGGTGGTACCGGCTCCGCCTCCGCCACATGCGCTCAGGGACAGGGCGAGGGCAGCGGTAGCCGCCACGAAGAATGACTTCCGCCGGGTCATAAATGCCTTCATGACATTCCTTTCATTGGTGGCCGTGGGTCACGGCCTGGGTGCGAACTTGTGTGTTTGTTCGTAGGTGAATCAGTGGGTGAGGAGCTTGGAGAGGAAATCCTTGGCGCGGTCGCTCTTGGGATTGGTGAAGAACTCCTCAGGGGTGGCGTCCTCAACGATCTGGCCGTCCGCCATAAAGACCACCCGGTCGGCGGCTTTGCGGGCGAAGCCCATCTCGTGCGTGACCACGATCATGGTCATGCCCTCCTTGGCCAGCTGGATCATAACGTCCAGGACCTCGTTGATCATCTCGGGGTCCAGTGCCGACGTCGGCTCGTCGAAAAGCATGACCTTGGGTTTCATCGCCAGGGCGCGGGCGATGGCAACGCGTTGCTGCTGGCCACCGGACAGCTGTGCGGGAAGCTTCGGAGCCTGGTGTCCGACGCCAACCCGTTCAAGCAGCGCCATGGCGTCCTTGTCCGCGGTTGACTTTGCAACGCCCTTGACCTTGATGGGACCAAGGGTGACGTTTTCGAGGATGGTTTTGTGCGCGAAGAGATTGAATGACTGGAAGACCATTCCGACGTCGGCCCGGAGCTGTGCCAGTTCCTTGCCTTCCGCGGGGAGGACTTTTCCATCAATGCTGATAGTGCCGCCTTCAATCGTTTCGAGGCGGTTGATGGCGCGGCACAGCGTGGACTTACCGGAGCCAGACGGCCCGATGACCACGACAACCTCGCCTTTGCGGACCTGCAGGTTGATGTCCTTTAAAACGTGCAGCTGGCCGTAATGCTTATTTACGGCGTTCAGGGAGACGAGGGCATCGCCGGGCACATGAGTAGTCATAGGAAGAATCTAGCGAACAACGCCGTCTTATGATGCGAATCACCCCAAGTTCCTGCGGATCGTGATTCAAGAGATACCTCCCGCAGGCAGGTTAGCCTTGGGGAATGAGCATCAGTGCAGATCCGGCCAAAAACTCCCAGCCGCGCCGTAAAGGACCCCTTGAACTTCGCCGTAAGCAGGCGTCCGTGGAGATGTCCGACCAGCATTTGCTTGATACCAAAGGCCCTGGCCAGTTCGTGCACACTGACCCATGGCGCGTGCTCAGGATCCAAAGCGAGTTCGTCGAGGGGTTCGGGGCGTTGGCTGACCTCGGCCCGGCCGTCAGCGTCTTCGGTTCAGCCCGGACCAAGCCGGGCAGCCCCTACTATGAGATGGGCGTTGAGGTGGGGCGGAAGCTGGCCGAGGCCGGCGTCGCGGTGATCACCGGAGGCGGACCGGGGTCCATGGAAGCCGCCAACCGCGGCGCCGTTGAAGGTAACGGCGTATCCGTCGGACTCGGCATTGAGCTCCCTTTCGAGCAGGGCCTGAACCAATGGGTGGACCTGGGGATTAACTTCCGGTACTTCTTTGCCCGCAAAACCATGTTCGTAAAGTACGCGCAGGGATTCATCGTCCTGCCTGGCGGCCTTGGCACGCTGGATGAACTCTTCGAAGCCATGGTCCTGGTGCAGACCAGGAAGGTGACGTCCTTCCCGATCGTGCTGCTCGGCGTCGACTTCTGGGGCCCGATGATCGATTGGATCAGGGGCACGCTCGTGGCTGAGAGGATGGTCTCGGAAAAGGACCTGGACCTGATCCAAGTGGTGGATGACCCGGCGGAAGCGGTGGACCGGGTGCTCCACGTGGCCGTCACGCCCTCCCTGAACGGCGAACAGCGCCCGGAATAACAAAGGCGGCCACGTCTGGCACGATGGGATAGTGACTTTTTTTCTGGTCTTCCTTGCCGTTGCCCTGATCGGCGCTGTCCTCTGGGCCGGTGCAGGGGGCCGTTCCGGCAAGCCCGGCGGCCGCGCCCTGCCTGCCCTGCTGGACGCCGGCCTTGACCAGCCTCCCGCCAACCTTCCCCCGGTCCTCCTGCCAGCCAATGCGGCGCCACAGGACGTGGACCGCGTGCGGTTTTCGCTGGGCCTCCGGGGCTACCGGATGGACCAGGTGGACCAGGTGCTCGATGAGTTGAGGGACCAGCTTGCGGCAAGCCGGCAGGAAGTTGAGATCCTGAAGGCCAGGCTGGAGGCCATGGAAGATGCAGGGCCCGCCGCTGGAACGGCGGCGGAGCCCGCGGCTGGGACAGGTGCACAGGCGGAACCGCCGGCGGCGGAAATCCATGGGCATGCCGGCGCAGGGGCCGGGGAGGTCCGGGAGTGAGCACTGCCACCCGGCGGGGAACGGGCGTTTCAGCGTCGGTCCAGGCGCTCGCCGTCCGCTTCGGCGCAACCGTCCGCGGCTGGCCCTGGTGGTTGCAGGTCTCGGCCGTCTACATCGCGGCCAGGTCCGTCAGCGCCGCGATTTTTATGGCTGCCGCCTTGCACCAAGGGCCCAACCCCTGGTTCCCGGCCAAGCCCGACTACTGGAACTTCATCAACATCTGGGACGCGCGGTGGTACGGCAGGGTTATCGCCACCGGTTATCCCGCCACCCTTCCGGTCGATGACGCAGGCAATGTCCAGGAGAATACGTGGGCCTTTTATCCCCTGTACCCGTCGCTGGCAGGAGGGCTCAGCAGACTGACGGGGTTGGCCCCTGCTGCTTCGCTGACCATTATCGCCATGCTGTCCGGTTTGGCTGCCGCCCTGGTGGTCTATGCGCTTTTCCGGCATAAGGCAGCACACGGGCCGGCACTGTGGGCAGTGACGTTCTTCGCCACCTTCCCTGTGTCCGCGGTGCTCCAGGTGCCATATGCCGAACCGTTGTCCCTGTTGCTGCTCGCGGCCGCATTGCTGCTGGTAGTCCGGCGGCAGTACCTGTGGGCGATCCCCGTGGTGGTGATGCTGTGCCTCTCGCGTCCGGTGGGCGTTCCATTCGCGGCCATGCTGGGGCTCCTCCTGGTCCACCGGCTGGTGCAGCGCCTGGGCGGCCGGGAACCGGATCCGCACTCCGTCCGGGACCTGGCGGCCCTTACTGCTCTAACGGCAGTGGCAGGCCTCGCGGCGCTGGCGTGGCCGGCGGCCGCCTGGGCGGCAACGGGGGACATCCAGGCCTATACCAAGACTGAAACAGTATGGCGGGGCCAGGATCTGGTGCCGTTCAAGCCCTGGTTCGACACCGGCGTCGACCTCTTCGGCCCGGTGCTCGGAGTGGTGGCGCCTTTCGTTTTCGTGGCGCTCTTCGGCGCGATGCTGTACCTTCCGCCGATAGTTCGGCTCGGGGCCGAACTTCGGCTGTGGTGCGCCTGCTACATGGGCTACCTGGTGATGTTCCTCCACCCGCAGACCAGTACTTTCCGTATGCTGCTGCCGCTTTTCCCACTGGCGCTGGGTGCCGCGCTCCTGTCACGGTCCCGGGCTTACCGCGGAACTGTCGTGGTGATGTTCGTGTTGTTGCAGATCGTGTGGATTGTCTGGCTGTGGGCGTGGGCGCAGCTGCCAGGCGGCGGGGATTATCCACCGTAGAAATCCCGGCTTCTGTGCAGGTCAGACTGCAAATTGGACCCGCCCATAAATGTCCATCGATTAGCTACGGGCGGGTAATTCCGCGATAATGGTAGGTAAGCAAGGACAATAAGCATTCAGAATACGCGCAGCCCCGGCGGTGTCCATCCACTCCGCCATGGCAGCTTGATCTACATGCGGACACAGCCCACCCGGGCTGATCAGTCCTGGGACTAAATGGAGGGGAATTCCTCATGGCGGCTATGAAACCACGCACCGGCGACGGCCCAATGGAAGTCACCAAGGAGGGCCGCAGCCTGATCATGCGCGTCCCGCTCGAAGGCGGCGGGCGCCTGGTGGTCGAACTGAATGCAGCCGAAGCGGCCAACCTCAAGGAATGCCTGGTCGGCGTTACCGAATAATTGTGCCGGACAGGGTCCGCTAGCCTTCGGGCTGCGGATCCTGTCTTATTTTTTGACCGCCACGAGCAGGCCGTCGCCGGTGGGAAGCATGGCGGAGGCCAGCCTCTCGTCGTCGCGAATGCTCTTCCCCACCTGGCGCAGGACCACCGTGGTGGCCTCGCGGCCCGCAGGGTTGGCTACCTTGTCCTTGTCCAGTGCATCGTTGATGATCAGCAGCCCGGCGGGTTTCAGGAGCCGGATGGCCTGCTCCACATAACCGGGAAGTCCCGGCTTGTCAGCGTCGATGAACACCAGGTCGTACGCGCTGTCCGTGAGGCGCGGCAGGACGTCCCCTGCGCGGCCGGAGATGGTGCGGGTGCGGTTGGCCGGGCTGCCGGCCTCCGAGAAGGCTTCCCGTGCGGCTTTGAGGTGTTCGACGTCCACGTCAATGGTGGTGAGGACAGCGTGCGGACCGAGGCCGCGGAGCAGGCAGACACCCGAGACGCCTGCACCGGTTCCGATTTCGACGGCGGTCTGCGCCTTCGACGCGGCAGCGAGGACGGTGAGGACGGCGCCCACGCCGGGCCCGATGGGGGTCACGCCCAATTCAAAGGAACGTTCCCGGGCCCGCAGCATGACCTCATCCTCAGCGGGCAGATCTTCTGCATAGGACCAGCTGGTGGACTTGTCGGCGCTCATGGGTTTTCGCTTTCTGGGCGGCAGGGGGATTGTCCTCTACAGCCTACTGTGTCGTTCGGCAACAGCCGGGAAGGCGGGCTGTTGCGCCCACGGCTGAAGTTACCCGGCAGTCAGGAAATTCCCAGCCAAGTTTGAAATGATTATTATCTGGTCATCCATAGGGTGGGCGGCGCCGAATTAGAGATGTCAACAGTATCCGGGCGTAAGCATTCCACGAGGGGAGTGGACGATGTCATCATCAGTTGTGGCACCTGTCCCTGCAGCAAACAAGCCTGAGTCCGAGTGGGTGCGCCCTACTTGGGAAGAAGTGGTGACTAACCACTCCGCGAAGGTTTACCGGCTGGCTTACCGCCTGACCGGAAACAAGTACGACGCCGAAGACCTCACCCAGGAGGTGTTTGTCCGCGTTTTCCGTTCGCTGGAAAATTTCAAGCCCGGAACGCTGGACGGCTGGCTGCACCGCATCACCACGAATCTCTTCCTTGACCAGGCGCGGCGGAAAACACGCATCCGGTTTGACGCCCTCGCGGAGGACGCTGAGTCGAGGATCCCCGGGCGGGAACCTGGCCCGGAGCAGAGCTTCGAGCTGAACAACCTGGACCTTGATGTCCAGGCCGCCCTCGAGGAACTCCCGCCGGACTTCCGTGCAGCTGTGGTTCTTTGTGATCTTGAAGGCCTGTCCTACGACGAAGTTGCCGAGGCCCTGGGCGTCAAGCTCGGCACGGTGCGCTCCCGCATCCACCGTGGCCGCACCATGCTCCGCGAAAAGCTGGCCCACCGTGACCCGCGACCGCAGCAGTCCAGGCCCAAGCTGTCCTTGCCGCGCATCGCCGGCATCCTCTGAACGGCACATGAGGCCCCAGTTTCCGCTCAGCCGCAGGCATCAGCGCACCGCCAGCCATATCCAGTCCTGCCATGAATGTGCTTCAGCCCTGCACCGGGAGCGGCAGTACTTGGAGCGGCTGCGGGATGCGCCCATCCCGCCGGCCAGCGATGACCTGACCGCCCGGCTGCTGGCCAGGACCCAGGAGTTGGCAGCCCGGCCGCCGGTTCCTGCCCCGCATCACCAGGGATCCAGGGCAGCGGTCCGGGTGCTCGCCATGACGGCAGGGGGCACCGTTGCCGCAGCGGGTGTGCTGGCTGCCGGCGCTTTTGCTGTGGCCGGTGAGCCGCTTCAGGCAGATGGTGCTGCAGCCGGAGCCACGCTCTCGCAGGTCTCCGCCCAGACGCCGGCTGACGGGAGGACCCTGAGCGTGGACAGGTTGTCGGGCCTGCGGTCGGAAGGCTGGGTGTGCCCCGAGCTCGGGGCCATGGGATTCCACCTCGAGTCGGCGAAAGCCGTGATGCTCGAGGGCCGCCCCGCCGTCGAACTGAAGCTCTCCGACGGGACCCATTACGCGACCATCACGGAACGGCATAACCCCGGGGGCGCAGAAGAGGAACCTGGTTCGGGGCAGGCCGGCCCGACGTTGCAGATCCTGGCGTCCTCGCCGTGGTCCGCAACCTTTCGGACGCAGGGCCGCACCTTCACCTACGTCTCCGACCTCCCCGCGGAACAGGCCGACGACGCCATGCCCATCCTTCAGCGCCTCAGCGAAAAGGCGGGCCAAGGTGTCGCAGCCGAAGCGCCGGCGGAACCTCCTGCGCAGCATCCTGAACCCGTGGTACAGCGCCTGCAGCGCGGCGTAAACAAGATCGTGGCCCTTTTTACGCAGTAAAGCGGACAGTTTCCACCGCCCGTGGGCGGGAATCGTCACTGGCAGCCCGGAGAGGGTAATCTTCCTAAAGTGTTTGGAATCAACGGCCCGGAGTTCTTTCTTCTGCTGATCATTGGCGTCCTCGTGATCGGTCCCCAACGGCTGCCCGAATACACCCAGAAACTGGCCAACTTGGTCAAGGAAGTCCGCCGCATGGCTTCCGGCGCCCGGGAGCAGATCAAGGAAGAAGTGGGAATCGACATCGATGATGTCGACTGGAAGAAGTACGACCCCCGCCAGTACGATCCCCGGCGCATCATCAAAGAGGCACTCCTGGACGATGACGCCAAGCCCGTCAGCGCCGGTGCGCCTGCCGCCGTCGCAGCCGTCTCCGGCGCCGCCGCCGTAGCGGTGGCTGATGCCGCTCCGAAGCGGCCTGAGAGGGTGCTTCAGTCGCTTCCGCCGGGCGAAGCTGCCCCCTTCGATACGGAAGCCACCTAGCCACCCGACATGGGGAGGCCTTGGCAGGAACTCAGCGGGGCTGCAGCCCAAGCTTCATGCCGGCCAGACCCCGAGGTTTTGCTGCCAGCCTGCCGGCGATGTCCGAGAGCGCTTGTGCCGCCGGCGTTCCGGCCTGGCCGAGGACGATGGGTACTCCCATGTCGCCGCCCTCGCGCAGTTGGATGTCCAGCGGGATCTGCCCCAGCAGCGGCACGTCGGTGCCCACAGTGGCTGTCAGCCGTTCCGCGAGGACCGCCCCGCCGCCGCTTCCAAACAGCTCCATCCTGCCGCCGTCGGGCATTTCCAGGTAGGACATGTTCTCGATCACCCCGGCCACGGACTGCCCGGTCTGGGTTGCGATGGCGCCGGCCCTCTCGGCGACGTCGGCCGCGGCAGCCTGCGGCGTAGTAACCACCAGGATCTCCGCCTTGGGCAGCAGTTGCGCGACGGAGATGGCGATGTCTCCGGTGCCGGGCGGCAGGTCCAGGAACAGGGCGTCCAGGTCGCCGAAGTAAACATCCGTCAGGAACTGCTCAAGGGCCCGGTGCAGCATGGGTCCGCGCCACGCTACAGGCTGGTTGCCGCTCACGAACATCCCGATGGAGATCACCTTCACGCCGTATGCAACCGGGGGAAGGATCATGTCGTCCACCCGCGTGGGCGCCTGGCTGATGCCCATCAGGCCGGGAACCGAGAAGCCATAGACGTCGGCGTCCACAATTCCGACCCGCAGCCCTTGTGCAGCGAGGGCGCAGGCAAGGTTGACAGTCACGGAGGACTTTCCCACGCCGCCCTTGCCGCTGGCCACCGCGTAGACCCTGGTAAGGGAGCCGGGCTCGTTGAACGGGATGCCGCGCTGGCCGCCGGCCCCGCGGAGCAGCTCCTTGAGGGCATCACGCTGCTCCTGCGTCATCACCTTCAGTTCGACGTCGACGGCGGCCACTCCCGGAACTGCCAGCAGCGACTTCGTCGCATCGGCTGTGATGGTGTCCCGGAGCGGGCAGCCGGCGATAGTGAGCAGGACAACCAGGGTGGCCCTGCCGTCGTCGGAAACGTCGACGGACTCCACCATGCCCAACTCAGTGATGGGACGGCGGAGTTCGGGATCGATGACCGTGGCCAGGGCGGCATTGACTGCCCCGGCCAGCGAGGTGTTATTGATGGGTGTGCTCCTTAGCGGTCCTGGGTGGAGTGCCCCGGCTTCAACCGGGGAATCTGTTGGGTGCGGGGGTTCCGCTGCCTGTCACGCTGTTCCTTGAGTTTCTCCCGCACCTTGTCGCGCGGGGACTCATGTTGCCCCTGCCCCGACGGATCATGCGTCCGGAGCTCTTCCTGGGCTTCCAGCACGTCTTCCAACAGCGAGCGCAGCTCGGCGCGGACGTAGTCGCGCGTTGCCACCTCACGCAGCGCGATCCGCAACGATGCCAGTTCCCGGGTCAGGTATTCGGTATCGGACAGGTTGCGTTCAGCACGCTGGCGGTCCTGCTGGAGGGAGACGCGATCACGGTCGTCCTGGCGGTTCTGGGCCAGCAGCAGCAGCGGTGCCGCATAGGACGCCTGCAGGGACAGCATCAGGGTCAGCAGGGTGAAACCGAGGTCCCGGGAGTCGAACTGCCAAGCCAGCGGTGCCCATGTGTTCCAGGCCAGCCAGACGACGACGAAGACCGTCATGTAGACGAGGAACTGCGGCGTACCCATGAAACGGGCGAAGCCTTCGGTGGCGTGGCCGAAGGCATCCGGATCAGGGGAGAACTTGGGCAGGATCCGCTGGCGGCCGCTCAGCGGCGTGTCGAGGCTGCCCTTCGCCGCCGCCTTGGCGGGGTTCCGCAGGTTGGGGTTCTTGGGAGCGCCAATGTCAGCCAATGCGGCCACCGAGCCTTCTTATCGGGGCTTCGCCGTCATGGGCTCGCCAGTCGTCCGGCAACAGATGATCCAGAACGTCATCAACAGTCACCGCCCCCACAAGCCGGCCGGCGTCGTTGACCACCGGAAGGGAGTTCAGGTTATAGGTAGCCAGGGTCCGTGCCACTTCGCTGATGTGGGCCTGGTCGGACAGCGGCTCAAGGTTCTTGTCCACCAGGTTTCCCAGCGGTTCGAACGGCGGGTATCGAAGCAACTGCTGGATGTGGACCACGCCAAGGAAGCGCCCGGTAGGTGTCTCCAGCGGAGGCCTGGTAATAAAAATGGACGATGCAAGCGCGGGGGAGAGCTCCTCGCGCCGGACATGCGCCAGTGCCTCGGCCACCGTGGCCTCAGGCGGCAGGATGACCGGGACCGGCGTCATGAGGCCGCCGGCAGTGTCCTCGTCGTATTCCAGCAGGCGCCGCACATCCTCAGCGCCCTCGGGCTCCATCAGCTGGAGCAGTTCCTCCGCCTGGGCCGAAGGGAGCTCGCCGAGGAGGTCGGCGGCGTCGTCAGGGTCCATTTCCTCCAGGACATCGGCGGCGCGCTGCACGTCCAGGGCGGAGAGGATCTCCACCTGGTCATCCTCGGGCAGCTCCTGGAGGACGTCGGCCAGGCGCTCGTCCTGCAGCTCACTGGCCACCTCGAAGCGGCGCTTGTCGCTCATCTCCTGGAGAGCTTCGGCGAAGTCCGCGGGCTTGAGGTCTTCGTGGTTCGCGACGAACTGGGTGGCTGCCTGGGGCTCGGTGCGGGGCCCCTGCAGAGCGTCAGCCCAGTCGATGATGAGGGTTTCGTTCCGGCGGAGCCTGCTCAACGGCGAGAGGGAATGGCCCCGCCGGACAAAAAGCTTGCTGACGAACCAGTCGCGGGAGCGGTGCTGGTCCATGGCGATGTCTTCGATAGTGGCGTCGCCGCTGCCGTCCCGGAGTGTGACACGGCGGTCGAACATCTCCGCCACCACCAGGGTTTCGGCGCCGCGCTGCTCGAAGCGGCGCAGGTTGACCAGGCCGGTGCAGATGATCTGGGTCTGGTCTATGGAGGTGATCCGCGTCATGGGCACGAAGACCCGTTTCTTTCCGGGAACCTCCACCACGATGCCCACCACGTGCGGGGCACCCTGGGTGCCGCGGGAGAGCACAACAACATCGCGCAGCCGGCCCAGCCGGTCGCCCAGAGGGTCGAAGACGTCCAGGCCCAGCAGGCGCGCCACGAAGACGCGGGTAGGAGTTGTGCTCACTCCTACAGGCTACCGAGTCTGCTCTCTTTTAGCTGAATTTACAGGCAGCACACATAGTCATGGGCAAGAATGGGACTATGGCAAACATTTTTGGCGCTCCCAAGGCTGGCGGGCCCAACGGCGTGGACGAAGCCCGCGCGGTTCCCACCGGCGACACCGTCGGCTCCTACACGTCCTATCTGGACGCCCAGAAGGCTGTGGACTACCTCGCGGACCAGCAGTTCCCGGTCCACATGGTATCCATCGTGGGCAACGAACTGAAGATGGTGGAGCGGGTCACGGGGCGCCTGAGCTACCCGCGCGTGGCTCTGTCCGGGGCGCTGAGCGGTATGTGGTTTGGCCTTTTCGTGGGTGTGATGCTCTCCTTCTTTGCGCCCTCACCGGGGTACTTCTCCATCCTGGCATCCGTACTGATGGGTGCTGCCTTCTTTATGCTCTTCGGCATTGTCACCTACGCCATGCAGCGCGGGAAGCGGGACTTCACGTCCACCAGCCAGGTGGTGGCCACCAGCTACGACGTCGTCGTGTCGCCGGAAGCTGCCCACGAGGCGCGCCGGCTGCTGCAGCAGCTGCCGATGACCCGCTCCGACGCCGCCGCGGGCAACGGCCCCTACACGCAGCGGGACTACCCGAACCAGCCCTACCAGCAGCCCGGCCAGGGTCCTGCCCGCCCTTCCGGCTGGAACGATCCGTACGGCCAGTCTGCCGGCAACCAGGTGCAGGAAAACCCCGCTTACGGCGCGCCCGCCGGGCAACAGGCCGACGCCGGGGCGCAGCAGCAGCCCGCGCCGACACCGGCGCGCGCGGTGCGGTATCCCGACCTTCCAGATGGCCGGCCCCAGTACGGCGTCCGGGTTCCCCAGGGTCCTGAAGCCGGGGCCGGCGCGGCGGCGGGCGAACAGCAAACGCCGGCGCAGCAGTCTGCAGGACAGCCCGGCGACGGGCAGCCGGGGGGACAGCGGCCCGTGGATCGGCGCCCTGGTGACGATCAGCGCCCGGACGACTCACGGCAGTAGTCTGGGGCGAAAAGCCGAAAGCAAAAATCGGGGCCACCGGAATTCCGGTGGCCCCGATTCTTTGTCTGCTTAGTTGGAGGCATCGGCTTCGCGGTAGATGCCTGCCATCCAGTTTTCCACGTCATCCGCCTTGCGCGGCAGCGCGGCACTGAGGTTCACGGGACCCTCTGCCGTCATCAGGATGTCATCCTCGATCCGCACGCCGATCCCGCGGTATTCGGCCGGGATGGCAAGGTCCTCTTCCTTGAAGTACAGGCCCGGTTCGATGGTGAACACCATGCCTTCGGTGAGGATGCCGTCCAGGTACAGCTCGCGTTTGGCCTGTGCGCAGTCGTGCACATCGAGTCCCAGGTGGTGGCTGGTTCCGTGCGGCATCCAGCGGCGGTGCTGCTGGCCCTCCGGGCTGATGGCCTCTTCGACGCTGACGGGCAGGAGGCCCCATTCGGCGAGGCGCTCCGCGAGGACGGTGGTGGCGGCGGTGTGGATGTCACGGAAGCGGGTGCCGGGCTGTGCCGCGGCGAACCCCGCGTCTGCGGCGTCCAGCACAGCCTCGTACACCTTGCGCTGGATTTCCGAGAACACTCCCGTGGCCGGCAGGGTACGGGTGATGTCAGCGGTGTACAGCGAGTCTGCTTCCACGCCCGCGTCCAGCAGCAGGAGCTCCCCGGCATTAATCTTTCCGGTGTTGCGGGTCCAATGCAGGACGGTGGCGTTGTTGCCCGAGGCCGCGATGGTGTCGTAGCCCAGCTCGTTGCCCACCTCGCGGGCCCGGGCGAAGAATGCACCCTCCACAACGCGTTCACCGCGGGCGTGCGTCAGTGCCCGGGGGAGGGCCTTCACAACCTCTTCGAAACCTTCCACGGTGGCGGCGACTGCGAGCTTCAACTGCTCGATTTCCCACTCATCCTTGAGCAGGCGAAGCTCGGATAGGGCTTCGCTGAGTTTTTCGTCGAGCGCGTCCAGGACTGCAAGGTCCAGGTTGTCGGGGTCCTTCGCCGTGTTGTACCGGGCGGTGTCCACAAGGGCGTCGATGTTGTCGTCCACCTTGCGCACCAGACGGATGGAGATGCCGCCGATTTCAGGGGCGCCCACGTCCTTGGTGATGGCGGTCTCGAGCTGGTCGATGTGTGCCGTCGCCAGGCCGAGGCGGGCCTCGAACTCGGCCAGCGTAGGACGGGCACCGATCCAGAACTCGCCTGAGCGTGCATCGGCGTAGAACTGTTCGGTATCGCGCCCGGCGAGCGGCCGGAAGTAGAGCGTGGCGCGGTGGTTGCCGCCGTCGTCGCCCTTTCCTTCGTCGACGGGCTCCAGGATCAGGACGGCGTCCGGCTCGTGGTCAAGGCCAAGCCCGGTGAGGTGCGCAAAGCCCGAGTGCGGGCGGAAGCGGTAGTCGCAGTCGTTGGAGCGGACCTTCAGCGGGCCGGCCGGCATGACCAGGCGTTCGCCTTTGAACTGGTCCGAGATGGCCTTGCGCCGGGTTGCGGCGTGGCTGGCAACGGCGTCGCGCGCCGGGAGGTCCTGGCTGGACGGCGCCCAGTTGCTGGCCATAAAGGCCTCAAAGGCGTCGGAACTGGGCCGCTGGGAGCGGTTGTTGACCCGCTCTTCCAAGGGCTGGGAAGCAGAATCTGGGGTGTTATCGGCAGAGTTCACGGCACCATCGTCTCACCAGCACGAAGCCTTGTGCGAATACCGCATGAACGGAGGATGCGCGGTCTACTAGGCTGGGAACGTGAGGATAGACCTGCATGCGCACTCCAACGTCTCCGACGGCACGGAAAAGCCCGCCGACGTGATGGCGTCCGCTGCCCGCGCTGGGCTGGACGTGGTGGCGCTGACCGACCACGATTCCACCGCAGGCTGGGTGGAAGCCTCCACTGCGGCAGTGGACCACGGCGTTGCACTGGTGCCCGGCATGGAGGTCTCATGCCGGACCGAACAGGGCATCAGTGTCCACCTCCTGAGCTACCTGCACGACCCCGAACATGCCGGGCTGCTGGAGGAGATCACCAAGGCCAAGGATGCCCGGCACACCCGCGCCGAGCGGATGGTCACCCTCCTCGCCGAGGACTACCCGCTCACTTGGGACGACGTCATCCATCACGTTGCTCCGGGTGCCACGCTGGGGCGTCCGCATATCGCCGACGCGCTGGTGGCCGCCGGGGTGGTGGAGGACCGGTCGGAGGCGTTCGCGTCCATCCTCACCTCCCGTTCCCGCTACTTCATCCAGCATTACGCGCCGGACCCTGCCACCGCCGTCGAACTGGTCCGCGCGGCAGGAGGCGTCCCCGTGTTTGCCCATCCGGTAGCCTCCTCGCGGGGCCGCATTGTGGGGGAGCGCGTCTACCAGGAGATGATCGACGCCGGACTGGCCGGCTTGGAGATCGACCACCGCGACAATCCGGAGGAGGGCCGCGACTTCCTGCGCCGGCTCGCCGCAAGGCATGACCTGCTGATCACCGGCTCGTCCGACTACCACGGCACCGGCAAACCCAACCTGCTGGGGGAAAACCTGACGGGGGCGGACGTCCTGGCCCGGATTGAGGACATGGCCACCGGGACCGCCGTCGTCCGTCCCTGAACACGGCACGTAGGTAGCGCCACGTGTCGTTGTGGGAGCTCAAAACGACACTTGGCGCTACCTAGTTGGGAGGGAAAGACGTGAACTCGGCGTGGGCACCCAGTCGCTTGGCCATGATGTCAATAGCCGGCTGGTTTTGGTCCACGCACACGAACTTCCGGCCGAGTTTCGCCGAGACGGCGCCGAGCGTGCCGGAACCCGCAAAGAAGTCCAGGCACCAATCTCCGGGCCGGCTTGACGCAGCCACGACGCGCCGGACAAGCCCTTCGGGCTTCTGCGTGGGGTAGCCGGTCTTTTCCTTGCCGGTGGGGGAGACGATGGTGTGCCACCACACGTCGGTGGGCAGCTTGCCCAGCTCGCGCTTGGCGGGCGTGACCAGCCCGGGCGCCATGTAGGGTTCCCGGTCCACCTCGGCGCTGTCGAAGTGGTACTTGGCCGGGTTTTTCACGTAGACCAGGATGTTGTCGTGCTTGGTGGGCCAGCGGTTTTTTGCCCGCGCGCCGTAGTCATAGGCCCAGATGATCTCGTTCAGGAAACACTCGCGGCCGAAGATGGCGTCCAGCATCACCTTGGCGTAGTGCACCTCGCGGTAGTCCAGGTGCAGGTAAAGCGTGCCGTCCTCGGCCAGCAGGCGCCAGGCCTCGACGAGCCGTGGTTCCAGGAAGGACCAGTAGTCGCTGAACGCGTCGTCGTAGCGGTGCAGCGCTCCCTTGATCGTGTCGTAGGAGCGCCCCTTGAAACCTACGCGGTCGCCTGTGCCGTCGGCGTTGGCCACCATGGTGGTCTGCTGGCGCAGCTGGGCCCTGCCGGTGTTGAACGGCGGATCCACGTATATCAGTGTGAAGGCGCCGTCCGGCAGCGAGGGGAGGAACTCCGCGTTGTCAGCGTGTACCACCAGGCTGCTGCCGTCCGGCGCCCAGACAGTGTCAGTCATTGAGGGGGTTAGGCCTCGGTGCTGCCAGGCTGTGCCGCTGTGTCGCTGCCGGCCACTACCTCGCCGTTGCGGCGGCGGGTGCGCGTGCGGGAACGGCGGGCACGTGAGGGCTGCTCGCCCTCTGATGCGGGTGAGGCCGCGGCAGGGGATTCGGCG